>CAYYJX010000131.1:0-6308 GCA_964471545.1 uncultured Fimbriimonas sp. | reverse complement strand
AGTCGGGCACTGATTTAGGGTCCTGGAGGGGTGGCCTGAAAGGCCGGGGTGGTCTTCCAATACTCCCAACCGCTGACAGCCTACGTACGTAGGAACCCAACGAAAGCGGCGGAGCCGCGGCCGGCATCGTAGCCCAGGGTGACAACCCTGGGTTAGAGGAATCCGTTTAGATCCAGAACGGCGGAGCCGTGACAAGACTCTTTTCCTAGTTGGAAACGCTCCGGACCCCTCACCCGACCCTTCGGGCCACCCTCTCCCCCAGAGGGGCGAGGGTATTTCCGGAGACCACCCCTCCGCGCAGCCTGTCCCGTGAAACGATCCCAGTGCCTACTCAGACGTCACGGACGAGACGCTCTGGTCAAAGAGGTGCCGAGGATCGGCATCCGGGTTTGGACCCACGGTCAACGGCTTGAACTCGCCTTCTTTGCCCTTGTACCGGAGCTTGTTCTTCAAAAAGACCAGTTCCCGCTGAATGTTTCGAGTGACCTGCTCGACACGCCAACGCCAAGAGGGAGGATTGGTTTGCAGACCCGTTCGAGCCGCCGCCAGCGTGCTGGGACCGCGACGCGTATAGGTGGGATACGGACTCACTTCTACAAAAGAAATTCCGTGTCGCCAGTGCTCCATCAGGTACTCGTCGATGGGCAGATTGAAATCGTAAGACTTCTTGAGCACCTTCTTGGCGCCTTCCTTTGTGAGAAGGTAACAGGTGGTGCCCCAGTTCATTCTCTTCTTCACCCACAGCCCGTGGTTGCCCAACTGAGCGGCTTTAAACCCAAACTCGGAGTGGTGAGGAGCGCATTCCCAAAGGTGAAACTTCACCAGGTCGAAGTCCAAACCAGAAGTCTCGTACTGCTTCAAAAGCTCGGGGAAGGCCTCGGTGAAGCCACAGTCGTCTTCGCAGACCACCAAAAACTTGTGATCCGACTTAAGGAATTCCTCCCAGATACGGCGGTGAGAAACGACAAGGCAGATATCGCCCTTTGTGAGATTGCGACCAAAGCGATCCATATAGGGGCGAGGGCACAGCTTTTTGATCTCATCCTCAGACATCTGGCTGCCATCCAGAGCTTCGAAAACCTTGAACTCCAGGCCCACCCGTTGGATCGACTCGGTGAAGCCGTTGAGGCGGTCGGTATCGCATTTGCGATTGATGACGTAGATGACCGTTTGATTCATGGTTGTTCTGCCAATGCCGATTCAGTGACGCTTGCAAGAAAATCGATTGCTTCTTCCTTCACCTGGCCGTCCCAATTGAAGGCAGGTTGACCGGAGGTGGCGATGGATGACGCTCCGACCGCGTGATAGTTCACGCCGGTGACGTTTGCCAATCCGCGATAGCATTGGAAAACGGGCTCGTTGTGTTTTCCGTTGGCCACGTGCTCGGGCAGAATCTCCACAAGCGTCGAACCGGGCTTCATCATTGCCACTAGGCTTAGGTTGGCACCATGCATGCCAATACACACGTTGCAGGAAAAAAAGTGTTCGGCCTGTTGCGCAAGGGTGAGCTTGTCTAGCTGCACCACCTGCACCTCGCCGAATGATTCCAGAGCGTTCGCAACGGCTTCCTCATTCAGCAGCTTTCGATATTCGCCCGTTTGCCGCGAGGCGACGAGCACCTTCTTAGAGCCGGACTGGACAGGCGAAAGGGTATCGGCGAGAGCTTTTCTTAGCAGTTCCGCACCCCACGCCGAGGTCACCGACTGATACTGCGGATGCACGGTGGAATGGGCCTTGCCCACGCTGACCAACCGACCCTTCGGAACCACTTTGAAGTTCACTTCGGGAAAGAGCTCTTCCGTCAGCACTCGCAGAAGTCGTTGCGAGGCAAGCTGCGGAACCACAAAGGGAAGGTCTTGGTGCAGACCCGCCTCTACGCCTGCCTGCACCCTTGCCACCACCGTGTACAGAAAGTGATAGAAGTTCTTGGGCGCAAATGCTCCCATCGCCAAGTACGCCTCTTCCACGGTCTCGACACCCGAGAAAACGATCGGCTGGGTGAAGATCAGGTGTCGGTCTGGGTTGATCGTACCGGGCTGGTAGCTCAGCTCCCAATTGAGTTTGCCCGCAGCGTCCCACGCCGCACCCTGATAGGCATCCACCGTCACCGGGCCGGTTTGGAGCATCTCAAAGGGGAGGGTGGGCAGCACTCCAGGCTGAGACACCGCTTCTGCCACCCCAAAGCTCGAGCGAGTGCTGACGGGAAAGGTTGCCGCTTTCGCCTCCACCGATTGCGAATCACCGGATCCCTTGGAAGGAAAGGGTCTCCCTTTGGTCGGCTGACTCGCAAGTTTGATTCGGCTTACGAACCGAGTTCCCATAAACAGGGAGCCCTTCACCAAAGACTTAGCGACCGATTTAGCGGAGGAGAGGTTCATAAAAGTTAGCCCAAAGCAGGAAAGGAGATTCTTGAATAAAGTATGCGCCCGAAAGAGCGACGTTGAACACCAACGCCTCCGACCCCCAAAGAGGGGTCGAAGGCGCGTTTGAGCGACCGAGGGCGTGGTCTAGACCAAGAACCCGAGCGGGCCGCTGGTCGAGCGGACGTCGTAGAACCTGCCGATATTGGGCAGCACCATGTTCAGATCTCCGCGTTGAACGCCCATCCAGAGCGCCAGTTCCGCCGCGTACTCGTCTACCGCCGTCGTAGGAATCAGCGCGCCGCGACCCGTGTCGAGCGAACTGTTGAGCGCTAGGTCCGGATACTCGCCATAGATCTTCTTGCCTCGCACCGCTCCGCCCACCACGATCTGGTTGCCACCCCAGGCGTGGTCGCTGCCCATGCCGTTGCTGGTGAGCGATCGACCGAAGTCGCTTGCCGTAAACAGGGTCACCTTGTCTGATATTCCCAATGCCACGGTGGCATCGTAAAACGCCTTGATGCCGGCGCTGAGTACGGGGATCATGGCGTCCATGCTGTTCAGCACGTTGTCGTGGAAGTCCCACCCGCCCCACTGCACATAGAACACCTGTCTCTTGGCGCCGATCACCTTTCGACCCGCGATGGTCCTCGCCACCTGACTGAGCGATCGGCCCAGTGCGTTATCGGGGAAGGTGACACCCGCGGGCAATCCGACCGCAGTTGCCGCCTGATAGGTGTCGAAGGCGTCTCGAGCGTTGCGTCGCATGCGGTTGTAGGTTCGCTCCAGAGCGTTGTCGTACTGCTGGGCAAGGAGGTTGTCCACCGCCGCTCCGCGGATATCCGCGTACGCCGACCCGTCTTTGTAGCCCCTTAGCGAAAGGGCTCCGCTGGAACTCACCGTGTACGGCACAACCGATCTTCCCACTTGGAAGAGGTTGTTTCCGTTCACAGAGATGTTCATGGACACGTTGGAAGCCCCGTTGCTGGGGAAGAGAAGATCTGCCATTCGGCCACCCCAACCCAGACCTTCTCTGGAGTCTGGAATAGAGGTTTGCCACTGCTCCTGCTGGTCGCTGTGCGAGAAGAGACCGTAGGGAAGCATGTTCTTGGTTCGATAGTCCTCTTTGGTAGTGGGTCGAACCAGGCTTCCGACGTTCGCCAACACCGCCAGCTTTTCGGCCTCAAACAGCTGAGCCAGTTCTACGGCGCGCGGGTGGAGTCCCAGTTCTGGCCCGGTGTGCCAGTTGGCGTCTAGAGGCAACAGGGCATCTCTCGCCAGGGCAAGATCGCCTCGAGTTCTGGCGTAGGTGGCATGCTCCGCCACTCCTCTCGGGACCACCAAGTTGTAGGAGTCGTTGCCACCGGGAAGGAAGAGGCACACGATCGCCCGGTAGTCCTCGGACCCCTGCCGAATCCCCGCCGCGCTGGCCGAACTGGTGAGAAACAGGTTGAGCAGCGTGCTGGCAAGGGCAGTGGATCCTACGGCGGCGCAGCTTGCCTGACCCAGAAAATCGCGCCGAGAGACTCCCTTACCGGATTGTTCGTTGTTGGATGAATTGTTCGATGACATAAGCGTTCAAATGGGGCTGTTCGGGAGCCTTAGCGTTGCACTTGGAACTCGGCGGTGGCACAGATGAGATAGAGGGCCATGTGGACTCTGTCTCTCTGCCAGTTATTCCGTGTTGTGGGAATTTGCCCCACTGCTTGGCGAATAATTCTTGATGAAACGGGGTTTAATCGCCTATCTAGCACTCGGGTCGCCAGCCTGTGAACCAGCTGATCCGGCTTATCCGCCATGGCGATGAATTCGTCCAGCTTCATCTTGATCTGGTTGTTCGCATCGGCTCCCCAACGCGCCAGGTGTTCGTGAATGAACTTGCGCGTGATGTTGAGGTGGTCGTGCGCGGTAACCGCGGTCATGATCTGGAACTCCGGACCGGTCTGGTTTTGGTCGGTCATCTCCCCACTGGGGCGGTACGCAGGCTGATAGAAGTTGAACACGCTGGGCGATTCAAACGGCTCTTGCAGCATGAAGTCGTACATGTACGTCGCGCTGGAGTATCGACCGCTTATCGGTTGAGCATCGAACGTCTTCGCCAATTGGAAAAGGGTCAGATAGGGCTCGCGCTTCTTCGCGGTGAGCGTCGGGAAGCTTCGCGCCTCCGGATCCAGCAGGATCGCCCGGATCACGGCTCGCATGTCTCCGCGAACGCCTCGACCGTTGTCGTTGAACGCCGTTGCGACTCGGCGAATGTAGGCCGGGGAGGGGTTCGACGTGGTGAGTCTTTGAATGAGCAAGCGACCCAAGAACGGACCGACGTTGGGGTGAAGGTAGAGGCTATCCACCGCCGCTTCCAGGTCGGCTCTTGCCGCCAAACCTGTATCCGGCGAGCTGGCGGTTCGTTTAGGCGTGACAACCCCGCTGAGCAGCGTTTTGGGTTCCAGATCGTGCTCGGAATCCCACAGCTTCATGGGGTCGGTGAAGTTTTGCTTCGCCCATCGAAACTGGTTGTTCTCCGGACCGCCGAACTGATAGCCCGTAAAGACCCGGGCGTATTCCCGAATGTTGGTGTTGTCGTAAGTGGGAATGGGTTGTCCGTTACGCAGCTTCCGGGTGCCGTCTAGGTTCAGTTCCCACAGGCCGATGGAGAACAACTGCATCACTTCGCGGGCAAAGTTCTCATCGGGATACCGACCGCGGGTGGGGTCGGCTTTGCGGTTCCCCAGATGGCTCAAATAAAGGCCCATGCAAGGGTGCAAACACACGGCTCGCAGCAGGTCTCTATAGTTGCCGAACGAGTGCGTGAGCAGCGTGTCGTAGTACGTTGCCACGCCTTCTGAGTTGTTCTGCAGAGAATCGACCTTTTGGGAGACGACGAAGATTTGACTGAGCGAGTAGGCCACCCGCTGTCGAAGCGGATCGGGCATGCGCACACGCGGCCCTCTGGAAGCAGGACGCATCACCTGTTCCCAAATCACCATCTTCATGGCGGTGTGATAGATCGGCTCGTTGCGCTGCCGCATGGCGATGATGCCGGGTCGAGTGAAACCGATCGGGCGCGAGAATTGGTCGAGCAACCACCGTTCGAAGTCCATTTGCTGAACTTCTCGAAGCGTTCCGGGGTCGGCGCCAAAGGCGGCTTGCACCAAGAATCGGGTCGCTTCTGATTCGGAAGGCCCTCTACCCGCGTCGATGACCTGACCGGTGGCGCTGGAGCCGAAGTCGGAGAGAGTGAGCGTCACCGTTTCGTTGTTCTCGGTGGTGCGGTCTCGGATGGGAGTAACGGTTACCAGCACTTCGTCCACACCGTCCGGGAAGGTGGCGGTGGTGCCGTGCGAGGTTCGGTAGTCGGTTCCTCGTGTGGCGGTGCCGGACCAGGCGAGCTTGACCGTCATCGCCCCGGCGGAAAGGTTGCGCTTGATGAGGAAGTAAGACGGCTGTGGCCAGCGCTCGCTGATCTCGGGGTCCAAACATTCGACGCGGTACGTCGTGGTTTGCAGAGCGAGAAGGTTCGCTAACGCACGGGATCCCTGAAGGTCTGCCGGCGCGGTTGCGGGGATCAACAGCGCGCCGAGCAGGAGGGAGGATGAGGGTTGTCGACGGGAAGCCATGGTGGTGACCACCGATTGGGTTCCGCCGAGGGGGGAAAGTACTCCACCGGGAATTACCGGGTATTGCCTAAAGTTTGCTTTGAAGGAGTTGGGGAAAGGGTCTGGTGGGGTGGTTTCTGGGTTTCCAAGGGTTGAAGTTTAGGAAATGCCGACCACCCCGCCCCGTTGGGGCACCCCTCCTTAGAGCGGAATTTGGTTGGGTCTGTGTTCTCCATTGCTCCCGAGTTCGCGGGAACCATCGGAGCAGTAAGTAACGGCCAAAGCGGCGGAGCCGCGACTATCATCGCAGCCCAGGATGACAACCCTGGGTTTGGGGAAACCCAAAGAGAACGAA
>CAYYJX010000130.1:5042-6668 GCA_964471545.1 uncultured Fimbriimonas sp. | reverse complement strand
GGACCGAAGGCAAGCCGCCGTACATCGTCTCGGTTCGCTTCAACCTTTCCGAAACCGATCGGAAACTACAGAAGTAGGTCTTGCACCACGTGGCCGTGAACGTCCGTTAATCGGAAGTCGCGGCCTTGGTAGCGATAGGTTAGGCGAGTGTGGTCGATGCCTAGTCTATTGAGCACCGTGGCGTGGAGATCGTGGATATGCACCGCTCCTGGCGTGAACTTATCCACGCTCGGTTCGATGACGTTGCCCGACTTGTCCACGATGTTGTAGCCAAAGTCGTCGGTTTGACCGTAGGTGATGCCCGGTTTGATGCCGCCCCCTGCCATCCACATAGTGAAGCATCGCGGGTGGTGGTCTCGACCGTAGTTGGCCTTGCTGAGAGGTCCTTGGCAGTAAACGGTTCGCCCAAACTCGCCGCCCCAGATCACAAGGGTGTCTTCAAGCATTCCACGTTGCTTTAGGTCTTTGATGAGCGCGGCGCAGGCCTGATCGACGTCTTTACACTGCTTAGGCAGGTTGCCCGTAAGGTTCGAATGCTGATCCCAGCCGCGGTGGTAGATCTGAATGAATCGCACTCCGCGCTCGGCGAGGCGACGTGCGAGGAGACAGTTCGCCGCGAAAGTGCCGGGCGTCTTGCTCTCCTGTCCATACAACTCGAAGGTCTTCTCATTCTCTTTGGAAAGATCCATGAGTTCCGGCACCGAGGTTTGCATGCGATACGCCATCTCGTATTGCTTGATCCGAGCCGAAATCTCCGGGTCGCCGAATTGGTTGAGTTGCAGTTCGTTGAGCTTTTCCAGATCGTTCAACGTCTTTCGGCGAAGAACCGAGTCCACCCCGTCCGGGTTTGATAGGTAGAGCACCGGGTCTCCGCTAGAGCGTAGCGAAACTCCCTGGTGTTCGCTCGGAAGGAAGGCCGTTCCCCACAGGCGGCTAAAGAGGGCTTGATCGGCATCGCCGGACGAGACCTTACTGTGGAGGACCACATAAGTCGGCAGGTCTTCGTTCATCGATCCCAGGCCGTAACTGGTCCATGCGCCCAAGCTGGGCCGACCGGGTAACTGGCTTCCCGTTTGGATGTAGGTCACCGCCGGGTCGTGGTTGATCGCCTCCGTCCACATCGATCGGATGACGCACAGCTCTGGAACCACGCTTGCGGTATGCGGCAGCAGTTCGCTTACCCACACGCCGTCGTCGTTGTTGTCGTACTTCTTGAAGTCGTACTTGGTGGGGGCAATCGGGAATCGCGTTTGACCACTGGTCATGGTGGTGAGACGCTGACCGTTGCGGATGTCTTCCGGCAGATCCGTGTCGTAAAGCTCTCTCAGCTTAGGCTTGTGCTCGAATAGGTCCAGTTGGCTTGGACCGCCGTTCATGCAGAGCATGATGACGCGCTTGGCACGGGGCTGAAAGTGCGGAACGCCGCCGATTCCAGGTCGAGGCTTGCCGAGCTTGGGCAGAGTGGGGTCTTGATCGGCAAGGAAGCCGAGGCCGCTTGCGTGAAGCAATTGGCTTAACGCCGCCGTTCCCACGCCCATGATCGTTCGCCCGAACAACTGGCGTCGGGTCATCGTGAGTTCTAGTTCTCGAATCGGGTCCATAAGGTTGTTTCGCGACGTTTTAGTG
>CAYYJX010000130.1:0-5032 GCA_964471545.1 uncultured Fimbriimonas sp. | reverse complement strand
GGAACTCGTCTAGATTGAAGAGTGTGTTGGCGATGAGTGTCCAAGCGGCTTGCTCAGAGGGTCTGTGGTTGGGATCCGGCTTCAGCATGCCTACGGAGAGCAGTTTCTTAGCTTCAGACTCACGAGCTTCGAACTCCTTGCGGTAGTCCGCGAGTGAACCCAGAAGGATCTGCTTTTCACGATCGGTAATGGGTCGTCCCATGGTGTACAGGAAGGCCGCGTTCAACTTGTCTAGATCGCTGCCCTTCGAGTTCAGAACCCGCGTGGCAAGAGATCGGGCGGCTTCGACAAAAGCCGTTTCATTGAGCGTGACCAAAGCCTGCAAAGGCGTGTTGGTTCGCGAGCGGCGCACCACGCACGACTCACGCATGGGGGCATCGAACGCCATCACCACCGGGTGCGGGCTGGTTCTCTTCCAGAACAGATACAGGCTTCGGCGATAGATCGACTTGTCCGTATCCTGCACATACGTGGAGGTGTTGGAACCAGGGAACGTGATCTCTTCCCAAAGTCTTGGCGGCTGATACGGCTTAAACCCTTTGCCGCCTCGTTGCTCGTTCAGCAATCCGGCGGTGAAGAGCGCTTGGTCGCGAATCACTTCTGCGTCGAGCCGGAAGCGAGGGCCTCGCGAGAGCAAGCGGTTCTCCGGATCAACCTTCAGCTTCTCTGCCGGGACGGCGCTGGACTGTCGGAAGGCCTTCGTGAGCAGGATCTCTTTGTGCAGTTGCTTCAGGCTCTGGTGCTTCACAAAGCGAACCGCTAAGTAATCCAAGAGCTCTGGATGGCTGGGCCACTCGCCTTGGTTGCCGAAATCTTCACTGGTTTTGACCAAACCCGTTCCGAAGTGCTGCTGCCAAATGCGGTTGACAAAGACCCGTGATACAAGCGGGTGATCTGGACTAGACAACCACTTGGCGAAGCCGAGGCGGTTCCTCGGAGTTCCTTTTGGAAGGTCACCAAAAACCTCGGGGATCGCACGTGAGACGGCTTTTTCGGGGAGGTTGTATTCGCCTCGACGCAAAACGTAGGCCTGTCTAGGTTTCTTGAGTTCTTGCGCGATCAGCGTGGACGGGATCTGACGATCAAGCTCTTCTTTCTCGCGGATCGTGTCTCGGTACCGCATGGCGGCAGCTGTTGCCGGTCCACCGGTGAGATACAGCTTCTTGGCTTCCAAAAGCCCCTCGGGCGTTCCGACCTTGGGCTTTACGTCTTGAACTTGCCGATCGAACGGCGATCCGATATCCAGCTTCACACCGTCTGCGCCCGCACCGTTTACGATCTTGATGAGCAGTTTGCGCTCTCCTTTTTCTAATTGAACGGTGAAAGTGTCAGTCGCTTGCTCCACGCCACGCAGAGCCTTGTTCTGATGGACCAGTTTGTTGTCGATCCAAACCTTGACCGCGTCATCGGAACCGATCGAGAAAAGGTAGGGCTTCGACTCTGGGATGACGAGCGTGGATTGCAGGTACGAGGCCGCGTTGTCTCGACCGATAAAGCTGAGCGGAGCTCCGAGCTTCAGTTCGATCGGCTTCCAATCCGCTTTCAGATCGGCCTTTTCCGGAGCGTAAGCCGCGTCGTAAGCTTCGTCGAAGTTCTTCGCTACATATGGGCCGCTGACCTGCCATGCCTTGAGACCGGGAGATTGCGGTTTCTGAATTTGCACCCAGTTCCGAACATCCTCATCGGAAATTTGTCCAAGCAGAGTCTTTTCCGTCGCGGTCAGTTGAGCGAGGCGTCGTTCTTGGGAGGGCGATGGCACCTTCACGACAGGATCAGGCGTGAAGAGGTTGCCGTCTAAGGGCTCATCTGCCGTGGAGTTGAAGAAGGCATACATTCGGAAGTAGTCCTTCTGCGTCACGGGGTCGTACTTGTGATCGTGGCACCGAGCGCATGCTACGGTCATCCCAAGGAAGACGGTCGAGGTGGTGTCCACACGATCGAACGTGTTCTTGGCGAGGAACTCTTCGACAATCGCACCGCCCTCGCTGGTGGTGGGGTTCATGCGGACGTAACCCGTTGCCACGAGCATCTCTCTCGTGGGGTTGGGGAGCATGTCTCCGGCGATTTGCCACTCGATGAAATTCTTAAAGGGGAGATCGTTGTTGTACTGTCGAACCACCCAGTCCCGGTACGGATAGATTGCACGTTCGTTGTCTAAGTGCAGACCGTGGGTGTCTCCGTATCGCACGGCATCCAGCCAGTAGCGGGCTTGGTGCTCTCCGTACCGCTCACTGGCGAGGTACCGATCCACCATCTTCTCGTACGCCGTACTGCTGCTATCCGCAAGATACTGGGCGACCTCCGAAGGGTGTGGCGGCAAGCCCGTGAGGGTCAGGGCGACGCGTCGAATCAGGGTTCGCTTGTCCGCTTCCGCGTTGAAGTTGAGGTTCTTTGCTCGAAGGTCTTCTAGCAGGAACGCATCGATGGGGGCGACTTTCTGCCCCACTGCCTGCTCGGAGGGGATGGGAGGCATGGTGGGCGGAATGAGGGCCCAGTGCTTCTCATACTTCGCGCCTTGCTCAACCCAGGCTCGCAAAATCTCAATCTGCTCAGGCGTGGGACCCGGCTTGCCCGAGTTGGGTGGGGGCATCACCTCATCCGGATCTTTCGAAACCATTCGCGCAAAGATTTCTGAATGGCCCGCATCGCCCGGTTTGATTGCCTGAAAGTCGCCGCGCTTCTGGAAGGCACTGGTTGGCTTATCGAGCCGCAACCCGCCTTTGCCAACCTTGTCGCTAGGACCGTGACAGGCGTAGCAGTGTTCGCTTAGAATTGGGCGGACATCGCGGTTGAAATTGATGAGTCGGGATTTTGACTTCCCTTTTGACTTAGCGGCGTTCGTTGGCGTTGCAAGACCGACGCCCAAGAGCGCACACGCCATTCCTGCGGCCAGAACCGGCCCCCATGAAAGTCCCTTCATATCTCTTCTTTGAGCGTCCCCCACGATGCGCGATTCTTCACTGAGTCACGTCGTTAAGAGTGAGGGCATTATACGAAACCCGAACCGTTGTTGGGTTGGGGATTCGTGGGAATGTTGCTAGAAATTGAACCCGTTCAGACGTGCGAATGAAGGCTGGACCGCGCCATGAGAGTGGGGCGGACGTAATCGGTAGAAGGAAGGTGAGGTTCCTCCTCTCGCAGCCTGCCCGTAAGGTACGCGCAGGCTCGCTTCACCATATCGTCAAAGGGCTGCACAACGGTTGCAATTGGTACGGGAGCCACCTCGAGGAAGGCGGGGTCGTCGTAGGCAACCAGCGAGATGTCCCGGCCGGCGACCAGTCCAAGATCGGTGAAGATTCGATTGACTTGCAGCGCCAGAACCGCGCCGATGGCGAACACTGCCGTCGGTCGATCTTTCTTCTTCAAGGTCGTGCGGAGGAACTCCTCGCAATCAGGACTTAGATTGATTGCCCCAAAGGACCAAGGAGCGAGCGATGTTTCCAGCCCGCGCAGGCTGGCCCCCATGGTGAACCCCCGTTCTCGATCGGCAGAGTTAGGAACTCCAGGTCTGCCACCCACGAAGAGCGTTTTCTTGTGACCCAGTTTCGCAAACTCCTCGGCGACCATGAGACCACCGAAGATGTTATCGCTGTCTATACACTTGAAGTCGATTCCGGGCCACGACGCGCCTATAACGACGGACCGCTCGTGCAAGCCTCGCTTTTCTAGCTCCATCAGCGCTTCGATAGGCGGGTTGATGAACACCAGCGCGTCGAACCTGTCTGCCTCCCAGTATTGATCGAGGATTCGGTTGAGCCGGATCGCCTCGAATTGAATCCCTTGCGCTTCGCCTTCTCGAATAAGGCCGAAGTAGATGGCTCCAAAGTAGTAGTTGTTGATGGCGCCCTGGAGGTCTTCAACAATCACCACCGCCGCCTTGAGCGACTTTCTAGGCTGGGCGCTGGCGACGTAGGTTCCCTTGCCCTTGGTGCGCTCGAGCCAACCGTCTGCAACCAAGGAAAGGATCGCTTTATTGACGGTCATTCGGCTGATGCCGAGTTCACCCGCGATGTCAGGTTCGGACGGGAGGCGATCTCCTGGCCCAACTTGCCCACTCTCAATGAGAGCAAGAATGCGCTCGCGCGCTTCAATGTGAACGGGCTTGGATCCGTCCTTTACGAGAGGGGAAAGTTGGACCTTCGACATTCGAGACCTGCTCCCATTATAGGTTGCTCCTCGGAGATGTCTATACCGTGTCTAGTCAGGAGCGTGATTACGTTCGATGATAGTGATGAATCTTAATCACACTCACATCAAAAAGAACAAAGTCGACCCCTTCATCCATGAAAAGGGGCCGACTTCAGGACTCTCTCTAGTCGATGGTCTTATTGGGGAGCGCGCTGCGTCGGCGCGGGAGACCCCTCGGAGCCGGTAGCTCCAGACGGTCCGGCTTTTGCCGCTCCACCCGGAGGTCCATCATAGTCGCCTGGAAGCGCCTTCTGAGGAGCGGATTCCTGACTTCCGCAACCTGCGAGCGCCAGGACAACGACTGCAAAAAGCCAACCCGTAAGTTTCTTTCCTAGCATGCGTCTTTCCATTCCTTAGAAACCGATCGAGGCACTGTCGTAGTTCGCTGGGCAGATTCCGGTGGTCGTCGCCTCTGGCTTGGTGGTCGCTCGGACGAAGTAGCCTGCATACAGACCGCCGACACCGCCGGGTGCTTGACCGCGATCTCCGATGGGCACAAGCTTGGAGTAGCGTGCGCTACCATCTGCGAACGAGAAGTTGGCTCCACCGTTGTAGCCCGCCGTTTGTGCGTTGGCGTGGCCTCCCCAGAAGTCATAGCCCCATCCGGATGCACGGGTGCTGATGTTCCAGTGCATGTTGGTGATGGCGCCGTTGATTTGGCAGCTGTTCCAGTTGTACCAATTCTGTCCGGGGCCCATCAGAACGGTTTGAGAGACCTGCGGAATGGCGGTTTGGGAGGTCGGTTGACCACCGTCGTGCTTCGCAATGTATGTGTTGTAGGTGTAGGTCACCCGGTAGATGCGCGTCGGATCGGCATCGGCAAGGTTGAGCGCGCCCGGTCGCC
>CAYYJX010000129.1:0-6734 GCA_964471545.1 uncultured Fimbriimonas sp. | reverse complement strand
GGTAGGTGATCGCAACCGCCGAACCCTTCTTTAGGCTACCGGAGTAAACGCGCATGTAGGTCAAGCGCCCGACGTACTTGTCGGACATGATCTTGAACGCAAGCGCGCTGAACGGCTCGCTGTCAGACGGCTTTCGATCCAGCTCTTCTTCGGTCTTGGGGTTAACACCGGAAACGGAGTCAACGTCCACAGGAGACGGCAGATAGTCCACAACCGCGTCGATCATTGCTTGGACGCCCTTGTTCTTGAACGAAGAACCAGAGATCATCGGAACGATCTTGAGGTTGATGGTGCCGTGTCGAAGTGCAGCCTTGATCTCTTCCTTCGTGATAGCCTCGCCTTCCAGATACTTCATGGCGATGTCATCGTCGAATTCAGAGATGGACTCGATCATCTTGTCGTGCCACTCCTTCGCCAGGTCAGACAGCTCGTCGGGGATCGCTCCCTCTTCGTACTGCTTTCCGTCGTCGGACGTGTAGATGGTTGCGGTCATCTCAACAAGGTCGATATAGCCCTTATACTGAGACTCGGCACCGATCGGAACCTGGATGGGAGCCGCATTGGCGCCAAGTCGCTCCTTCACTCGGTTGTACACCGAGAAGAAGTCCGCACCAAGTCGATCCATCTTGTTCACGTAGATGATTCGGGGAACCTTATACTTGTTTGCCTGTCGCCAAACGGTTTCAGACTGGGGCTGGACGCCACCAACCGCGCAGAAAACGGCAACGCAGCCGTCAAGCACGCGGAGAGATCGCTCAACTTCAACCGTAAAGTCAACGTGACCCGGCGTATCAATGATGTTGATCTTGTGCTCGGGCTTGTCCTTCTTGCTACCTGCCCAGAAACAGGAGGTTGCAGCGGAGGTAATGGTGATCCCGCGCTCCTGCTCTTGCACCATCCAGTCCATCGTAGCGGCGCCGTCGTGGACTTCGCCGATCTTGTGGTTGCGGCCGGTGTAGTAGAGGATGCGCTCGGTCGTGGTGGTATTACCCGCGTCAATGTGAGCGGCGATACCGATGTTTCGAACGTATTCGAGTTTATGACTTCGAGGCATGAGATTCTCTTTTGGTGGGGGTCGCAGGGCGAGAACTAACCTGGGCAGGTTGGAACCCGCCCAGATAACTTAGTTATTAGAAGCGGTAGTGGGCGAAAGCCTTGTTGGAGTCAGCCATCCGGTGCGTATCTTCTCGCTTCTTCATGGCTTGACCGGTTCCGTTGAACGCGTCGATCAACTCTGCCGACAGTCGATCGATCATGGTCTTTCCGGAGCGCTTTCGAGCGTAGGTCACCATCCATCGGATGGCGAGCGTGCGTCGTCGATCAGGTCGGACGTCCATCGGGACTTGGTAGGTTTGACCACCAACCCGTCGAGGTCGAACTTCGACTGCCGGAGTGACGTTCTTGAGAGCGGTTTGGAAAACCTCAAGTGCCGGAGT
Source organism: uncultured Fimbriimonas sp. (assembly GCA_964471545.1). GTDB lineage: Bacteria > Armatimonadota > Fimbriimonadia > Fimbriimonadales > Fimbriimonadaceae > Fimbriimonas. Next base: position 5,298 of record CAYYJX010000129.1, on the reverse strand, counting down.
GCCCGTCTTCTCCTCAGCAATCTTCATTGCCGTGTAGAAAATGTGCTCTGCCTTGCCCTTCTTGCCGTCAAGCATCATTCGGTTGATGAACCGAGAGCAGTCCTCAGAGTTGTAGATCGGATCCGGAAGGATCAGACGCTTAGGGGTTTGACCTTTTCGAGACATTACTTCTTCTTCCCTGCCGCAGGTGCTGCGCCGGCCTTAGGCTTCTTGGTGCCGTACTTGGATCGACCTTGCATACGCTTGTTCGTTCCAGCGGTTTGTTGGGTACCGCGAACGATGTGATAGCGCACGCCGGGCAGGTCCTTCACACGACCACCACGAACGAGAACCACGGAGTGCTCTTGCAAGTTGTGGCCTTCGCCCGGAATGTAGGCGGTGACTTCAATGCCGTTCGTCAATCGAACACGAGCCGTCTTTCGAAGCGCCGAGTTAGGCTTCTTGGGGGTCATGGTACGTACAACCGTACACACGCCACGTCGGAAGGGGTTGCCCTTCAACGCTGGCGATTTCGATTTCACCTTCGGAGCTTGTCGCCCCTTTCGAACTAACTGATTGACTGTCGGCATTCAATCCTCTTTAAATTTCTGTGCTTTCGCTTTCTGGCACCCGAGACTTTGGCGATAAAAAACCCCTCGTCTGCATTAGGAGGGGCCTCGTTCGGAAGTTATTCGTTGATTCGATCCAACTTGTCCGCTCGAGCCTCCTGAAAGTGCCCATCGTCAGACACACGTACTGCGGTCTAACGACAACCGTAAAGTATGGCGACAAAGAATTCACAATGTCAAGGGCATCGAAAAGGGACGACTTTGCCGACCCACGCGCAAGGAAATCGCGGCATGCTCAAATAAATCACCACTCGCTGATATTTTTTGTATCAAGTGTGAAATCTTTGAAAACGACCCTCGTATCTTTCTGAAGGAGCGGGAACGCAGTTGCGTTGCGTCCCGCCCAGATGGAGTCAACCAGACATGATCAACTTCCGAAAATCCATTCTAGCCGTTCTTGCCGCGTCCGTGGCAGTGATTTCTCCTGCCAAGGCTGGAGAAATGGACATCGTCGATACCGCCGTCAAGGCCGGTTCGTTCAAGACCCTTGCCAAGCTCGTTACCGAGGCAGGTCTGGTCCAAACCCTCAAGGGCGAAGGCCCCTTCACCGTTCTCGCACCGACCGATGCAGCATTCGCAAAGGTCCCGAAGCCCCTTCTCGAGAAGCTTCTCGCCGATAAGAAGCTCCTCACCAAGGTTCTCACCTACCACGTCATCGCGGGCAAGGTCATGTCGACCGACCTGAAGGCCGGCGAAGTGAAGACCGTTGCAGGCGAGAACGTCAAGGTCTCCCTCAAGGGCGGCGCCAAGTTCAACCAAGCCAAGGTTGCCAAGGCAGACATCGTTTGCTCGAACGGCGTCATCCACGTCATCGACGCGGTCATCCTTCCCCCGAGCGTCAAGTAAGAGAAGCGTTCCCTTCCAAACCCCTCTCCAGGCTCAGCCTGAGAGGGGTTTTTCTATGCCCGCATGAAGGTTCGACGGGTACCTTAACGAACATCGCCATGAGTGAAGAAAAGTCTCTGCGTGACATCCGAATCGAAAAGCTAAACGCTCTTCGAGAAATCGGCATGGATCCTTTCGCCCAAGAGCGGTTTGAAATCAGTCATTCCGCCCAGGAGATGCTCGACGGATTCGAAGAGAACAAACAAGTCACCTTTGCCGGCCGATCGGTCTCCTATCGCCTAATGGGCAAGGCCGGATTTGCACACCTCAGCGATGGCGATTCCAAAATTCAGGTTTACGTTCGCAAGGACGACGTTACCGAAGCCGAATGGGAGGCCTACAAGCTTCTCGACCTCGGCGATCACGTGGGCGTCCACGGCTTCCTCTTTCTCACAAAGACGGGTGAGAAGTCGATCCATGTGCAAAAGTTGGTGCCGCTCAGCAAGTCGCTGCAGGCCCTTCCGTTAGGAAAAGAGAAGGACGGACAGGTTTTCTATGGTCTTTCGGATGTTGAAACGCGACTGCGCCACCGCCATCTCGACCTCATCACCAACGCCGAGGCTCGAAAGAAGCTCCTAGACCGCTCTCGAATCATTGCCGAGGTGCGGAACTACTTCAACGGCGTCGGCTACCTTGAGGTCGAAACCCCACAGCTTCAACTGGAAGCCGGTGGAGCGGCGGCTCGGCCCTTCCTTACTCATTACAACGCATACGACATGGACGTAAAGCTGCGCATCTCTCTTGAGCTGTATCTCAAGAGAATCATCTGCGGCGACGTCCCGAAGGTTTATGAGATTGGTCGAGTCTTCCGAAACGAGGGTCTGAGCAACCGCCACAACCCTGAGTTCACGCTTCTAGAGTTTTATGAGGCCTACGCAAACTTGGAGGACATGATGGTCCGAGTGGAGGAGTGCTTCAAGTTCGTGGCGCAGAAGGTTTATGGAACCACTGTGGTGGAAACGCCCAAGGGCCCGGTGGACTTCGGCAAGCCTTGGCGAAGAGTTGACCTCCTTTCCGAGATCGAGGTGCTTTCCGGTGTAACCGCGGACGAACTAAAGGATCTCGAAACCGCAAAAGCGGCCCTCATCGCGAAGAACGTTCCCCAGAAAGCAAAGGAACTCGGTTCGTGGATCGACGTCGCCAAGGAGAATAATCTTGGTGGCCTCATCGAGAAGCTGCTAGAAGTTTTTGTGGAGCCGACTCTGCAGCAGCCGAGCTTTGTAGTCGGCTATCCGATCGAGACTTCCCCGCTTGCCAAAAAGGATCCATCCAAGCCTGGCTTCACGCGAAGGTTCGAAGGCTACGTCCTTGGTCGAGAAGTCTGCAACGCCTTCTCTGAGATCAACGACCCCATCGATCAGCGAGAACGATTTGAGCAGCAGTTGGGCGAACGCGCCAAAGGCGACGACGAAGCGCACCCCATGGATGAAGACTTCCTCTACGCTCTCGAGTGCGGAATGCCTCCCACGGGCGGCTGCGGAATCGGCATGGATCGTATGGCGATGCTTCTAACCGGAGCAGACACCATTCGAGAAGTGCTAATGTTTCCCATGATGCGCCCAGATTCCGGGGGACAACGCCACGAGTCCGACGAAGACTAACGCGTTCTAACCTTTCTGGCGCGCACGGGCGGATAGCTATGTCGGGACACCATGCGCACACCCAAGAACCGATTCCAGCGGGCCTTTCCGGGCCCGCTTTGATTTGGGCGAAATACGTCCGGTTTCCCCTATTTGCCAAGATCCTTCTGGCGTTACTCATCGGTATCGGCGTAGGTAAGGCGATGGGTCCGGGCGCGGAGTCGCTCAAGCCGATCGCCGACCTCGTGTTGCGGTTCCTACGACTCCTCGCGACCCCACTCATTTTCATGGCGGTGGTCAACGCCATCGCGGAAACCCAACTGGCGGGCAAAAAGACCGCAAAGCTCATGTGGGTGCTGATGACCAACACGTTGGTCGCTATCTTGGTCGGTTTGACGGTTGCAAACATCCTTCAACCGGGCAAGCACATCAGCTTGGCTCCGCCGACAAACAATCTGGCGGACAAGAAGCCGTACAACCTCGGCGAAGACCTGATGAACCGAATCCCAGGCGATTTCATCACCGCCTTCAAAGACAACGAGATCTTAGGGGTGATCTTTATAGCCGTCCTAGTGGGCTTCGCGATGCGGGCATTGCGAGGCAAAACCACCCCTGCGGCTGAGTCTGGTTTGGTGACGCTCAGCAACGTATTCCAGGCCGTCTTCCAATTGGCAATGACGGCTTTGAAATGGGTTTTCGAACTGGTTCCCCTGGCCGTTTTTGCCGTTGTCGCCCGAATCGTCGGCACGAAGGGTCTGACCGAGTTCTTGAAGATGGGTTGGTTCATCTTGGCGGTCCTCCTCGCGCTCGGCATTATGGTGGGTTGGTACCTTCTCCGCTTACGGTTAAGCAGTTGGGTTCGTCCTGGGCACTTCCTCAAAGGCGGATTCGATGCTTTCGCAATGGCATTCTCGACCGCCAGTTCTGCTGCGACCTTACCGGTGACGTTCCGGTCGGCAAAGGAAAAGATTGGTGTCGAAGAGAGCTCGGCGAGTCTCGGCATCATGGTCGGAGGCACGTTCAACCACGATGGAACGGCTCTCTACGAAGCCATGGCCGCTCTGTTCATCTCCCAAGCATTGGGCCAAAACCTTGGCGTGCAGGAGCAGATCACGGTCGTAATCATGTCCGTGGTCGCGTCCGTAGGAGCCGCTGGAATTCCCGAAGCGGGACTGGTCACGATGCTTGCCGTCTTCACCGCCGTAAAGCTGCCTACGGAATACATCTTGCTCATCCTCCCGGTCGACTGGTTCCTGGATCGATGTCGCACCACGATTAATGTGATGGGGGATCTTGCCTCGACATGTATCGTTGACGGAAAGACCAAACCGGTGCCTGTCACCGCTGAGACAATAGGCGAGCCGATAGCCGCCTCCGACTGACAAGTAGGGTGTCAATGAAAAGACCGCCGAGATCCATCGATCTCCGGCGGTCTTTTCATTTTTCGAGGCTGAAATTACTTGTACGTCAGTTCATTCACAAGGAGCTTTCGCTCAATCTCCTTGTTCATCACCACTCCCTTGCGAGAGAGGCTGATTTTAACCTTCGTCCCTGCTTCGCCTTGGAGCATCTCGAAGAGACGTCGGTTGGAAAGGTTGAGAGCGTACACATCGTTTACGCTGATAATCTCGTCGCCGATCTTTACGCCTGCTTTCTCCGCCGGTCCTTCTGGTGAGAGGGCGTAGACGACCATCTTCTTATCCGCTCGGGAGTTGAACGCCGAAAGACCAATATCTGCAGGTTGGGGAGTCTCAACCTTGCCCGTCCAGTTCTTCAGCTGAATTCGGCGTCGACCATAGTCGATGACGATATTGAAATTCTTGAGGAAGCCGTATCCCACCGTTCCATCGTGCTCGGCCGAACTGGAAGGAAGGTCGATGATGCTCCAAACGCTGGATGGTACGGGCACACCGTAGATCTTCGCGTTCGGAATCTTGGCGTACCAGCTGTCGACCGGACCGGAGGCCACCATTGCCGTCTTCATGAACGAGGGCTTGTCGCCCGTCTTCCAGAGGTTGACCCGCTCCAAGACGTCCTTATGGGTTGTGGCGAAGAAAGCGTTCCCGGTGTCGAGCGCCAGCACCATCTTCTTGCCGTTTTCAAGCTCTACATGCATCTCCATCGACGAGTTGCCGATAGGCAGCAAGGAGGCTAGGAAGGTCGTCTTGTTGTCGACAGGTTCCTTGGTGATGTCCTTGGATTTCGGATGGAAGATGAACATCTTC
>CAYYJX010000128.1:0-6772 GCA_964471545.1 uncultured Fimbriimonas sp. | reverse complement strand
GGACGACACCCTTTGCGGCTATTGGAACGCTTCTAAGAAAGGGCTTCGAGAGACTTTCGAGGCGAATCCGGTTCCGGGCAAAACCACCGATGAAATGGTGAAGCACTGGGCGGTTGCCTTCCGCAAGTTCAGCCCAACCCTTAAGAAAACGGGCTACTACGCGCAGTACCTGATCACAGGCGAGCCGACTCGTACCCAGCAGATGCGGCTTACCCTTGCCGAGGCGGGAATCGAAGACGAGGCCTTGGCGGTTGCCCTGAGTGAATCTTACATGCGGCGTCGAGACGCGAACCTGGCTCTGTTTGAAGAGTCTCTGCCTGTGCTAGAGGCTCTCAAGGGCGCGTACCCTATGGGCCTCATCACGAATGGCCCGGCAGATATTCAACGGCAAGAGGTCGGCACCCTCAACCTGGAGTCGTACTTCAACCCGATCCTAATTGAAGGCGAACTCGGGTTCGGCAAGCCCGTGCCGGAGGTTTTTCGTCGAGCTGAAGCGGCGGTGGGGCTTGAGCCGCATCAGATTTTGATGGTGGGGAACAGCCTGCACCACGACATTTTTGGCGCGATGGATGCGGGTTGGCGCACCGCTTGGGTGCGACGCGATAGCGACGTTCCGCCCAGCGCCGAAGGCGACGCTCTTCCGGAACCTATCCCGACCGAGGGTCCGCTTCCGGAACTTATCATCGAGTCGCTAGACGAGTTGCTGCCTCTGCTGCTGCCCAACTAGCGTGTAAAGCGTTTCACCGAAGGCTAAGCAAGTTGCTTTCTGCAACGCGATAACAACATGTTCCTAGTCCTTAACTTCTCATTGATAATTTTCTGTTAACGATCTTGGCGTTCACAAAAGGTTGTCGTACAGTACTATTCATTGGTGCTGTGATGACCGTAACTACTGTTCGAAAAACCGTCCTTTTCCGAATTATCGCCATCTTTATGGCAATAAGCATGACTTTCAGCGTGACGGCAAGCGGTATGTCTGCGGTGTGGGAAGGGTTCAGCGAGCTTCAAAGTAAGATTTATTGGTCACGAGCGCCTCACTTTACGGAAAGTCCTAAAGGAATTTTTCGAGGTACCAATCCTCGCCGGGATGCCCTTCGTTCTGGATGGTGGACACCCCGTCTTCGCCGAGACTTGCAGCAAGCGGTTGCCGAGCGGGAACTCGCCCACGCCTTTGACCGCGGCGAAGTTTTTGCCTCCATCGGTCTGCTGTCCCTTGTAGGGATGCTTACTTTGCAGAGCCCTGGCGGAGAGGGTGGCAGCGGTGGGGGTGCTCCCGGTGAAGGGGAAGGACCGGGCGGTGGTTCCGGCGGTTCTGGGGGCTCAGGTGGGGGCGGAGTCAATCCGGATGGGCCTGGTGGAATGTCAGGTCAAACCAACACCAACACCGGAAACAAACTTACGACGCTTCCGCTTGTAGGCTTTTCCTCTCGCGGTAATTCGGCGGCAGGATTCACGCTTTTTCACTCCAGCATCGGTACTTTCAATGGAACGCTTGGGCATGGCTGGAGCCACAGCTATGACGCAAGCATCACCCACACAGTAGGTTCTTCCGCCATCTTGCGGATGCCGGACGGCTTGCAGGTGCCGTACACAGAGACTGCCGGAACGTTCACGCCTCCTTCCGGATGGAACCACGGCCTTGTTCGCAACCCCGATGGCACCTGGACGCTGACTTTCAAGAACCAATCCAAGTACCTGTTCGATTCTTTCGGTCGGCTGACCTCGACCCAGGACCGGGTGGGCAACAGCGTCACGGTGAACCGAAACACATCGGGTCTAGTAACGAGCATCACCGTACCGGATGGACGCTCGTTGACCCTTGCCTACAACACCTCAAACCGGGTGTCCACCCTCACCGATCCTCTCGGACGGGTTTGGAGCTTTGCCTACAACACCTCGGGACAACTTACCGGCGTTTCGTACCCGTCTCTTGGCGGAACGGTTTACACGAGGTCGTTCACGTACAACGCCAGCCATGACATCCTCACCGAAACGGATCTTCGGGGCAAAGTTTGGACCTGGACCTACGATTCCAGCGGAAAGATGCTTTCGTTCGCGAATCCGCTGGGACACACCACGACTTATGCCTACACGGCTTCGGCAACGACCATCACCTTTCCGAACTCCACGACAAGGACCGACAACTACTCCAGCGGGCTTCTTGCAAGCACGGTGGACCAAGCCGGATTCTCGGAGAGCTACGTCTACGACGCAAGCCGCAACGTCACAAGCACCACCGACAAGCGGGGCAAGGTTTGGCAGTTCACGTACGACACAAAGGGCAACAGGCTAACCGCCAAGAACCCGCTGAACCAAACCTGGACGTACACCTACAACACCTTTAACGACCTGCTCACAAAAACCAGTCCGCTGGGTCATGTGACCACCTACGCTTACAACGCTCAGGGGCTGCCTTCCTCTGCTACCGATCCGCTGGGCAGAACCGTCTTCACCCGCTCGTACGACTCTTACGGACAACCTACGAGCATCGCCGACGGCCTGGGCAGAACCACCACCATCGTTTACAACCTTCGGGGTGAGGCGACAAGCGTCACCGACCCGGCAGGAGTGGTCACGACCTCCGCTTACGACGATCTCTCTCGCCCGGTAAGCACCACCAACGCTCTAGGGCACGTTACATCCGTTTCTTACGATGAGTGGGGACGGACCGTCTCCACCACCCAGCCGGGAGGAGCGACTTCTTCTGCAACGTACGACCGGGCGGGTAATCCGCTCACCGTCACCGACGAGGCAGGTCGAACCACGACCATGACCTATAACGATGCGGGTTGGAACCTAAGCGTCACCAACGGTCGGGGGGATGTTGAGACGTACGGCTACAACAACATGGGGTACCGCACCGGCGTGACCAACGGCCGCGGCAAGACAAGAACGTACACCTATAACGCCCGGGGACAAGTTGCCTCGCTCACCCTCCCCGACGGTTCGGTGGAGCAGTGGAGCTACAACGGCAACGGCGATACCTCCGCATACACCAACCCTCTCGGGCAAGCCATCCAGTACGCCTTCGACGATGCCGGAAGGAGCACGGCGGTGGATTACCCAAGCGGAGTGGACACCGCGTTCTCTTACGACGCCTCGGGTCGGCGCACCGCGATGACGGACGCCACCGGGACCACCTCGTGGACCTACGACGCCGCTTCGCAGCTCACGCAGCTTGCCCAGCCCCAAGGAACGCTGACTTACACCTACAACACCGCCGGAGAGCGCACCGCGCAGTCCGGTGCGGGGCAGAGCCAGTCTTGGACCTTCAACGCCTCCACGGGACGGCTGACAAGCCAGAGCAACGGCTTTAGCGAAACCACGAGCTTCACGTACGACGCTCTCGGACGGGTATCTCGCAAGACGTACTCCAGCGGGCAGTACGAGGATTTCGCCTACGACTCTCGCAACCGCGTTCTTAGCATCGTTCTTCGCAACTCTTCGGGAACGGCGCTTCGCACCCAGACCTACGGCTACGACGCAAGCTCCAAGGTGACCGCGCATACGGTTGACGGAGCGACGACGAGCTACACCTACGACGGGGCGGGTCAGCTTTTGTCTGAGAACAGGTCCGGCTATGCGGGCTCTTACACCTACGATGCCAACGGCAACCGTCTGACGCGAACCGTGAACGGGATCACCGAAACGTACGCTTACGACGACGGTGACAAGCTTCTCACGGTCAGCATTGGGGCAAGTACGGTAAAGACCTTCGGTTACGACGCGGCGGGAAGAACGACAACCGTTCTGACCTCGGCGGGTACCACGACGTTCTCTTACGACTTCGAGAGCAGAGCGACGAGCATCACGGGCCCTGGAATCTCGCAGACCAACGTGTACAACGGGCTCGACACGAGAATTGGGTCAACGACCAACTCTGTTGCACAGACCTACCTGCGCGACGGAGCTTACGTCACCGATCCGGTTCTGAAGGACAGTTCGGCTACGTACACGCCGGGAGTCTCCGAAAGGCGAGGAACGGCAACAACCTTCCTGCACTCCGGCCTGAAGAACGCAGATACGCAGACGGGTACCGCGCAAACGGTCTCGGCAACCCGCCGCTACGATGCATTCGGGAACGTTGTGACCTCGACGGGCATTTGGAATGGTCCGTTCGGATATGCGGGAGGCTTCGGCTACCAAGAAGACGCTACGGGTCTCAAACTCCTCGGTCACAGATATTACGATTCTTCGACGGGTCGATTCCTGACGCGCGATCCCATCAAGGACGGAAGAAATTGGTTTATTTACTGCGACTCAGATCCGATCAACTACGGTGATGAAACAGGGTACGGCAAGGTGGGCATTGTCATACGCGGCGTTAAGTTCATCGGAGACTGGATGCGACGAAGAGCTGGCCGAATTACAGAAAATCAGGCAGTGAATATTCGGAACCATGGCGGAAACGTCCGCGTCACAGGAAATACTTCGGAAGACGCTCGAAAGGTTGCAAAGGCCATCGAAGATCGCGTCGATGGGAAAACCATTCATCACGGCAAGGGGCATAAGTCTAATCGCCCTGACGACCACGACGGACACTATCAAAGCGAAGGTAAACAGGGGCATACTTTTTACAATGCCAGGTTTGTAGTGCCTTTGGCAGATCTAGGAAATCGTGTGTCCGATTGGATGGGTGGCGGGCCCATCGGAAATGGAGTTGGTGGTCTTGTCGACTTCTTTAACCCACTTTCTGACGCGCAGGAACTAATAGATTTGATTCCTTGAACAAGACTGGTTGAGCTGATGATTGACATTATTGCGAATGAGCGTAACATCAGGTTACAGATTGTCGAACATTGCCGGACGCTACAGGTAATGCCGCCTCCTTTTCCGAAAACGTTGGAGCCATGGGCTCGAAAAACACTAAGGGCAGATATTCCGGTTTCCGAAATTGATGATCTTCTCTCTGCCTACATAAGTGTCGGCCTCTCCTCTTTAGAGAAGTTGGTGCTCAATCCACCACCTGAGAGTTTCTACAATGGCTTTGGGATTTCCCTCCGAATGGATAAACAAGAAGTTTCCATGGCGCCCTTTCTAACCTATGTTTGGAACGGAGAAGAAAATCGTGCCGTAGATGAAGTCCTTTTTCTGGTTCGAACTAGTGAGGAAAAGTTCGCGACCTATGGGGCGACCCTTGAGCAGTTTGCAAATATCCCTAAAAGTTGGGTTGACGATGGTGCCGATGATGACTGTTGATGAATTGCTCGACGATCCGACGCATGGTCAGTCGCAGAAGTGCTTTAGCGAGAGGGAGTATGGATGCGGTGGTGAGATGGAGGGCGATGCTTGACGATGCCCCTGACAGGTAACGAGGATTTGTGGATAGCTGCATTCTTTGGCTTCGTTGGCCTAATAACAACAATCCCGACGGTTATGGAAGCCGGGCACCGGATCAACTCTAGGATGTGGGAGAACACGTTTTCTTCGACCGATTTCAACATCGAGCCAGAGGAGAAAGTCGACTATGTGGAGCGTGGGAACGTATCGAGAGCTATCGTGTTTGGCGTTGCTGCCGCGATCCCAACATGGAACAGGATCATCGAGCCGTACAATGCCCTTGCTGCGATGGTCGTCGCCCCGACCGTTGGGTACCTGAGTTGGAGAATCTTCCGGGCGATTCGGTGGTGAGCAGATGAAGCTACACGAGATCGGAATTCTTATCGGTGTTGGGATTGTAGTTGCGGTGTCCAGCCGCCTGATCTTGGGACGACTTTTTCCCACCGAGGAAGTTCGTGCCATATGCGGGGAAGTCTCGATGGTTTTAAAAGACCACGGATTCGCGTTTGACGAAAAGTGCGTGGCAACTTCAATCTCCGATCCGAGAAAGCAGCTCTGGGTCACCCAGGTTTCAGAGCGAGATCGTCAGACCGTAGTGAAAGACCTTAGGACGCAAAAAGGCTGGAACCTCCTGCCCGCCAAAGATAGCTATGTAATCGCCATTCGGAAGGTAGGGGAGTCGCCCGAATTCCTTTTGTGGTCGGATGGAAGGCAGTTTTCGGGGCGACTCTCACCAGGAGCTCTCGCGGACGTAATGTCAAAAGACCCCGCGCGAAGAAATGATCTCTTCATAGATGCGAAGGTTTACGATGCACTTTGCACGCTGCAACCGGCGAAGAGATAACTTTGTGCCGAACCGCCCCGGCAGAGCGGGGCCGCGCTCTGCAGAAATACGGGTTTCAGCCGAAACCTAAAGTGTGCCGTCAGGGTTTGATTCGTCGTCGTCAACGTCTCCGCTAAAAACGGGGGACGGACCTGTCTTGCTGCAGGTGGTGGAAGGGGGAAGTGCGTCCGCTCCGGAATCCAAGCTCAAGCTGGAGAGGCTGGCGCCTTGGGCGGTATTCGTCGCCTCGTTTGCGCTGCTCGCCACTAACACCGCACCCGGAGTTTCGTTCCACGACAGCGGAGAGTTCTCGCTGGCGATTCAATCGGCGGGGATTCCGCACCCGCCTGGCGCACCGACCTGGGTGATCGCGGGCCTCATTCTCAAGAGCCTTCTACCCGCCCTCACCGGAGCAAAAGTTGCCAACCTACTCAGCGCGCTCATGGGCGCGGCGGCAATGGCGCTCTCTTACAAACTTGTCCTCCGACTCGCTTCCAACAACCCGACTCCGGAGGCTGAAAAAGGGAAGTATGCGGTTGCGGCACTGGCACCGCTCACCTTGTTAGGAGTGGGCGCGTTCCTAGAGCAATCTTTCGCCGCCGAGCAGTACACCTTGCTGCTGGCGATCCTGTTTGGAATCGTTCACCTTTCGCTCGATGCGGTCGATCC
>CAYYJX010000127.1:0-6894 GCA_964471545.1 uncultured Fimbriimonas sp. | reverse complement strand
GGCGGACACCCGGGCCGAGACGACCGCCATGCCGTTGTGCGCCGATTCCGAGTTTCAACTTCGGGAACCTACGATATTCTTGGGGACATCGGGCATCCTGAACGACAGGGCAACGGAATTCGCGCCTCAATCATTTCTAGTCGATCGGGTCTTCTTGGGCGGTGGACGGTGTATGCGCGCACGCAAGGCGTCCAACTCCGGGGCTTGAAGCTGGAAGCCGGGGAGGTCATCGACTTTATCGGAGAACCGAATGGTGCGGATTCGTTTGACGCATTCGCCTGGTCTCCGACGGTCGTAAACCAAGAGTCCCGCGCAAAGTGGGAAGCCTCTCGTGATTTTGGGGCAACATCCACCCTTCCCAAACCAACCCGAACGGCTATGTTCGCTCAGATTCTGCTGATGTCGAACGAGTTCCTATTCATCGACTAAGAGAAACCGTTATGTCCCAGTTCGACCACGATCCTCGCATTGAAGACCTGTTCCTGACAAGACGAGAAATGTTGTCTCGGATGGGCAACGGTTTCGCGACGCTCGGTCTCTTGAGCGTGCTCGGCCCTCAAGCGTTGGCAGCGGGACAAGGGAAATCTACTTCAAATCCGTTGGCGCCTCGTTCGCCTCACTTTCGGGGCAAGGCAAAGCGAGTCATCTTCCTCTTCATGAACGGTGGTCCGTCCCAGGTCGACACCTTCGATCCGAAACCCGCGCTTGATAAGTACGCGGGACAGGTGATTCCGCTCAACCTTCCCACAGAGCGGAAGACCGGGGCCGCTCTGCCGTCGCCCTTCAAGTTTCAGAGGCACGGGCAATCAGGTTTGGAGATTTCGGAGCTCTTTCCCAACGTTGCCAAGCACGCAGACGATCTTTGCGTTCTTCGGTCGCTCCATGCCGATGTTCCGAACCATGAACCTTCGCTGCTCCTCATGAACTGCGGCGAGTCGCGGCAGATTCGCCCGTCCATGGGGTCGTGGGTTCTGTACGGCCTTGGGACAGAGAATCAAAACCTCCCCGGCTACATTGCAATGTGCCCGGGTGGCTATCCCATCCAAGAGACTCAAAACTGGCAGTCGGGATTTCTCCCTGGCGTTCTCGCGGGCACCTACATCGATCCCAACAAGACCGACGTCGACAAACTCATTGAGAACGTCCGAAACAAATACACCCTAGACAGTGAGCAACGCGCCCAACTGGATCTTTTGCAGCGACTGAATAAGGAGCACCAAGCGAAGCGGGCACAGGATCCCCTTCTCGAGGCGCGGATTCAGTCTTACGAGTTGGCCTACCGAATGCAATCAGAGGCAAGCGACGCTTTTGACGTGATGCGCGAATCCGAAGCGACTCGCGAAGCATACGGGCCCGGCAACTTCGCTCGACAGTGCCTGATAGCCCGACGCCTTGCCGAGCGGGGAGTTCGCTTTATCCAGCTCTACCATGGCGCGGGTCAACCCTGGGACAGCCACGACGATATCCATATTCAGCACCGAAACCTCGCTAAGGAGTGCGATCAGGCAATTGGTGCCCTGCTAACCGATCTGAAGCAGCGGGGCATGCTAGAAGAAACCCTTGTTATCTGGGGCGGGGAGTTTGGTCGGACGCCAACCGTCGAACTCCCAACGCCGGGCGCCAACGCAGGCAAAATGAACGGGCGCGACCACAACCACTACGGCTTTTCCATGTGGATGGCAGGTGGAGGCGTAAAGGGCGGCATGACCTATGGCGCCACCGATGAGTTCGGATTCCGCGCGGAAGAGAACCGCATGCATGTCCACGACCTGCACGCGACCATCCTCCATTTACTCGGCTTCGACCACACGAAACTTACTTTCCGCCACGCGGGAAGGGACTTTAGACTCACCGACGTTCATGGAAACGTCGTGCGTGAGATTCTTCGATAAATCAATCCTCTGTGGTTGTTAATTCTTGCGAAACGTTTCTCTAAGGGAACGTCTACCGGCTTTTTGTCAAACCTGAGGTTTTATTTCTGTCCAGAGTCATTTTTATCCGCCGGTTATAACAAACACTGTGTATATTAACGATTGTGGAGCAACGAAGCACCCGAATCGGAAGGAACGGCTATCTCGAGATCGTTGATACTCTGAGACAGCGGCTGATGTCCGATGAGATGATTCCCGGGCAGTTCATTGCCACGGAAAAGGAGCTTCAGTCCGAATTTGGCGCCGGGCGTTCCACGATTCGCAAAGTTCTTGCCGAGTTGGTTGAAGAAGGTTGGGCCGTCAACGTGCCCAAGAAAGGCGTCTTTGTTGGCCGCGGCATCCGACCGACCCAATCCAACGTGATCGCTTTCATCGAGAACGGTTCCTTTGTACAAACCCTTCTCGGTCAGCAATTCGAAGCCTTGGCATCCTCCGAGAAGTTGAATGTCGAACGAATCGGTCGTACAGCGGACTATCCGTTTGCATACGCGCTCCAGCGAGTCCTTGATGGTGATTACGCAGGCGCGCTGATATGGGGTTTTGCCATCGATCCGGATGATTCGGCAGTCGGTCAGCTCACACGCTCATTGCCCGTTGTCGCGCTAGACCACAAAGTAGGCAATTCCGATACCGATCTGGTGCGCTTCGATCATCAGCAGGCCGGTTATGAACTGGCGAGTCATCTGATTCGCCAGGGTTGTAAGCGAATCGGCATCACCGGAATGATCGACACGCTCGAGACGACCATTGCTCGCATTCAGGGCGTGATGGTGGCTTGTTTCGCGCATGGTTTGCAGCCCAACCCAGAAGACTTTCAGTTCATCAGCACGAGTGGCGACACCACTGCCAAGCTTGGAGGCCTCCACCACCTGTTCCAACAAGGCAACCGGCCGGACGGAATGGTGATCTTGCACGACTTCCTTGCACCATCGGTGGTGGAAACCGCCCTTCGGTGTGGGCTGAGTCTTCCCAACGATTTGAAACTCGGCACGATCGGCGATGACTTCGCGATCGATGTTGACGGACTCGGCATGACCGCGATTCGGTTCGATTGGAAAGTTCTTTCAGAAGAAGCCTTTAGCCTGCTGAAGGTGCGTCTGTCCGATCTCCAGCGACCGTCGGTTGTGAAGACGCTCCCGTTCGAGCTCGTTGTTCGTGGCCTTTGCGGTGCTGTGAACGACCTTGAGCCGCCCCGAAACGATTTACCCCTACCGCAAACATTCTCATATAGCAATCCTTGGAGAGTCCGAACGGCTCTCCCCCGATCTCATCGCAGGTAATTCAATGAAGAAAGCCTTCACACTCATAGAACTCCTCGTCGTGATTGCGATCATCGCGATCCTTGCCGCTATCCTCTTCCCGGTTTTCGCTCAAGCGAAGCTTGCCGCTAAGAAGACTTCGGCTCTCTCTAATATCAAGCAAACCTCCACGGGTGTCATGCTCTATCTCGCAGACTACGATGACACCTACCCGATGGGCGCCGGCGCATGCTGGTGGTACCCAACGGACGGTGGTTGGTCTTTGGATACCCGCCCGTACATCAAGAACCTTCCGTTGCTTCGCACGCCGGATGATCCCCTTGACAAGAACGGATGGCTTGGATGGCTTCGATCCGATCCTAACGGCGTGCCGATCTCCTTCGCCTCGAACGGCCTTATCCGCTGGAACGGTTCGCAGAACGAGAACTTCGGTCTCATGACCCTGGTGCAGAACATTCCGGCTGCCGCAAACCGATGCGGCTCCTCGCCTTGGATGGGTAACACCATCGTCAACGCAACGAGCGTAGGTCTTCCTGCCGACACGATCATGCTTGCTACTCGTTACAACAGCCAGATCACCTGGGGCATGGGAGACATGATCACGGGCGTCGACTGGTGGGACGGTTCGGGTCACGGCGGACTTATCCCCGATGGCAGCCGAAACGGCAACCCGTACACGGCAAGCAACTGGGACGGTCAAACGTTCACGATCAACCGCAACAACCGAAACGGTGCAGTTAGCGCAGGCTATGCCAACAAGGCTGTCTTCGCCTTCGCCGACGGTCACGCAGCGGTTCTGGATCCGGTTCAAACCAACCCGAACGAGGGTGCTCAGCCTCAGCTGAACAAGTGGAACGCAAAGCGACAATGAAATTAGCCCATCTAGCCCTTGGTCTTGTTGCGGCATCCCTGCTTGCAGGATGTGGTTCGGGCACCCAAACCACCGCAACGAAAGAGGAACAGAGTTCCTATACCAACCCTCGCCTGACGCCTCCGCCGGAAGCAAGTCAGATGGGACCCAAGTCTGGGGGTGGGGCACCTCCTGCAGGACCTGCAGCCGGGCCTCCTCCCGGTCCGCCTCCTGGCGCTCAAGCCGGTCCTGGCTAGTTGAAACACCGTTGGGTGGCTGATCTCAGCCACCCAACCGGGGTCGTTCAGACTCCGCAACAACTTATCCGAGGATCGTCTGCCAAACGGTAACGATCGCAAGCGATAAGCGAGAAGTGCATTTCTCGGAGTTGGCTGAGGATCCACTCCGAGACTTTTTTCACAGGATTTCATTCCAATGGTTGTTTGCGCCCTAGCATCCGTCGTTTTTGCCACCGCTGTGACTTCCGAATTGGTGGTGTCTCGACCGTCGAAAGAGGCGGTCGGCCTGATTCGTCTCATCCGGAGCGTCTACGGGAAAAAGACCATCAGTGGGCAGTGCGATGACAAGTACGTTGAGTACATCAAGAAGCACTCCGACGGCAAAGAGCCTGCCATGATCGGTTACGACTTCAACGGCATTGTTCCATCACAAAATAGCAACCGAGACGTCGAGAAGGCGATCGCCTTCCACAAACGGGGTGGAATCGTCCAGATTCAATGGCACTGGATTTCTCCCAATGCCGATGGTGATTTCTACACCGACAAGTACAATTTGAAGGCTGCGTTAGCCGACACTAACTCGGAATCCTACAAAAACCTCGTTAGAGACATCGATATCGCCGGATCGCACCTGGCGCGTCTGCGCGATGCCGGAGTACCCGTTCTTTGGAGACCACTGCACGAAGCCGAAGGGAAGTGGTTCTGGTGGGGCAAGTCCGGCGGGGATGCCTGCAAGTCGCTCTACAACCTTATTTACGACCGGTTCAACAAGGTCCATAGATTGAACAACCTGGTCTGGGTTTGGACCAGCTACGGCAAAGAGAAAGAGAACTGGTATCCCGGCGATGATCGGGTGGACATGATCGTCCGCGACTACGAATCACCAACCGCTTGGGCTGAGTTCAAAGAACTCTTTGGCAAATCAAACAAAATGTTCGCCCTTGGGGAAGAGGGCAAGCTCACCGACCCAGAAACGATCAAAGAACGCCCGTGGGTTTATTTCCTCACTTGGGCATACATGATCGAGGACCCTAAAAAAGGGAACACGCCGTACTGGATTCACCGTGTGTACAACGATCCGCGAGTGATCACGCTCTCCGACATGCCTGCCCTATGGAAGAGCGTTGGCGTGAATCGTTAACCGCCGATTACCAGGTTTCAAAAGTTCGCCTACCTGATAATCTGTTGCATGCGATTGGCAACAGTAGGGTTGATTGGGCTTGTTTCTGCCGTGGGGTGGGGCTCAACCATTCGAGACGATCGGGCCGATTCTGCCTACATTGCTCTCGGCGAAAACTATCCTTATGTTTGCCGAGTTACCGGAGGAGGAAGCGGGTCGGGTGTCTTAATCGCCCCCAACTGGGTTCTGACCGCCGGGCACGTGTTCTGGGGCAGAACTTCCGGATCGGTCCGCTTTGGTTCAACGGTTTACAACTCGGCAGAGGTGTTCGAGTACTCCGGTTGGGACGTTGGCAAGAATGACCTGGCTCTTGTTCGACTCCAAACTCCCGTCGTTGGAATTGAACCTGTGAGAATGTGGAATGGTCGAAACGAAGTTGGCCGGGTTGCGACCTCAGTTGGTTTTGGCACGTCTGGTACGGGTATCTCCGGCAACACAGGCGGCTACGGAACCAAGCGCGCCTTCCGCAACGTGATCGATGGCTACAACGAGGTGCTCTGGGGTTACAACTACTACGGTCTCATCACGGACTTCGACAAACCGGATAGCTCCATGAACACTTTTGGGCTGATCGGATCCGATCCCACACCGCTGGATCTAGAAGGTTGCGCCACCCCGGGCGACAGCGGAGGGGGGCTCTTCGTGAATTACGGGGGTGAAGAATTCCTGGTTGGAATCACCTCCTATGTTGCCTGGGAAGGTGTGGACCCGTGGGCATCGCGAAGCTCCAATCGGTACGGCTACTACGGCGACAATAATGGCTACAGCCGAGTCAGCGACGCCGAGCAGTGGATTTTGGAGAAGAGCGGAATCGCCATGGTGCCTGAACCTTCTTCCATGATCGCTGCGGGCATCGCTGCTCTCGGCTTTCTGAGGCGTCGCGGTCAGCGCACGAGTTCGAACCGATAGTTCAGGCGCCTGAGGTTACGAATCACCTTGGGCAATGCCCGGACGGTTTGATCCACCCCGGAATGGAGAAGGATCACACCGTCTTTCCGAATGTGGTTAAGGATCCGTCGGGTGATTTCGTTTTGCCCGGGACGTGAATAGTCGTATGGGTTCGTGGTTCGAGCAAGGAGCTTCTTTCCTGCGAGCGTGAAGATGACGTCTGAGCCAGGGTGTCTTACAAACTTAGGCTGAACTCCGAACTGATTCTGAAGGACCCGCCTGCAAAGAGCGGCATTCACCTTTTTCGGGTCGTGTTCCCACCCGTGTATTTCAATCTGATGTCCCTCCTGAATGGCTCGCTCCACGAGATCGGAGTGAGCGGAAAGTTTTTCACCGATCACGAAGAAAGTTGCCTGGACGTCTTCCGCCTGCAAGAGGTCGAGAAGTTTCTCGTCTCCCGGTGAAGGGAAGTCATCGAAGGTTAGCGCGACCGATGAGGCGTTGACAGTTTCGCGTTGTTCCGCCATCAGTGCAGCGCACATTTCTT
>CAYYJX010000126.1:1193-6959 GCA_964471545.1 uncultured Fimbriimonas sp. | reverse complement strand
ACCGACAAGCCTTGCGACGGTGCCTGCATCATGGTGGTGCGTTGCAGGTCGGCGGCCGACATCGCGCGCGTTACATTGGCGCCGCCCCCAAGTCCCGCCAAACCGCCCGGCATCGCCTGGGTTCGGTTCGGATCTCCCGCCATGGGCGATGCGCCTAAGACGGTTTTGTTCGGATCGTTTGGTTGATTGGGTTGCATGGTGGCTTCTATCGTGCGAAGGAAATTCTCGGCGGGTCTCGGCGGATGGATAGGGTCAAGATTCGAATCGGAAGGTGGTTCCCCCAATCTTGATCATATCGCCCGTCTGCAAAAGACGCGACGACACCTTGGTTCCGTTCACATAGGTTCCGTTGGTGCTCCCAAGATCGGTGATCTCAAACCCGCTCGGGGTAGACGAGATTCGAGCGTGGCGTCGAGACGCCATGGTGTCGTACGGCAAGGTAACGGGCTGGGCTTCTCGCCCGATCTCGATGGGACCCTGAATATTGAAACCTTGGCCCGTAAGTGGTCCATCCATCACCACCAACCGACCCGCTTGCGCCGAAACACCCAAGTTCGCGAGGGTGGGAATCACGGACGTTGGGGTGGGGTTGGAAGGCAGCCCGGGCGTAGCGATCGGAGCCGAAGGTGCCGCCGTGGGTGCCGAAGGAGGGGCAAACGGGGCAGGCATCTGGGTGGGCATTTGCTGCGGCATCGGTTGTCCCGCAGGTGCAGAAGGAACCTGATAAGCGCCTCCCCCCATTTGCGGACCTCCCCCCATTTGCGGACCTCCCATGGGATAGGAAGCGCCGATGTACGTCTCCGGACCTCGAACCGGGGTGGGTCCACCACGGGTCAGAAACTCCAATTGGAATCCGCCAATTTGGATCACCGATCCGGGCATCAACTTCGCTTCCTGAATGCGTTGCCCGTTCACACCTGTTCCGAGCGGCGTGCCCGCATCCACGATGTACCAGCCGTCTTGTCGGCGCTGCAGCATCGCGTGGTTCGGAGCCACGTTCATGTCTCCAAACAGCGGAATGTGCACGTTCTCCGCCCGACCAATAAACATCTGCGGCGAATCCAGCGCCCATTCGCGACCTTCGTTTCGACCCAGGCGCAACCGAATCCATGCCGATTTGCTCGCCTCTTCAATCAGCCCAATAAAGAGACCAATGGCAGTGCCCGTTAACGCGAACCAAATGGCTCGAGGAATGGCACCCGTCTCGCCGCGCTGATTCGGGGCGGTGCCCTGAATGGCGAGCTGAATGGGGTCGGTGACCATGCCGATGGTATCGAATAGGAAGCCTCCGCAGGCACCCCCCAGCGCGCCGCCGATCAGTCCCTGGAGCATGCGCCTTGGGTTCAGCGAACCCGCCCCCACTCCAAGTCCGACGCCCGCGCCGATAGGGGTGAGCACAATCACGCGCCAAAGAATGGGCGCGGTGAGGCGCATGGAAGCAAACATGCCGCCGAGAACCGACCCAATGGATCGCGCGATGATCACACCCAAAAGGCCGAAGATCGCGCCCAGCACCGCACCCTGAATAAGGTGTCGCCGACTGCCCTGGTACCAACCGGAAAGGCTCCCTAGACCCGCTCCCAAGAACAACCCAAAGAAGATCATCATTCGGGCTTCAAAAGCAATCCATTCCGGAGTGTCGATGACGGGTTTGCTTGGTTCCACCAGCGCCCATGCCAAAGCGCCACCGGCCGCTCCCGCTAATCCTTTGGTGATGAGTTTGCCGATGGCCATGCGCGATTCCGAACGTTCCGTAGCGTTCCGATAAACCGGAAAGCTCAAGGGTAGGGACGCACGAACGCCGTCATTCGTGCGACCAAACCTTCACTACCTATCGGGTTTTAGCCCTCGAATCGATACTCGACGCCGCCGAATCTTACGGAATCGCCGGGATTCAGCACAGTCGGAGCATCGATCTTGCGCCCGTTCACCCACGTGCCGTTGGTGCTGCCAAGGTCGGTGAGGGTGACCGTCCCCTCCGAGACCGCGAGGGTCGCATGCCGCCGAGAAACCGTATCGTGGACCACCGGGAATTCGGCGGTCGATTCCCGACCCACCACTTTCTCCCCGTCCACCAAATCCAAAGCGGTGCCGGACATATCCACCAATCTTGGACCCGAACCGAGTCCCATGAGGAAGTCGGAAACCGAGGGGTCGGCCGAGGTCGGTGACGTGTAAGGGGCCGACGATGGGCTTACGGCATCCACCGAAGCATCCGCCCCCAAAATGATCTTCTCTACCGGAGCCGGACCCTTTGGCGGAGCCGGAACCGGGTCGACCGCAGCGGCGGGATCGGGCGTCTTGGGGATATCCGCTCCAAGCTTCTCCAGAGCGTCGGTCACCTTGGTGGGGTTGGTCTGAAGGTATCGCCAGCCCGCATAACCCAGTCCACCGATGACGCCCAGGCCGAGCAAGGTGCTGAGAAGATTGGCAAGGGGGTTGGAACCGGAGACGGGTCCCTTAGCCTCCGATTTCCCGGCTTCGGCAGACCCAGCATCCGCAGCCCCAGATGCTCCTGGGTTCGATCCGGAGGGTTTGGTGGCAGCACCGCCCACCGTTTCGGCCGCTTCTGGCACTGCAACCGTAAAAACAGGCTTCGGCTCTTCGCGAACCCGTTCCAAAGTGAACGACTGCTTCACCGGAGCCGCCGGGTTGCCGCCCGAATTGTAGTTCACGGTAACTTGCAGCTCGCCAAAGCGAACGAATCGGAAGACCACGTCTCCCTTCGCACTGGGGTCGATCAGTTTCTTCTGCTCGCGATACTTGTCCTTCAGCGTCACTTCGGCGGCGGCGATAGGGGCGCCTGCGGCGGTGACTCGAACGACGACCTCGTAGGCTTCGCTATCCGCATCGTTAGAAACCGTCCAGGTCTGATCGCGCACCACGCCCAGTGCCCGAGATTGGGCGTTTCCGGTTTGGGTGTTCACCAAATAGAGCTTGTCGCTGTCTTGGTTCGAAGCGATCTGCACCTTCACCTGGCGACCCACTGCCTCGGTTCGTTGCTTCGGCATCGCGCTGGGAAGTTTGTTGGCCTCAAACACCAGCCGAGGGGCTTCATCCGGGAAACTCAGCGTGACGTACGTCTTCGCCACGTCGATCTTCTTGAGATACCGATCCAGATCCTCATCGCCCGTGGGGCGAATGTTGGCACCCGGAATCTGAGGCTTCTTGCCACCGGTCTCGGCACCGTCTTGCGCCGTTGCCATGGAAACCGTGAGCAAAGCGACCAGACCCGCAAAAATGTTCGACCAGCGAACGGTTTGCGTTCTGGAGGCGGCTGGGAGGTTACGGCAAATCATCCCGCAAAGCATGAATTTCACTCTACCTGTAGACAATTTGCAAAGTGCGGTTCGTTCGGTCTGCCTTAACTCACATCAAAAGAAGTCTTGTCCAGGTCCCGTCGGTGCCTAGGGCTATGCACCCTGTTCGGCGTAAACTGCGTACGTTCTTTCACTTCGCGCGCCATGTTCTTTTCTGAGAAGATCAAACGTTTTCCCCACCTGGTGGCGTTCTTGCGCGAGTTCGACGACCAAGTTCTGACGCGTCCCATTCAGCAAAGGCAAAGCGGCATCGTCACCGCAGGCATCGTCGCTGTGGCGGGATTGGTGGTGGCGATGGGCCCGTATGCGCTGTTCTTGAAGATCGCGGGCATGATCGTGGTTCCGGTGGCAAGTTACATTGCCGCTAAGTTGTACGGAGAGAACCAAAAGGCGACGAACCACCCCGAATTTGAACCCCGGCTTCGGGCTTACCGAACTGTCGGAAGCCTACGAGCGCTTCTGGACAAAAACCGTCTGCACCGAGATATCACCGAAGGCACGCTTACCGTGCTGGAGGCAACCGCCCAACTGCGGTTCGAGATTCGCAACCTGCTCGATACCGCCGCGTGGAGACGAGAAGACCTTCCCGAAACTTATCGACGCCTGCGAGCCCAGGCGCTCGACGCCTCGGACCAGGCGATGATCGAAGCGGTGAGCCATTTGCGACCGTTCGTGCCCGACCACGTGGAGAGCCGAAAGGTGAGCGACTACGTAAACGAGGCGGTGGAAACGTTCGTCTTTTCCGGACCCAAAACCGTGATGCCCGAACCCGCCTTCGACGACATTCGCGCCATCGCGGACAAAATGCTGATGCTGAAAGAGGAACTCGTCAGGGCGGGGGCCGAGGTGGAGGCGGTGACGCCGGAAGAGCTTCGCAAAAAGCCCGTCGACCTGCTGGATCTCACCCTCAGCGACCTCAAGCACGTGCGTCAGGCAGAAGAAGAGCTTCGAGAGGAGTTGTAAGCCATGTCTCAACCGGTTGTGCCGTTCACCAAGACCCCGCAGTTCAAGATTTCCTTGATCGCCTTGGCAATGGTTCCGGTGGCACTGTGGATCATTCCGCTCAACCGCGCGAAGCCCAACGTCAACCTCGTGATTTCAGAGTTGGGCAAAGGCTTGGCGAACTATCGAGACGCCGAATGTTCGCGCGATCCCAACTTCGTCACCCTCACCGTCGACCGCATTCGGGAGAAGCAGGGCAATCGCTCGTCGCTCGGCAAGATGGTTTCGACCAATATCGACCTCCTGAAAGAGATGGGCGTACGGGTGCAGATAGCAACCTCCGCCGAGGGCAAAAAGTGCTCCGAGATCAAGCCGAACGACCCCGTGTACGAGTTCGTGGTGGAAGAGAAGAAGGAGAAGGTTCCCACGCCGATGTACAAGGCCGTTGCCGCGAACGGGTTCCTCATCAAATGAAAGCCGTCGCTCAGTTGGAATCGCCGATCGGTGTGATCGGGGTGGATGAAGCGGGGCGTGGACCCCTTGCCGGTCCCATCGTGGTGGCGGCGGTGATCTTTCCCGACTCGTCCTGCCCGGTGGCGGGTCTCAACGATTCCAAGCAGCTCAAAGCGCACGCCCGAGAGGATCTGGCCGATCAGATTCGAGCCACCTGCACCTTCGCCATCGAATACTCGTGGCCAGAAGAGATCGATCGGCTCAACGTGTTTTGGGCGACCATGGCCGCCATGGAGCGAGCCGTCGCCGCTCTGCAAGCGCCCACCGCCAAGGTCATGATCGATGGGAACCAGATTCCACGTGGGCTGCGCACCCGCGCCGAAGCCGTGGTGAAGGGAGACGGCAAGATCGCGCAGATTGCCGCCGCCTCCATTCTTGCCAAAACCGAGCGGGACGCCTACATGGTGAGAATCGCAGAGAAGTTTCCGGGATACGGGTTCGAGAGCCACTTTGGTTATCCCACCCCGCCGCACTTTGCCGCTTTGGAAGCTCTGGGACCGTGCGAAATTCATCGCCGATCGTATGCGCCCGTCGCTGCCGCTTACGAGCGGCTGGGCATAGCCTTGCCGAAGCCCGAATCGGAGCCCGCATCGGAGCCTGTGGGTCAGCTAGAACTCTTCTAATCGCCATGTCTCCAGAGAGTCGAACCGCCATTGGTCGAGAGGGCGAAGATCAAGCCTTTCGATACCTGCGCGAGCTTGGCTACACGCCTGTTGCCCGAAACGTTCGGGTCGGGCGCGATGAGATCGACGCGGTGTTTCTGGACGATGAAGTCGTGGTTTTTGTAGAAGTTCGAACACGGAAAGATGCACAGATCATGCCGGAGGAAACCGTGGACGCAGGCAAGCGAGAACGCCTTTCCAGAGCGATTCAGGCCTACTTGGAAGAAGCCGGGTGGTCGGAGCGCGAAAGCCGATTAGACTTGGTCGCCATCGATGCGAACGGGCTGCGGCACACCGTGGACCTCTTTAATCTGTAGGCATCCTAGTTA
>CAYYJX010000126.1:0-1093 GCA_964471545.1 uncultured Fimbriimonas sp. | reverse complement strand
TACGGGTTTTGACCGGTTGCGTTTGGTCCCAGCGACTGAATCGTTGTAGTCTGAAGGCATGGGTCCCGCGGATTCCAAGGCAGTGGCAGAAGAGACCAAGCCGCTCATCGGCTTTTTCGAACAGGAGATGAGCGACGATTATCCGGAGAGCCTGTACCGGGCAGACGCAATCGCGCCAAAGTTCGACGGGCTGGATTCCATCAACGAGGAAGCGTTCGAGTTTTACGAGGATGCGGGCTTCTTAGCCATCGAAAACGCCTTCTCGCCGGAGGAAGTTCAGACCGTTATCGATGCGCTGCAAGACATCGTGATGCGCGATTCGCTGCCCCCGGGGGTGCAACTGCAGTACGAGTTTCGCGCCAAAGACCTCCTGCCCACCCTCGCCGCATCCGAGCGGTTGGATGCGGTGCGCAAGTTCATGCTGTTCGTTCACCTCGACCCTCGTTTAGAGGCGATGGTGTATCACCCGCGCCTCATGCCCATCCTCACTCGGTTGCTGGGCGAGCCTCCGAGCATGTTTCAAGACATGGCGTTGCTGAAGCCGCCGGGCATCGGTCGAGAGAAGCCGTGGCACCAAGACAACGCGTATTTCCGCGTTCCCAAAACCGCTCCGGTGGTGGGTGTTTGGGTGGCGTTGGACGAGACGACTCCGGAGAACGGGTGC
Source organism: uncultured Fimbriimonas sp. (assembly GCA_964471545.1). Classification (GTDB taxonomy): domain Bacteria; phylum Armatimonadota; class Fimbriimonadia; order Fimbriimonadales; family Fimbriimonadaceae; genus Fimbriimonas. Next base: position 429 of record CAYYJX010000126.1, on the reverse strand, counting down.
ATGTTCTTCCGTCCGGGCGGACATAAAGAGGGCCCTCTGCCGCACTTTAATCGGCGGGATTGGCAGATTTGCGACGCGGAAATCTTGGGCAAAGAGTCGGTTGCGGTTCCGCTAAAGCCTGGCGGATGCCTCATTTTCAATGGCCTCACGCCGCACGGCACGCCGTCGAATCGCACCAACACTCGCCGCCGCGCCTTGCAGTTCCACTACAAGGGCGAATCGGTTCCGATGACCTCCGATGCCGAGCGGTTGGAGACTTTCGGGAGCGAGGGTTTCGGCGCGAGCTGCGAAGTCGACGGAGTGAATTCCCCCTCCTCGGAGGGGAATTTGATCGCTTCCGTTTTCAGACTCGGATTCGATCTTTCGAGAATAGGCTGCAGTTAGGAGAGCGGACTCATTGCCTGGCCTTGGTCGGATGGGAGGGTTACG
>CAYYJX010000125.1:0-7085 GCA_964471545.1 uncultured Fimbriimonas sp. | reverse complement strand
GAAACACAACTTTGAACCTGCGGAAACCATTTTCCGTCTGAACCCGGTAGTTTAAGGAACCACAATGTTGCTTATGCGCCCCGTTCGATCCTCGCTGAGAACGCTCGGCATTGCCGTGCTCGGCTCGGCCCTGCTGTTCAGCTCCGCCTTCGCTCAAACCGTCGACAAAGACCCGAAGGTGAAGCAAGAGGTGATTGAGAAGCTGAAGACCACCATCGACCGCTTTGCCTTTGTTCCCAACACCGATTTCAAGAAGCTAAACGACTTCTTGGACGCGAACAAGGAGAAGATCGAGGGTGCCAAGGACGACGAAGAGTTTGTGCGCGGCATCAACGATGCCCTGCGGAAGTTTGGGTTCAGTCACATTGTGCTCAACACCCCCAAATCCACCGAGCGTCGAAACACGGGCAAAACGGTGGGCATCGGGTTCCAGTCTTCGGTGACTCCCGAAGGGCTGCTCATTATTCGCGTGGTGGAGGGCGCACCTGCCAGCGAGGTGAAGCTAGAGCCCGGCGACCTGATTACGGAGGTCGACGGTCAGAAAGCGGACGGGCCGGGCAAGATCGCCGGAGAAGAGGGCACTAAGGTTCGACTAAAGGTGAAGAAGCGATCTGGCAAGTTCGAGACGTACGAGCTCACTCGCCGACCCTTTTCCACCATTCGCAAAGAAGAGCTGACCTGGGTAGACAAGAACACCGCCAAGATCAGCGTTTGGTCGTTCGACATGCGCAACTACGATTCCAAGAACGTGGCGGAGTTGATCGACAAAGCAAAGGACGCGAAGAACCTGATTTTGGACCTGCGGTTCAACGGCGGGGGCGCGGTGGTGAACCTGATGCACCTTGCCGGATTCTTCATTTCTAGCGAGGACACGATGGGTTACATGATCGACCGAGGCACGTACGCCCGGTTCGAGAAAGAGAACGGTCGCAAGCCGAACTCGCTGATCGAGGCGTCTTCCATGGGTCGAGCCATGAAGCCGCGATCCAGCACGGGTCCGGTTTACAAGGGCAACGTAGTGGTTCTGGTGAACGAGGGATCGGGCAGTGCGGCTGAGATTTTTGCCGCGGCGATGAAGGAGATCTACGGCGCCAGCGTTGTGGGTTCCAAGTCGGCCGGAGCGGTTCTGGTTTCGGTGATTGTAGACGCCACCAACGGATTTAGCATGCAGTACCCCATCTCCGATTACGTCACGCTGAGGGGCACTCGGTTAGAGGGCAACGGCGTGGTTCCGGATGTGGAAGTGAAGGTAGATCGCCCCGCGCTACCGTTTGAAACCGACCCGGTGATTGAGAAGTCGCTCGCCGTTTTGGAGCGGATTCGGTTGAGAGAAGAACGAGCCGGGGGCAAATCCGGCTCGTAACCGAATCAGTTAAGGTTCTTGATCTCAAGGGTGGTCGTTATTCGACTGCCCTTTTTCATTTCGTACTCGTTCTCTACTCTCACCAGCGCGCCGTTAGGGGCGATGAAGAGCGATAGCGAGGGTCCGTTTCCGGTGAGTTTGACAATGGTCACCGCAACCCCGCCCACTTCCATGGCGCCCATCACCTGCGCCTTCATGCCATCGCCAGTGTAGGGTTCGATGGGGAGCTTGCCGGAGAGAAGCGATCGTGTGAAGGGCAGCACCGGATCGGACTGAACGGTTTCTAGCACTCCGGGCACGGTATCGATCTTGCCCTTCTTTACTTTGCCCGTCTTTAGGTTCTTGCCCGTGAACATGGTTCCGGCGTAAGACCAATCCAGATTCGGACCCACTTGGCGAACGAAGTTCGGCTTCCAAGTGATGGTGTAGTTGGACTTCTCCAAAGTGACTCGCACCGTGCCCGTTTGCTTACGGGTGTAGTACGTGTACATCTTCTTCAGCGTGTTTCGAGCGCCGTACGGTCCAGCGGCAAAGCCTGGAATCTTGCTGATGGTCTGCGCGTTGCGAGCGGCGGTGGGGATACTCGGGGCGGTGAAGGTTCCGCTCACCCGTTGCCAACCGTAGACCACTCCGGTCTCTTTCACTTCCACTCGCGTGAGCAGATACTTGGAATCGTACGCGAGCCGAATGTTGTACGGCTTCCCGTTGCGACTTCCCTTCGCGCTCAGGGCTCCCTTCTCTTGCTTCCAGCCGGAGTATCGGCGCATGGAGTTTAGGAACTCCGTCGCCCCCTTGGGGCTCATGAAGACTTCAATCACCTCATCCTTCAAAACACCCGCTTCTGAGATGGAATCGTACAAGTTTGTTCCCTTCGCCGGGCTGTACTTAACCGCTTCGTAGGTGTTGGCATCGAAGAGGTAAATCGCCCCAGATTTGAGCTGAATGGTGCGATCGTTGGTGAAAAGGTCGTTTAGCGCAGGGCCAAAGGTTCGAGACGAGAATCGGCCCGGCCCGAACGAGAAGAGTGTGCTGGGCGGGTTTTTGCCCTGAAAGAGTCGGTTGTACTTAAACGTCCCCGACTTGAGGCCCTCGTGAGCGCGCTGAATCTGTTGGAAGGTGTTCTCCGGCGTGCTGCCCAGACCGACGACGAGTAAAGCCGATGCAACGGTTGAAATCCCCATGTCCCTATTCCTTAGACCTTCCCAAGTCCTCCAGGAGTACGCTGTTTTCCAACAAATCCTGCCAAGGCGATTAAAGTAACCAAATACGGCAGCATCGACCACACTCCGGAGGGGATATTGGCTCCGGCCAGTTCGGTTCCCTTCAGCTGGATCTGCACCGCAGAGGCGAATCCGAAGAGGATGGTCGCCAGCAGCGCGGGCACGGGTCGCCAACCGCCCAAGATGAGTGCGGCGAGGGCGATGTAGCCTCGACCGGCGGTCATGCCGTCGGTGAAGTTGCGCGTTTCGGTGACCAACAGCGACCCCGCAAGACCGGTGAGTACGCCCGTGATGATGAGCGCTCCGAACCGCACCGAAAGCGGGCTCACGCCGACGAGTCTTGCCTTGTCGGGGTCGCTACCCACGGCTCGCAAGCGGAGTCCGGCGCGAGTTTTGGCGCTCCACACCATCACCGCAAACGGCACCGCAAACGCCAACACATAGAAGAGTTGCAACGGAAGCGTTTTGCCGTCTGCAATGGGATCGGGCGGCAAGAGTTCTTTGCCAAAGTTGGTGGCACCCACCGCCATGAGGTTGAGCGCCATGCCGGAGATGATCGGATCGATCTTGAGCTTCTGCGTGGCGTACCAGTGCAGCAGCGAGAAGAGAATGCCGACCACCAGCGCGACAAAGATTCCGCCGACCGCTCCCAGGTAGGTCGAGGCCGCGAAGCAGGCGAACGCCGCAGTGAGCATCTTCCCTTCTAGGGCGATGTTGATGACGCCGCTGCGCTCGCTCATGTAGCCCGCGATAGCAGCCAGCGCGAGGGGCGCAGAGAGCGTGACGGTTGAGACGGCTAACTGAACAGGATCAAGCGCCATCGCCGCCTCCCTTTACTTTTCTACCGTAGCGCACAGCCGCAAACGCCAGAACCACCACTCCCAGCGTGAGTGTGGTGATGCCCTTGGGAATGGAGAGTGCGGCCAGAGCCGTGCCACCCTTTGCCAAAGCGCCAAAGAAGAGGGCGGACGGCAATAAGCCGAAACTGCTTCCGCCTGCCAGAAGAGCAACACCAAGGGCATCGAACCCGTACCCGGGCGAGAAGCCTTGATAGAACCGAAACTCGTGGGCGAAAACCATGAGCGCACCCGCTAGGCCGCCAATGGCTCCCGAGACCACCATCGCCGAGAGGGTGACCCGCTTGGTATCCACGCCCGCAAACTTGGCGGCGGTGGCGTTGGCCCCCGTGGCGCGGAGTTCGTAGCCGGGTTTGGTCTTTTTCAGCCAGATCGCCATTCCGACCGCGATGCCGACTCCCACCAAAAGGGCGAAGTTGATCTGCAAGTCGTTCGCCTTCACCGCGCTGGCAAGCCGCGTGGCTTTGCTGAGCGATTCGGTGGTGGGGTACGCCGCCGCAGGATCCTTCAGCGGCCCAATCACCAGCGCATCGGTGAGGTAGATGGCGATGTTGTTGAGCATGATGGTGGTGATCACCTCGTGCCCGCCTCGGTACGCCTTGATCCAGCCCGCCGGGAGCGCCCACAATCCGCCGACGACCATTGCCGCGGCGCAACCTACGAAGAAGCCTGCCGGGGTGGGCATTTTCACGCCGACCGCCGCCGCCGTACACGCCCCCATCACCAGCTGACCTTCTACGCCGATGTTGAACAGTCCGGCTTGGAGCGCTAAGTAAACCGCGCAGCCTGCCACTAGCAAGGGCGTGGTCTCTTTGAGCGTGCCGCTGAGCGCGCGCATGCTACCAAAAGAGCCCGTGCCGAGGGTTCGAATAGCTTCGGCTGGGTTTGCCTTGGCAAGCACCAGAGCGCCTAAAATCACCGCGATCCCGGCGGCCACCACAATCCAAACCTGTGGCGAAACCTTGGGGGAAATCTTCTTCATTTAGCACCCACCATCAGCCGACCAATGGCATCGCGATCCCGACCCTCTTCCGGCTTGGGTTCGGCAAACTCACCCGAACAGAGAACGACGATGCGGTCGCAGTATTCCAGAAGTTCGTCGAGGTCGAAACTCACCACCAGCGCCGAGGTTCCGGAATCGCACCGTTCGCGAATTTTGGAATAGACGCGCGCGGTGGAGTTGAGGTCCAGGCCTCGGGCGGGCTGGAATGCCAACACCAATGCTGGATTGTAAAGCAGAGCCCGCGCGGCGACGAACCTTTGTTGGTTCCCGCCGGAAAGACCCGCCATGGAATCGTTTAGGCTTCCCCGCTTGGTATTGAACAAATCGGCAATCTTCAGCGCTTCGGGTTCCACGGCGTTGCCGCTGAGTTTGTCGAACGGGGGGATTCTTTGCAGCCCGAGCGTGGCGTTTTCAATGAGCGACCACTCCTCGATGACCGCTTCGGCAAGCCGATCTTCGGGAATGATCCGCAATCCCTGCTTGAGCCGCTCTCGGGTGGGCAGATTTGTCCAATCTTGCTCGTTAGAGCCCTCTACAAATCGAATCGCACCAGAGACGGGCTTGGTGGTGCCCATCAGCGCCTGGAAGAGTTCTCTTTGCCCGCTGCCATCCACCCCGGCGATCCCCACCAGTTCGCCTTTGCGAACTTGGAACGAGCAGTTCTTCAGCTGAAGGTTGCCCTTGGGCCCCTTCACGCTGAGATCGTTCACCGTGAGCAAGGTCGGCGAGCCTGTGGCGGTGGAAAGTGGCGGTCTTTGCACCAGTTCTCCACCCACAATCGCCTTGGCAAGCGATTCCGGATCGGTTTCGGAAACGGGCATGGCGGCAATCCACTTGCCTCCGCGAAGCACCGTCACTTCGTCGCAATAGCCGAACACTTCCGGGAGTCGGTGAGTGACCACCAGGATGGTCGCCCCCTCTTTGGCAAGGTTGGAAAGACTCTCGAACAGCGCGTCGGAGTCTGCCGGGGAGAGCATGGCGGTGGGCTCGTCCAGAATCATGATCTGGCTGTTTCGCCACAGCAGTTTCAAGATCTCCAGCTTTTGCGCGCCTGCCGGGCTGAGCGTGGAGGCCTCCGCCTTCCAATCGAACTCGAAGCCCATCTTTTTGGCAAGCTCGTTTGCTCGCTCTTCGGCGGCTTTGAGTTGCAAAACGCCCGATCCTTCAGACCCGACAATGAGATTTTCGAGACAGCTGAGCTCGCCGATGATCCCATAGTGCTGGCTCACCATGCCGACCCCGGCCTCGATTGCCTGAGCCGATCCGGCGAAGGAGAGTCGTTTGCCAAACAGATCGATGCTTCCGGAATCGGGTTGCATCGCGCCGTACAGGGCTTTCATCAGCGTGGTTTTGCCCGCGCCGTTTTCTCCCACCACTGCGTGAATGGAACCCTGCTTCACCTTCAGCGATACCGAATCGAGAGCCTGCACGGTCCCGTACCGCTTCGAGATATCGATCAGTTCAACTGCGTAACTCAATCCTGTTCCTGTTACCCCTCGTCTGGCTATTCGGCCGATCCAAAGTCGGCTAGAAGCTCTTACTCGTCGTCGCCGTCTTCGTCTTCGGCGCCTTCTTCTTCCGGCACCAGTTCAAGATACAACTCGTACAAGGCGGCGGTGGCGTCTTCGCCTCGACCTTCGTCGTCCAAAACCTCTAAAAGTTCGTCCACCAGGTCGGCGCAGGGGATCACGGCTTCAATGCCGTCGGCGGCTTCTTGGCAGTAATGAAGGTCTTTGCGCTGGTTCTTGATGCTGAACCCGGGGCGATAGTCTTCCTTCAGAATCATGGGGCCGTAGTTTTCAAACGCCCAGCTTCCACCCGCTCCGCCCGCGATGAGCTCTCTTGCCTGAGCGATATCCAGTCCCGCCTTTTTGGCGAACCCGAGCGATTCGCAAAGACCGATGAGCGCGCCCGCAACCGCGATTTGGTTGGTGAGCTTCATCATTTGGCCCTGACCCACTTCGCCCACGCGTTCGGCGCGCTTGGTGTACGGCTTCATGACCTCTATGGCTTCTTGCACGTCTTTGGGGTCGCCACCGCAGAAAATGGTGAGCGTGCCCTTCTGGGCTCCCATGGAACCGCCCGTCACCGGGGCGTCGACAAAGCGGAGCTTGCTCTTTTGCAGTTGCTTCGCAATCCTCTTGGCGCCTTCTGGCTGAATGGTGCTTTGATCGATGAAGAGGGTGCCGGGCTTGGCGTGCGGCACCATTTGGGTGATCACTTCCACCACGTCCTCGGTGGTGCCCACGCAGCTAATAATGACGTCGCTGGCGGCGGCGAGATCTTTGAGATTCGTGGCGACCTTCGCGCCCGATTCTTTGAGCGCCTCGGCTTTCTTGGCGGTTCGATTCCAAACCGTCACTTCATGTCCGGCTTTCGCCAGGTGGGCCGCCATTGGCGCGCCCATTACGCCCATTCCTACAAAGCCGATTTTCGCCATTGAGTCTTCCCCGTACTGGACCTTGATTGGCTTGCCCTTTCCTTTCTCGGCGAGTTGTTGTCGCGGCGGAAACGGATGGGGGTCGGCGCAATTTTGGTCTGCTGGAGAGTACCGCCCCGGTCGGTTTACTTGCCGGTTGGTTTAGTTGCGGCTACTTTCGCTGCTCAATGGCATTGATGGCATTCTTCACTGGACCCGTCCA
>CAYYJX010000124.1:0-7149 GCA_964471545.1 uncultured Fimbriimonas sp. | reverse complement strand
GTCGCAGGGCACGCCCAGACCCCGGGGCCAGTTGGGGGGCCTGTTCGGCAGCCTGAACGGCTTCAGCCAGACGCTCAGCGGCCGGACAAGGGGTGGCCAACTCCAGCCAGGGTCCGACAGTGGGTGGTTCGATTCCGACCGCGTTGAGGGACTGCGGTGAGAAGAGCTCGCGTTGCAGCAGGTCGTCACGCTGAGTCAGCTGACCGGAGTTCTGCCGCACGTTGACCTGAAGCTGCCAGAGACCACCCTGAAAGCCGCGCCATGCCACCGAAGACTCCTTAACGGGATTTGGGAAGTGGGGAAGATGCTCGTGAGGTTGACCGGTAATCATGGTGCGATCCATTTCGTAAGGATTTGCTTGCGAATCCGCGCCGAGGATGGGGGCGAAGGGCTCCTCATTCCGAGGTAGAGCGCCGTTGCTTTGACCTAGAGGAACCCGTTCGATCCGATCTCTTCGCGAGTCCTGAATTTATGATGGGGTGTTCGGAGCCCCGTCGCCGTCCCGTCATCTCATGTCCACTTTTTGTCGGACAGGGACAATGCGGGTGGAATTGCTTCCGTTGTCACGCCACCGAATCGTCTGGGCTGTTAAGATATCGGCATGGTTGGATCGACGGCGATCGGTTTAGTTTTGGCTATCGGCATGGGTGGATTTCAGAGTGCGTCCATCGACTCGCCCTACGCGTTGGAACAGGCCCTGCGCAAGCCGATCGACGGCACCGCTCGCGCCGCGATTCTGAAGTATCTCGATCCGAACCAACTGGAAAAGGGCATCTGGCCCCGCTACGGTGGCCGAAAGGTCGCCTTTGCCATTCGGTCGAAGAGCGATAAGGTGACCCTCCGCCTCTCCGCGATCGACCAGAAGGATCGCGAGATTTCAATGACTCCCGTCGGCGATGGGGTGTTTGCGACCGTTGTGGACTTCGCTTTTGGCGACGCCTATGTTGCGAGCTACCTAGCAGACGGTAAGACCTTCGGCGACAGGCGCAACGTCGAGGTGTACGAGACTCCGGATGAAATGAAATCCGACACGTCCGTACCCCGTGGTCGACTCCTGCCCATGCCCAAACAGGAGAGCAAGATCTATCCGGGAACCACTTCGGAGTGGTGGGTTTACGTTCCTGCGAAGCCTGCCCCGCCCGAAGGGTACGCCCTCATGGTCTTCCAAGACGGACAGTGGGCCAAGAACTACTCCGTGCCGTGCCTGGACAACATGATCGCCAAAGGCGACCTGCCTCCGACCGTGGCAGTGTTTATTAAGCCCAGCGAGCATTCGGACGGTCGTTCGATTCGGTGGAGACAATACGATGTGCTCAGCAACGAATATGTTCGGTTTGTCTTGGACGAGTACATGCCGGTTGTCGAGAAGAACGTGGCGGGGAAGATCACCGATGATCCCTCGAAGCGCTGCATCGCAGGTTTGAGTTCGGGCGGCATCTGTGCATTCACCGCCGCTTGGGAACGACCCGATAAGTTCGGTCTTGTCCTCTCTTGGATCGGCTCTTACACCAACATCGCGTCGGGCGATTCGAAGCGAGACGGCGGGCACAACTATCCAGCACTCATTCGCAAAATAGACAAGAAGCCGATTCGCGTTTTTCTTCAAGACGGTAAGCAAGATTTAGACAACGAGCACGGCAACTGGTGGATCGCAAACCTCAACATGGTTGCTTCGCTGAAGTACAAGGGCTACGACTACAAGTGGGTTCCCGGGAACGGCTTCCATAGCGATGCCCAAGGTCGGGCGACCATGCCCGACGCCCTCCGCTGGCTCTTCAAAACCGGCTCATACGCTTCGCAATAGCCTGAAGCGAATTTCTAGGACAAGGGTGCGTAACCACGCATCCTTTTGTCTTGGAAGGGGCACTCTATGGTCATGAGAGACATCATCCGACCGGCTGAGTTAAGGGCACTTCTGGAAAGCGCAGACGGTCCGCTCGATACGGGAAGGCCCCTGCTCATCGACGTTCGCACATCCGCAGAGTTCCGCCACGGACACATCGAAGGGTCGGTGCATATCCCTCTCTCCGACATCATGGTGGGTTACGAGCATGGTCCGACCGGGCATCCTCTAACCGCAGAGGAACTGGAGAATGCCGTCTTCATCTGCAAGATCGGGCATCGAGCCAACTTGGCGCGTGAACGACTGGGGAGCAAGGCGGCGCAATCGTTCGTCCTTGAACACGGTGTGATCGGGTGGAAAAATGCCGGATACCCGCTCGTGAAAGGTGCGGATCATGCGGAAGCCTCGAAGGGACTCTTCTCGAGAATCTTCACGAAGAATCGCTAGAGAACGGATTTCCAGTCGGGTCTCTGCGCCTACGAGGGCTCGATGCGCTGCGTAGTACCGAGCTATGCGTTTCGTTCGAACCATCGCTGCTCTTGGGCTTGTCGCTGCCTTGCCGCTCTCTGCGCTTGCGGATGAGGCAAAAAAGTGGAGCGTCGAGTTGGAACTGGGACCCACCTGGAATCCGCGAAACGATATCCGGATCCCTAACCCGGGTGGTACGCGCTGGTCGTTCAATGGGCTTGCAGGAGAGGGGGCGTTCCTCTCTGTTCGCACCGCCGTCACTTGGGAAGGTGAGCACGGCAACGGCTGGAGGCTTCTGTACGCTCCGCTCCGAATCACTCGGACCGGACAGTTCTCCTCGCCGGTGAACTACGATGGCGGAACGTTCGATCCCGGCGTGCCGACTCGCGGCACCTACATGTTCAATTCCTATCGGTTGACCTATCGCAATCGGTGGATCAAAAACGATCGCCAAGACTTCCGAGTTGGATTCACGCTGAAGATTCGAGATGCCGAAGTGGCACTGGAACAAGCGGGCGCGAGTGAGAGCTTCTCCAACGTTGGCCCCGTGCCGTTGCTCCACTTTTACGGAGAGCAGAAGCTTTCCGACAGGCTCTCGATCATCGCGGATTTGGATGCCGCGGGAGCAGCGCAGGGGTATGCCATCGATCTCGGCGTTCGAGCGGCGTATCGAGTCTCGAACCGGCTCGACCTGCTCGCGGGCTTCCGAATCCTGGACGGCGGGGCGGATAACGACGAGGTCTACAATTTCTCAACGTTCACTTATGCGGTAGTGGGTGTGCGATATCGCTTCTAGGCCTTAGTCGCCACCAATCGCAGCCGAACATAGTCGGCAATCCACTGACCCTCTTCGTCCCTCAACGACGGGGCGAGGAGGTCGGTGATCCTGTCTAACATCTCCACTTGGACTTGTGTAGGCTGATCGCTGAGATACGGTACGGCAAACGTTTCCAACCACCCGCGCATGCCTGTCGGTAGTGGAGTTGGGCGTGGGAAGTGCCACATTTCCTCCACGGAGAATCCCGCCTTTTCGAGCCTGTTTCGATAAACCTGCGGAGCGGGGAAGTACCACGGGCAACGTTCTACGGAGGGAAGTCCGGCGCGATCCAACTCGGCGTGGATGGCCGTCATGATCGCAGCGACGTTGCCCAGCCCGCCAAATTCGGCGACGAACACACCACCGGGCTTCAGCGCCTTTACGACCGAAGACAACACCTCGTCGGGCCGTCTCAGCCAGTGCAAGGTGGCGTTGCTAAACACGAAGTCGACCGGGGAAGCAACCGAGAAATGATGACCATCGGCAACCTCGGCCCGCACGCCAAGAGCACGGGTCTTTTCGACCATGCTTGGCGAGGCATCGAGCCCAAGTATGTCGGCACCAAGCTCTTGGATTTTAAGGGTGAGAACACCGTCCCCACACCCCAGATCGATTCCGGTTAGTCCTTGAAGCGAGCCGTTTAGGCGCTCTAGGAGCAGGTCCACAACGGCATTGCCGTAGGTGCTCACAAACCGGGCGTTCTTGTCGTAATCGGCTGGATTCCAGTCGTGCGGCTGAGACATTAGCCCCGCACGTTTCTCCATCCGTCGATTGCGTCCCAGTTGAGACCCGGTCCGGTCGGACCTGCCGTAGAAGCCTTGGCCGTCACCGCCGCCGATTCTGCCAGCGCGATCAATTCAGGAAGATGATCTTGAACCGAGGGCTGCCACTCGCCGAACTTGCGACCGAGGAAGCCCGTGTCCATTGCTCCGGCTTGGAACTCCTCATCCGCGATGACGTCCAGAACAAACGCGGTGTTGGTTTTCACCCCAAGGATGTGTAAGTCCTTAAGCGCCTCCCGAAGTCGGGCGATGGCGGTCGCACGATCAGGACCGGTGGCGATGACCTTTGCAAGAAGGCTGTCGTAGTATCGACTGACTTCGGAGCCGGCGCGGAATCCTGTATCCACGCGAACGCCTGGATGCCGTGGTTCCACCCACGCCTTGATCGGCCCGATGCTCGGTAGGAAGCCTTTGGCAGGGTCTTCGGCAATGATGCGTGCCTCTACCGACCAGCCTTTAATCGCCCGGCGCGATCCCGCCATGAGCTCTTCTGGCAGCGCTAGAGCTTTGCCCTCGGCAATCTCGATCTGAAGTCGAACCAGGTCGAGTCCAACGATCTCTTCCGTCACAGGATGCTCCACTTGAAGCCGCGCGTTCACCTCTAGGAAGTAGAATTTGCCCTCAGCCTCGTCGACCATGAACTCCATGGTTCCGGCACCCGAATAGCCCGCGCCTTTGGCAAGCCGAATCGCGCACTCACGCATGGCTTCCCACATCTCTGGATTTGCGGAGAGGTACGGCGAAGGAGCTTCTTCAATCACCTTTTGGTGGCGTCGCTGCAACGAGCACTCTCGTTCAAACAGAACCGCCACGTTCCCGTGAGTATCGGCGAGAAGCTGAAGTTCGATGTGGCGGGGCTTTTCAACGAGTTTCTCCACCATCATCGCGTCATCGCCGAATCCCTTGAGGGCTTCGTCGGCGGCAAGGGCGCACTCTTCCATGAACAGTGCGGGGTCGCGAACAACCCTCATGCCTCGACCACCACCGCCCGCCGAAGCCTTCAGCATCACCGGGAAGCCAATTTCCTGGGCGGCGGCGAACAGTTGATCAGGGGTCGCTCCGGGTTGGAAGAACCCGGGCGTGATCGGCACGCTATTCTCAACGGCTAGGTTCTTGGCGTCGATCTTAGAGCCCAGCTTGCGCATGGCGGAAGCACTTGGACCGATGAAGATGATCCCAGCTTCGGCGCAGGCTTCGGCAAATGAATCCCGCTCGCTTAAGAAGCCGTATCCGGGGTGAATCGCGTCGGCCCCCGTTTGCTTGGCGGCGCTCAGAATCTTTTGCGCATCCAAGTAACTTGCACTCGGCTCCGGTGCGCCCAAATGAACCGCTTCGTCCGCAAGGAGCGTGTGCATGGAGTTCGCATCGGCATCGGAATAGACCGCAACCGTGCCAATGCCCATCGCTCGACAGGTGCGAATAATCCGGACCGCGATCTCGCCGCGATTGGCGATCAAAACCTTGCGAATTTCTTTCATGCCGTTTCTCCCGCCGGACGGAACAAGGAGACTCGGGGAGCCTCACCGACATAAGCGGCTGAACGCTTGGTAAGAAAGGCGTCGATGCCCTCTTTCGCTTCATCGCCGGCTCGGACCGTTGCCAAACGAGTTGCGGCCTCTTCACCTGTGGCGGGTGGGTTCAGAGCCAACTGCTTCGCTTGAGCCACCGCATGAGGCCCAGATGAGAGCACGGATTTCACGATTCGTCCGAGCTTCTTCTCGAGCTCTTCCTGATTTCCATGTTCCGAGGCGAGACCGATCCGATAGGCGTCGGCGGAGTCGAAGATCTCTCCTGAGCCGAAGTACCTTTGGGCGTGGCCCAACCCGATTCTCTTCATCACGAACGGACCAATGGTCGCTGGGATCAATCCTAGCTTCACCTCGCTGAAGCTGAAGAGTGTGCCATCCAGGGCAAGCGAGCAGTCCACCGCCGCCGCAAGACCGCATCCTCCGCCGAAGCAGTGACCCTGGACGACGGCAATGGTGAATGCACGTGCCTCGGAAATTGTTTTGAAGAGGTTAGAGAGCCCGGTCGCATCGCGAACGTTCTCTTCGAAGGTGTAACCGGCTGCCCGGCGCATCCATTCTAGGTCGCCACCCGCGCAGAATGAGGTGCCTTCACCCCTCAGAATCACCACGCGGTCCGAATCTTGGAGGGTTGCAAAGGCGTCCGTGAGCTGCGCAATCAACTCATCGTTGAACGCATTGCGAACCTCGGGTCGGTTCAACGTAATGTGGACCAGCGGACCTTCTCGCTCGACTCTGAGCATAGGTCTCAGAATACCGGACACTAGCCTGCGGGCTTCTCGATGATTCGGCGATAAGGCAAAGCATCCGAAAGCCAAATGCGCTTGATGATCGGGAGTTGCTTGGGACGATCGCCCTCACCAACCTCCACAGCAGCCAGTCGGTTGAGCGTTTCTGCACCTGAGATGATCTGCCCGAATGCAGGATACAGCCCATCGAGACGTGCGGTCGCTTCTCGGCTGAGGGCGACAAAGAACTGGGAGCCGATCGTGTTCGGATCTGACGAACGAGCCATCGAGATCACCCCGAAGTCGTGACCCAAGGGCGACTTTTCAAGGGCGATGGCATAACCCGGGCTGCCCATTCCCGTTCCGGTTGGATCGCCTGCCTGCACCACAAAAGGTTTTCCGTTGCGATCCTTATTCACGATGCGGTGGACCGGGATGTTCCGGTAGAACCCACCTTGGATAAGTTGAATGAGGTTGTAGCACGTGTTCGGGGCGCAGTCCGGGCGGAGGCGGAAACTCATGTCGCCGAGCGAAGTTTCAAAGTTGACCACTTGGTCCACCCAGCATCGAATGCCCGCAAAGGCGTCATCTTCGTCGGCAACGAACTCAACCTTCTTCTCCGCATTGAGTCGGGAGATCGCGGGGTTCGTCATGGGCACCAAAACCAACGGAGCCCCAAAGGGTTTTTCGTCTGCGAACAGTTGAACGTAATGGACGGTGCGAATCTTGTCTTTCCAAAGGGTTGGGAAGAGACGCGCCAAGTCCATCTTTCCGGGCCGAGCCACCTTCTCCGAGAGCATCTCCGCGCTTCCTGCGGCAAGCAGCTGGATGGTCAACTCGCGAGCGCCCTGCGGTTTCGTCACCGTGATCTCAAACGGCTGCTCGACGGGATTGTATAGGAAATTGGGTGAAAGTTGTCCAAATCCCAGAGAAGAGAGAACACATGCCAAACCGATCGCGAAGGTGCGCACAACGAACATTCTAT
>CAYYJX010000123.1:0-7198 GCA_964471545.1 uncultured Fimbriimonas sp. | reverse complement strand
ACCACGGCTTTCGAGGACCCGGGGGAGGACCCAGTTCGCCCCCACCTTGACGACCTCCGCCTCCTTGCCTTTCACCTCCTTGGCGACCGCCTTGACCGCCGCCACGTCCCGGACGATCCGGACGACCACGATACGTCTCCGAGACAACGCGCCCGCTACTGTCCACGAAGTCAAACTTGACGCTGCCTTCGCTCAGAACTTGGTAGTTCACTTGGCTGGTCCGACCATCCACGGTGTATGTGAGCGAGTAGCTTTTGCCCGGTTCAACGGTCTTGAAGCCGGTGATCTTGGCCCCGCGCAATGGGGCCGTCGCCTCTCGGGGACTCGTGGCTCGCGGTTGGGGGTCCACCTGCCCGCCGCGCTCGACCACCTCCCCGTGAAAACCTCCGTTGAGGTACGGGTAGGTTTTGGTTGCGTGGTAGTGGTAACCCAGTTTCCCGTGCTCATGCCCATTGAATCCATCAAGGTTCTTGGGGGCGGATCCGTCTGGCTCCGTGAGGCCGTAAATGGGGTACCCGTCTAGCGCGTACGCCACGGGTAAGTCTTTGCCGAGACGCTCCTGAAGAATCAGTGGAGCGATGTGATAGTGGTAGTCGTCTCCTCGACCGCTGTGCCCGCCCCATTGATCCAACTCGCCGGCGAGAAGCGTATCGGTGCGACCGTCATTCTTGATCGGGTTGAAGATCGGCACGCCGTTGGCGGCAATCGCAATTGCCCCCCGGAAGAAGTTGGTCTTTGCACTCATGGGCTCCCTTGCCGCAACGGGGAAGAGAGGCACTTGCCAGGCGTTGTTTCCGGTGTAGTTCTGTGGCAGAGGCACCTGCTGTTGCCAGGCGGTGATGCCCGTCATCATTTCGTGATCCGGCAGGCCGTTCGATTCGACATACAGATACCGATCATCGGCTCGCGTCTTTACGGCCGGGGCAAATCGAGAGAAGGGTTTGGCAACCTCCGTTGCTCGCGTTTTGGCGGTTTGGCTGAAGAGTGCTCCGGCTAGGCCAGAGGCAGCGAACAGCCCAACGACGATTCCGGTTTGGATTTTCACTTTTTGGCTCCTTGAGAAGGCTTGACGGTATAGGAGAAGGCGATCTCGCCGTGCTTATGCCCGTCGATTTCGGCACTTGGTTCGAAGGCGCGGACGTAGTCGATCTTTGCTTGCGAGGGAGAAACGGAAACTCGGACCAAGCCCGCACCTGGACACTTGTCACCAGACCGATAGGCATCGCCGTTGATCAAGCTGTTGGTGGGGTCGGCAGGGCAAGGGCAAGATTGGTAGATCACGCCGTCTAGTTCTTGCTTGCAGAAGATATGGTCGTGGCCCTGAAAGAACACGCTAACCCCGGTTTCCACAAAGAGGCGATGGATAGGAAGTGTCCAATTTGGGCGCTTAGACTTAAACAAATCGCCACCACGAGGATCCTTACCGCCCCATTCGTAGAGGGTTGCGTTCTCCACACCTCCGCGTCCGGTTCCGTTAACGTGATGAGCGAAGACGAACTTGAACTTTGCCTTGCTTTCTGTGAGTGTCTTTGTGAGCCACTTGTACTGCGCATCGCCCAGAGTGATGTCCCACAGGTTGCGATTCTTCTTGCCACCGCCCTCTTCTTTAGGACCCTTGCCTGCAGAGTTGTCGACGGCGCTTGCCGAATGCCAGTAGGGATCGATCGTCACAAAAAGCGCATCTCCCCATGTCCAAGCAAAGTAGTTTCGAAGCAACCCGATGTGCTCCACCGGCTCCTCATTTCCGGTGTAGAAGCCGTCTGGGGCGGGCTGAACAAAGTTGCGATTCCGCGCGTTTTGGGCAAGGACTCCCAGACTGCCCGCGGTCCCGTCTAGGTTGGCTTTCGCCGCTTGTTCGTGATTGCCGTTCACCAAGTAGATCGGAGTCGAGTGTCCGACCAGGCCCAGGTAGGGAACCTGCTTGGTGTAAACCCCTTCCACGGATTGAGGGGTTCGCTCCTTAAGGGTATCGACGCTGAAGTCGTCCCCAAGGCAGATGAACAGGTCTGGTCTCTGCTCGTTTGCAGTTAGGAGAGTCCGTTCATAGAGCGCAGGAACATGCATCTTTGGCACCCGCTCCGGATGGGAATCGCCCTGAACGAAAAACATAAACGGAGTGCCTGGTTTGCGCTGAGTTTGAATCCGATAGACGGGACTCAGCTTCTGAGAGCTCTGAGACGGCTTCGCGAATCGAAGCCGATAGGTGTAAGAGGTGTTGGGTTGCAGCCCGGAGATTTTGGTTTGTAAGGGAACGCCCGCCTTGAGCGAGAACTGCGGCGATTTCTGCGAGAAGGTCTCGCCCGGTCCGTATTCAAGGCTGGCTTCCGCATCGCTTTTGAAGTGAATCACCAACTCTGCGGAGCGATCTGACACATTGCCAAGCAGGATAGAGCCTTCCGACCAGCCGGCGGTTGGCAGCGGATAATCACGCGATTTGCCTCCGCCCTGCTTTCCGCCGCCTTGCTTTCCCCCTTGCTTCCGGTTACCGCCCTGCGAGTCGCCGCCGATATCTTGCCTGCTGCCGACCTGAACAAGGAAGCCCGTTACGGTTGCAAGGGCAATAACCATCAAGCTCGTTTTAATCATTTAGATCAAAGGACGGATGCCAGAGGGGGCAGTTCAAAAAGGTTAGAAAACTCTAACCTAAAAGGATTGGATCCCCCTTTCACTGAACGGAATCGATGATCTTCCGTCAAGATCAATACGTGAAGGTTCTGGTGGTGGAGGATGATCCAAGCATTGCGCGATCGGTGGCAATGGCCCTTCGGACCGAGGGCTTTGAGGTCGATCTCGCCACCACGGGGACGCAAGGGCAAGCTCTTGCCGGAGCCAACCGTTACGATCTCTTGCTTTTGGACATCATGCTCCCGGGCGTCGATGGGCTCACGATCTGTCGGACCCTTCGGGAAACGGGCAATACCGTTCCCATCATCTTTCTCACCGCTCGCGGAGAACTCGCCCACAAGGTGGCCGGACTAGACGCTGGGGCGGACGATTACCTTGCCAAGCCCTTTGAAATTGCGGAATTGCTGGCCCGGGTACGCGCCAACGTTCGGCGAGGAGCTCAACCATCCACAACGCTTTGCGTGGGTCCCGTTTCCCTCGATCAGTTGGCTCGAACCGTGACGGTAGCTTCTGCGCCGGTCAACCTCTCGCCCACCGAATTCGCTCTCCTAGAGCAACTGATGTTAGGTCAAGGTCGCACGGTTTCTCGCGCGGCGATCATGCAAAGGGTTTGGAAGCAAAGCTTCTATGACGACAAGGTTCTAGACGTTTACGTGAGTAGCCTTAGAAAGAAGCTTGGGAGTGCGGGCAAGCTGCTCGTCACCGATCGGGGCGTGGGATACCGACTACAAGAAGGGAGCTCCCGATGAAGTCCTTAAGGACCAAAATGACCCTAGTGGTGCTTTTGCTGGGCACACCGTTTTTGGTGGCGTCCGTGCAAACCATCCTCTCCGCTTCAGAGCAGAATCAGCTTCAAGAACGGAAGTCGATGGCGAAGCGGGCGCTGAATCGGCTCTCTCGAGAACTGCAGGGTCGTAACCCTCGCTCTTCAGTGGCCGCTCTCTATGAGCAAAGCGGACTGGACGATCTAGGCGTCGGGGCAACGCTTGTCGATCGCGACGGCACGGTGCTCTGGGAATCCCCCTCGCGAGCCCCTCGGCCGGAGAGGCGAGGCGTACAGCAGTTCCGTTTGAACGAAGGAGCGCTGTTGTATGTGATGCCGGAGAGACCACCCTCCGGCAACCTCGCAGGTTGGGTTTTTGCCATCGCCGGGGTGGGGGTGGTGGTCTACGGAGTGGGCGCCTGGCTATCGGTTGGAGCAACCCTTAAGCCCGTCTCAAAGCTCGTTGATCGTGTGAACGAGGTGAAATCTGGACAGGGGAGCTCGGTCAGTGCCCCCTCGACCGACACCGAGATCGTGCGTCTGGTGGAAACACTCAACGCGCTCATCGACGAGGTGCGAAGTGAAAGCGATGAACGGGTGAAGAGCTACGCCACGCTCTCGCACGAGCTGAGAACCCCGATTCATGCGCTCCTTTTGGAACTGGATTTGGCCCTTGGGAGCGAACAGACCAAAGAGCAACTGGAGTCAACGCTTGTGGGCGTTCAGCGACAGGTTTATCGCCTGAATCGGCTGAGTGAGGCAGTTCTGACGCTTCAGGGGTTAACCCAGCCCGAGGCCCTTTCGACGGTGGAAAGCTTGGATCTTTCGGAGGCTATCAACCGGGTGTTTGTCGAACTGCAGCCATTGTTCGAGGTTCGATCTCTGGTTCTAGCCCACCACGCAACGCATGGATATCTGGTTCAAGCCTTGCCGCAGCACATCGATTTGTTGCTTCGGAATCTCCTGGAGAATGCCGCCAAGTTCGCCCCTGTGGGCTCAGAGGTGCAGGTCCACCAACGGGTTGAGGGCGCACGCGTGGAACTTGAGATCGTCAATCGGTCGGAAGAAGGGCGGCAAATGGCAGGGAACGGATTGGGACTCCGAATCTGCCGCGAGATTGCTCGAGTGAACCGTTGGGAGTTCGAATCGATGGAGTCCCACGGCGAGCACCGAGTCAAGGTTCGGTTCCCAGACAGACATTCGGGTTAAGGTCCCGTTCCGCTCCCGCCGGTATGTTAGTGGTAGAAGGTCACCACGTCTGCTTTCTCGGCAGTGGCGGTGGCTCCCCAGCTTTGAATCGCCTTGATACTGAGCATCGTGTAGTCCGTCGGGACAAACTCCTCCGTTTCCTCTTCCTCTTCGTCGTCTTCTTCGCGCAGGTAACTGGGAACCTTGACCCCTGAGGTGTCGATGGCGGCAAGGGCAGTCGCGTTCTGCTCCCAAAGGCTCAGCGGAAAGTAGCCGATGCCGGGGAAGTCTTCTGGCGATGGCACGCCCAACGCCTCTTCTTGATTGAAGCTGTTTTTGCCCAGTCCTAGGCTTACGTTGTGCTTTGCCATGGCCTGATCAAGCTCCTTCATCCAGTTCTCGCCGCGACGAATGCCCGCCAGCCCCGAGTTATCCAAAAACTTGCCGTCCTGCTCGCAGATCAACTTCAGCACGTAGCCCATCTTCGAGCCGCATCGCAGGTCGATCGGGTCGCCGTTGATGAACGCTTCCAACAACTGCTCGCTACTGGGAACCGGACCCGACATCCGTGCCCGTTCTTGTTCTTGCTCAAACTTCTTTTTGCCAAGAAACAGCCTAAGAATTCCGGCAAAACAACCCTTCATCTCGCCTTCCGGTTCTTCGTCTTCCATGTCTTCAAAGAACTCATCGTTCTCTTGCAGACCTTCTGCCAGCTTCGCTTTGTAGAAGCTTAATCGGGAAGCATCTTTAGACCCACGAAGCTGCTGCAGACTTCCGGCGGGCACGGCATACGCCATGAAGGAGTAACTCATCTTCCGAACATCATAAGCTCCCAGCACAGAAGCGGCAAATAAATTGCATCTGCTTCGTTCAAACCGTCCCCTTCCCGCCTCAGCCGCGATCGAACGATCCAAACGGGAAGTTGGCGAACAGGCCAATCAGTCCGATGACCCCTGCGGCTCCAAACAGCCAAACCCACCACTGTATCCGGTTGGCTTCCGGCTTTCGAGTGAGGATAAACGCGGCAACGGCAATGCCAATGCCGTCGATGACCACGTCGCTCAGACGCCCTCCTCTCGCTGGGACGCTCACCTGATGCCATTCGTCCAAAAAGGCAAACGCAAAGGCAATCAGCGTCGCGATCACAGCCCGGCGGGGGAGTCGTTTGCAAAGGGCGAAGACCAGCCAATACAGCAACCCGAATTCTGTGGCGTGCCACCCCTTTACAAACAGCCACCAGCACTTGCGCCAAAAGGCAAGAAAGGTCTCTGGCTTGATCGGAAAGACCCTTGCGACCATGTTCGCAAGCTGCTCCATGGTGACCACGGTGCTGCTGCTCAGCCAGATCACACCGGCAAATCCAACCGTTAGTCCCACCCACATAAGGCTGCTTCGCTTCATGCTTGTCCCCCCTCTCAAAAACTATAGTTTCGTTGAACTGTCAATAGAAGTTGTAGGCTTACCGTATGGTTCGTCCCGCAAAGCCTCTGCTGTATCTGGGCATTCTTGCCTTCACTTGCTCGGCTTGTGGCGTGGGGCGTCCTGCTCTTGGTGGAGCCGGGATCCTTGGTGGTAAGGGGTCCGGATTCAAGGCGGGGGGTGGTCAGGGTCGGCCCGTGGAGGTTTACAAAACGGTTGGGACCACCAAGCTTTCAGTTGAGATCTATGACGAAGGTGGATCGGGTTCGCAAAGACCCGCGATCGTGTTCTTCTTCGGCGGCGGTTGGAGCAACGGCTCTCGGCAGCAGTTCGATTCGCAAGCGCGGTACTTCGCCTCGCGCGGGATGGTCGCCATCACTGCCGACTACCGCGTACGATCGCAGCACCAATCGCGGGTGATCGACTCGATTTCGGATGCGCGGTCGGCGATGAAGTGGGTGCGCGCCAACGCCAAACGGCTCAAGATCGACCCGAATCGCATCGCCGCCGGAGGCGGTTCGGCGGGTGGTCATTTGGCGGCTTGCACCGCTCTTATCTCGGAATTCGATGACCCGAAGGACGTGCAGGCGAGCGCCGTTCCCAACGCGTTGGTGCTCTTCAACCCGGCGCTGGTGTTGGCTCCGCTCACGCCCGGTTCCGGAGGGAGCTTTGCCGGAGTTCCGCCCGTTTCGTTCCTTGGCGCGGAGGCCTCGCGAATCTCTCCGGCGCACTTCATCAAGCGTGGCACCCCGCCAACGGTGATCTTCCACGGTCAGGCGGATCGCACGGTTCCCATCGAGACTGCTCGGATGTTTGTGGACCGGATGAAACAGAACGGCAACGATTGCCGGATCGTGGAGTATCCGGGTCAGCCGCACGCGTTCTACAACGGCGAGCCGTGGCGATCGAAGACGTTGCAATCCGCCGATGAGTTCTTGGTGTCGCTGGGCTGGATCAAGGCGAAGTAAGGCAGACCGACCCAAAGAATGATCGAACCGCTCCACATCAAACTACGAAATCGCGCCATCCTTGTCGGTCCAAACCGCTCGGCGGGTGGCGCCCTCAGTCCCGATAATCAGAGACGTTATGAAGAGGCGTGTTCGGAGATTCCGCGCGTTAAAAATATGTTCCGCCCTTCAGCGTTACCTCGCCCCTAGTGACCAAGGGAGAGTTCTTCGGCTTCTTAAATGACATTTGGAGCAC
>CAYYJX010000122.1:0-7247 GCA_964471545.1 uncultured Fimbriimonas sp. | reverse complement strand
TGGAGACAGCTCCAGCACCGATCAAGGAGGCGACAACGCCTCCCGCAACTCCGAGCATCGCTAGTCGGCGGTTCATGCCGCCAGTTTAGCGATTTCCCAGATTGAATGTGTTAAATCTTGGGTGTTTCAGACACCCGGTTCGACCGGGACCGGAACGCCGCCCTCGGCGCCGACCGCAAACGTGTAGTCGTCTTTGTTTAAGTTCTTCGAGGTGAACTTGTTGGTCTCCCCTGCAGGCAATGCGCCCTCCCACACCGGAGAAGAGGTCGCTCGGTAGTACACCACGTACTTCACACCTGGCTTCGACTTCCAAGTGATCGTCGTGTCGTAGCTCTGCTTCAAGTCGTACTTGAGGTCGGTAGGAGGCTCCTCCGCGTTCGCCAGCGAGTGCAGCGCAATCGCGTTGAGCTTGGCGACGTTGGCAAGGTAGCCAAAGTCCATCGCCTCGATCAGGTCTCGATCCGTGTGCTGCCGGGTGAAGTCTTCCAGCGTTTCAATAAAGCGCACGGCCGCAAATCCTTCTCGGTGGAATGGGGTGTGGTCTCCGCCTCGACCAAATCGGTCGCGCCGAAACATCGGCCAAATCGAAAATCCGGCGACCTTCTTTCGAGTGCTCCATTCGATAAACCGCGCGAGTTCTCGGCTCTTCGGATGATCGGTGTCTTCGCTGTAGAGTCGAACCCGCTTCCGATCCGTTCGACCGTCCGACGCCGAACTGCTGCCGATCGTGTCGTTGTTGAAGACGCCCTCCAAAGGTGCGCTGCCAGACTTGAACTTCTTTGCCAAAGCGGTGGCGCCGAAGAGTCCCTGCTCCTCGCCCGTGAACGCCACGAAGACTAAGGTGTTCTTGTATCCGCCTGCCGGCTTGGCGGCGGCAAGATTTCGAGCCACTTCTACGGTCGCCACCACGCCGCTCAGGTCGTCGTTGGCTCCGGGAGCCTTGGCGGTCATCGGGTCGCCTTGAAGGTTGTACGAGTCCAAGTGACCGCCCATCAAGTAAGTGCGGTCGGTTTGACCCTTCAGGGTCGCTACCACCTGAACCACTTCCTTGGTCTTCGGGATTCGTCGACCTTCTTGGATGGTGTAGCTCATCAGTTCCACTTCCAGGCCGGGAATCTCCTTAAATCGTTCTGCGACCCACTTCGCGGCCTCAATCAGTTCCGGCGTGTTGGTGTTGCGCGTCGGAAAGCCCGAAAGATGGGCCACGAAGTCGCGCATGCGCTTCTGATCGAACTTGGGGGAGAACGGCTTGGGCGAAACAGATTGAGCGGGCATGAGCGGACTCGCAGGCATGCCGTTTCCGGTGCTCAACAGAACCGACAGCAAGAGCGCAGAAAAGGGCATATCCGGTTTCTACCATGAATCCGGCTATGCCGTCTGCCTTAAAGCGTGTCTTCGTCGCCGTAATCGTCGATGTTTCCGCTCAGGTCGTACCGAGCAACGCCTTCGCCGCCTCCAAAGATGGTGTCCAGTTCGGCAAGCGAGACCAGCACTTCGCGGGGTCGAGGTCCGTTCGGAGGCCCGATGATCTGCCGCTCTTGCATGCTGTCGAGCAAGCGAGAAGCGCGTTGGAAGCCGATGGAGAAGCGGCGCTGAATCATGGACGTGGAGACTTGTCCGCGTTCCACCACAAACCGAACCACCTCTTCCCAGAGCGGGTCTAGGTCTTCGCCGAAATCGCCTGCTTCCTTCTTGGGTTCGGCGACGTCAAACTCGCTCGGATCGATGGAGTAGATCGGCGACTCTTGCTTGCGCCAAAACTCGCAAATCTCTTCGATCTCCTTCTCGCTGACGTAGCAGCCCTGAATCCGCATCGGCTTATTCGCGTCGATGGGGGCGTACAGCATGTCCCCGCGACCGATCAGCGCTTCGGCGCCCTTTGCGTCCAGGATCGTGCGGGAGTCGATTTGAGACGCCACTGCAAAGGCGACTCGGCTGGGGATGTTCGCCTTGATGGTGCCGGTGATAACGTCCACCGACGGTCGCTGAGTGGCGATAACCAAGTGAATTCCCACCGCACGAGCCAACTGAGCCAGGCGAACGATCGACGTCTCGACCTCGGCCTTGGCTTGAATCATCAAGTCGGCAAGCTCGTCGATGATCACGACGATGTAGGGAAGCTTGTCTTGGAAGGACGCCTTTGCATTCCAGCCGTCGATGTTTCGAACGCCGTGCTCACTCAGCAGGTCGTATCGCCGATCCATCTCTCGCCAAACCGCTCGCAGCACACCCGGAGCCTCTTTCACGTCCTTGATGACCGGGCACATCAGGTGCGGGATCTGGTCGAACAGGGTGAGTTCCACCCGCTTGGGGTCGATCATGACCAGACGAACGTCTTTGGGCGTGTTGCGGATCAGGAGCGAAGTGATCAGCGTCGCGAGACCGATCGACTTACCGCTGTTGGTGGCACCTGCAATCAGCAAGTGCGGCATCTTGGTGAGGTCGGCGTACCGATTCACACCCGAGACGTCTTTTCCAAGAGCCACGCATAACCGGGAGGGATGCTCCATGAACTCCTTGCTCTCGCAAAGCTCTCGAATGGAGACCATCGAACGGGTTGCGTTCGGAATTTCAAGACCGATTGCCGCCTTGCCGGGAATCGGGGCTTCCACCCGAACCTGAGAAGCCGCCATGTCCATGGCGATGTTGTCCGCAAGGCTCACAATTCTGGCAACCCGAATGCCCGGGCCCAATTGAATCTCAAATCGAGTGATGGTGGGGCCGGCGGCAACTTCCACAACGTTGGCTTCAATGCCGAATTGTTCGAGCGTGCCTTCGATCGTCTCGATGTTCTTTTGAACCTCTTGTGGCGATCGTTTCACCGAGCCCTGAGGCTCGGAGAGCAGGGTGATCGGAGGAAGTTGATAGCCCTCTTTCGGAACTGGAATATCGACGCTGAGCGGTCGCTCTTTGGGTTCGCTCGTTGCCTGATCTCGAATGATCGGCTTGGGTTTCGGAGCGGGTTCGGGCGCGGTTGACTCAGGTTCTTCGAAGAGACCTTTCGGTAGCGCTCGCGAACGCAGATCGTCGTCTTGAAGCCCGACCACGGCTCGCTTTGGTTTCTTCGGTGCTTCCTCCTCGGCGACTTCCTCGCGAATGGGCAGCTTGGCGCGGTTCTTCACCGACTCCAGAACTTGCTTGAGGGGTTTATCAGCGGCGAGAACAAAGCCAATGAGTCCGAGGGCGACCAGCCCAACCGCTTTTCCGACTCCGAAGAGCGATTGGAACGCCCATCCGAAGATGGCGCCAATGTATCCGCCTGATGCAGCGGCGGAAGCGGGGTCGAAGTAATCACCCGCGTTGGCCTGCGCAAGCAATCCAAGAATGGTGACGAACACCATACCGATGCCCACCCCAAACCAAACCCGACCTGCCTTCGCAAAGCCTCGGATGTAGCCAAGGCCGAGCACGGTGAATGCAACCGGGACAACCCAGGCTCCTTTTCCAAAGAGGTTGGAAAAGAGGCTCTTCATCGCGCTGCCGATCACGCCGCTGTCGGAACTGACAAGAGCGATGATCGAGAGAACGGCTAGCGTGAAAAAGACCACTCCCGCGATATCAAAAGGAACGTGGTGACGCGCCGCGCGCGACGAATTTTGAGAGCGTCGGGAGACAGACCGCGAGCCTTTATCCGATGCGTTCCTTCGCGTGGATTCGATCTCGGTCCCTCGCCCTGCCCCTTCGTCCGATCCGTCTCGGCCTGTCGATCCCTCGCGGGGGTTAGTGGGAGGACTCATCCTAGTGTTCAACTTCGCCATCCTGGCAACCTCATTATAGACTTCCGGGCCTCATCCTGTGACCCTAGAACCTCAGGGCGATTTAGATCGCCCCGGATGGATTCGAGAATTTTTCAATAAATCCTTGAATTCATTTATTTCTTTGAATGTAGGGTACAGTGAATACGTTACGACGCATTAGTACAGACATCCTAGGCCTCCGATTCACGACCGGTCTCCAAGATTTCGAAGAATTTGCTCTTGAGCCGGAACAACTGCATATCGGAGCCACCATGGCAAATAAAACACTTTACGTCGGCAACCTGCCGTATTCCGTTAGTGAGTCTCAACTCACCTCTCACTTCGCCTCCTACGGCGCGACCAATGCTCGAATCGTCGAAGGACGAGGCTTTGGTTTCGTGGATGTCGATTCCGCTCAAATGAGCCTCGCCATCACCGAGCGACACCAAACCGACATGGGCGGTCGAACCCTCACCGTCAACGAGGCTCGTCCTCGAGAAGAGAATTCGGGCGGCGGATCCTACTCCAGCCGATCCGGTGGCTCTTCCAGCCGTCGCTGGTAAGGCGATAATCCCCTCTACTGGGGGGTTGTTAAAACCTAAAACAATTTCTTAGATTTATCTTCTTTGGCTAAAGAATTAATCTCTCAACTAACACTTCGTTAGTCGAGAGATTTTTTTGTACGTGCCGATGGGATGTTTGAAAAGAGGCCCGATTTATCGGGGGACCACTTGTTGCTCTAGCAAGCGATTCAGAACATCGTCGGCAGTCAATCCTTCAATCTCTGCTTCTGGTCGAAGCTGGATGCGGTGACGCAGAACAGGAAGTGCCAGAGATTTCACATCGTCTGGGATCACGTAGTTCCGGCCGCGAATTTGCGCCAAGGCCTTGCCGCAGTTCAGCAGAGCGATGCCCGCGCGTGGCGAACCTCCCACCAAAATGTCCGAGGATTCTCGGGTGTCTCGAACGATGCTATAGATGTATTCGAAGACCTTGTCCTCCACGGTCGTCGCCCGAACCTGTTCGTGAACCGCCTTCAGCGTGTTCAGATCGAGGACTTGTTGAACTCCCGCCGCCTCCAGCGATTGAGGCCGGAAGCCCGCGTGGTGACGTCGCAGCACCTCTATCTCCTCCCGAACGTCCGGGTAGGTGAGGGTCACCTTTAATGCGAATCGATCTTGTTGCGCTTCCGGAAGAGGGTAGGTCCCTTCAAACTCAATCGGGTTGTCGGTGGCAAAGACCAGAAACGGCTCCGGCAGTTTGTGAGAGACGCCGTCGATGGTGACGCGCCGCTCTTCCATTGCTTCCAACAGAGCCGCCTGCGTTTTCGGAGGCGTTCGGTTGATCTCATCCGCGAGCAAGAGGCCCACAAAGATCGGTCCTTTGCGGAAGTGGAACTCCTGATCCTTCGGGTCGAACACCATCGTGCCCGTTACGTCGCTCGGCATCATGTCCGGCGTGAATTGGATGCGCCCGTACTCCAAACCAAGGATCTCGGAAAGCGTGCGGACAAGCAGAGTTTTGCCCAGGCCGGGAACGCCTTCCAGCAGAACGTGACCGTTCGAGAAGAGGGCGACCAAAAGCTGCTCAAGCACTCCGGCTTGACCACTGATGACCTTGTTCGCTTCGGCAAGAACGCGACGAGCGACCCCTTCGACCGACTCGCCAGAGCTCGCTCCAGGCGTAACCGAACCGGGACCAGAGGCGTTCAGCGGAGTTTCAGAGCCGTCAGACATGACAAAAGCATCATACCGGGCAAAAACCAAATGACCAAGAGGGAAATGCGTTTAGAGAACCGGTCAGAAGCGACATTTGTCTTGAACATTTTCAACTCCTGATCCCGTCCTTTTCCGGGGCGTCCTTGGACCTACTGAGCCTTGACGCTCACTGAGGATGCCTATAACTTAGGTACAACGAAGGCTCATGCTCGAAGTCCGCGACCTCAGTAAACGCTTTAAGAACTTTCAAGCGGTCTCCGGGATCAGTTTTACTATCCGACCGGGAGAGATCGTTGGATTGCTCGGTCCTAACGGCGCCGGAAAAACGACGGCCCTGCGATGCATCTCCGGTATCTTGCGCCCGACCTCGGGTCAGGTGTTGATCAACGGTCACGATCTCTCGCGAGATCAAATGAACGCCAAGAAAGGCATGGCGTTCGTTCCGGAGGTTCCAAGTCTTTACGAACTTCTCACCGTTTACGAACACCTCAAGTTCATCGCGATGTGCTTCGACACGCTGGATGTTTTCGAGCGCGAGCACGAAACGATCCTGAAGCGGTACGCGCTTTGGGAGAAGAAAGACGAACTCGTCGCCGGCCTTTCGAAAGGTATGCGCCAGAAGCTCTCGGTCGCTTGCGCGCTCATTCACAACGCCAACGTTTTTCTTTTCGACGAGCCACTGATCGGTATCGACCCGGCGGGCGCGCACGAACTGAAGGAAGAGATCAAACGAGCCCGCGATAACGGAGCAGCGGTCTTGGTCTCTACGCACCTGCTGGATACCGCCGAAAAGATGTGCGACCGGGTGATGATCGTTGCGCGAGGCAAACTGCTCGCCGAAGGAACGGTCGCCGAACTTCGCAATCTGCACGGCATGGAAGGGAAGTCCTTGGAAGAAATCTTCCTGTCGCTCACCGGCGAGGCGGGCGTTTCTACCGCTCCCGAAGAGAAGTTCTCCATCTTTAACGAAGGGACGGAAGCCGCTTCAAGCCAACAGGCAGCCCTCGAAGCAACTGCTGAGGCCCCCGCTGAGGTCCCCGCCGAGGCAGCTCAACCTTCCGGAGAAGACAGGAAGTAACTAGGCAAACAAGATGAAGCCGCTGGTCTATCTGTTTGTTCGGTCGCTGGTTAACGGCGTGAAGCGAGCGATTTCTTCGCCTCGTCGACTCATCGGCGTTCTGTTCTTCTTCGGCTACTACTGGCTCATTTTCATTCGCCCCCTCGGAAATCCTTCTCGAAACAAAAGGCGAACCTCGGAAAGCTTTGATGCGATCAAGGGGATGGGTTTCCCAGAAATCCCGATCATCGAAGGGGTCGTGTTTACCATCTTCATGGTGTTCGGCATCTTGCTGATGCTCACGCTCACCAGTTACAAGGTGTCGTTCAAGCAGGCGGATATCGACACCATGTTCCCAACTCCGGTGAACCCAAAGATCGTGATGGGTTTCCGGCTGGTCCGCGACTACTTCTTAACCCTAATCTTTCCGCTGTTCATCGCGGTCGTCTCGTTCAGGCCATTGGCAGAGCTGTTTAGCAGTTTGATGACCAAGGACCCGGCTAAGGCGCAGATGCTTTACGTGATGGGCTCTTTGGCGTGGGTTCTCACCGCGCTTGCCTGGGTTTGCTTGGGCTACGCCATGAGTCTGTTCGTCGGCAGATCGGACGAAACCAGCGAGAAGCGCGGCAAGATCATTTCTTGGGCGATCGGTCTCTTGGTGCTCTCCACTTGGGTGTACGGCTTTGTCGTGATGAAGGCAAATCCGTCTGGCGAGACCTTCCTGGCGCTCACCAA
>CAYYJX010000121.1:6971-7723 GCA_964471545.1 uncultured Fimbriimonas sp. | reverse complement strand
GGCGACGATTGCTCAGCACCATCACCAGGATGAAGAAGACGCTGCTAAACGCGCGGAGGCCGAGCAAGCCCAAGCCGAGGCACCCAAGGATGAGCAGCCGAAACCGAACGTCAGAGGATCTCTCTTCCGCCCCGGATATCGGCGCGAGTAGCCCGGATGTCTAGCTCTATCGATCCGGCTCTTTTCGAAGAAAATAGTCGAACGGCTCCAGCCGCCGAGGAGAGGTTGTACGCCAATGTCGGTGCTCTGACAACCGAGACGGGGGGAAGCCTCCCGAACGTAACGGTTGCTTACGAAACCTGGGGAGAGTTCCGCGGAGATAACGCTATTCTCGTCTGTCACGCCCTTTCAGGCGATGCCCACGCCGTCGGATGGTGGGATCGGTTGGTTGGACCAGGAAAGCCGATCGACACAGAGAGGTTCTTCGTCATCTGCTCGAACGTGCTAGGGGGTTGCCAGGGCACCACCGGACCGAGTTCACCTTTTGGAGACGGTCGGCCGTATGGCAGCCGGTTCCCAATTATCACCATCGGAGACATGGTCGAAGTCCAGGGGCGTCTGCTCGACCACCTTGGGGTCGAGAGCCTTCACTGCGTGGCTGGTGGAAGTATGGGGGGCATGCAGGCGCTGGAATGGTCGGTCCGCTTCCCAAGACGCGTGAAGAAGGTGTTCACCACCGCTTCGGCTGCGAAGCATTCAGCCATGCAGATTGGCTTCAACGAGGTTGGTCGGCAGGCGATCATGCGCGACCC
>CAYYJX010000121.1:0-6961 GCA_964471545.1 uncultured Fimbriimonas sp. | reverse complement strand
CCGCGTTTTCGACGCCGCTCGCTACCCCGGCGAGGGACCCCGCCGCGCCTCCACCGGCGGCCGCCCGCCGTGCCCGCCGCCAAGGCGGGCGGTGGCCGTGCTAACGGTCAATGACACCTTCCTCAGCGACGCTGCCTTCGAAGCAAAGTTTAGTCGTCGCCTTCAAGCGAAAACGGTCCCCGACTACCACTTCGGCGTTGAGTTTGAGGTCGAGAGCTACTTGTCTTACCAAGGCGATAAGTTCACGAAGAGATTTGACGCGAACACCCAATTAGTGCTCACTCGGGCTCTCGACTACTATGAATGGAGCGGAGTTGAGCGAGCCCAGGCTGAGTTCTTGTGCGTCAGCTATACATCGGATTGGATCTACCCCACCCGGCAATCGGTGGAAATTGAATCCCTGGCGCAGGCGGCGGGGAAGAACATCCAGCGGGTGGAAATCGACCTGCCGTACGGTCACGATGCGTTTCTGCTAGACGGTGATCAGCAAGGAACGTTGCTTCAAGAGTTCCTAGCCGAGTAATTCTCGGCTAGGAGATGGCGGTCCAGATTTGCTTAGTTGAAGCCAGGAAGGAACTCGGCTTCAGCTTCGAACAACTCGTTTGTTAACGCGAGGATCTCTGCGGGTGAACAAACGGCCGAAGTAAGCGGGTCAAGCATCAGTGCCCACGCAGCGTGCTTTTTCGACTTGTGAATGGCGGCCTCAGCAGCCAGATCGAACATTCGCATGTTGGAATCGCAGACGGCAGCCATTTGCCGGGGCAACGCGCCGAAATGGGTGGGCTGGATGCCGTTCTGGTTGATTAAGCAGGCGACCTCCACGCATCCGTCCTGGGGCAGGTTGGTGATGAGACCGTTGTTCATCACGTTTCCGTGGACGAGAAGCGGAACATTCTTTTCGACCGCCTCAATAATCCACGCTCCGTACTCAAACGATCTTTTAAGGTCGAGCGGTTCTTCGCCGCTGATCTGCTTCTCACGCTTATCGTCGGCAGATTTTCGCCAGTTCGGCCAGTTGTTGGCGTAGAAGGATTCCTCTCCTCGATAACCCGTGTCCGTATATTTCTCCAGCAGGTCTTTGCGCTTTCTGTAGTAAGGCAAGTACTCGCTAAGGTGTCCGCTCGACTCAGTGATGAATGCACCGAAGTGAAGCATCATATCCGAGCGTACAGGCTCTGCTTTTGCAAAGTCGCTCTCCCGATCGGCGGCCATTTCCATCAGTTTCGGATAAAGGCTCTCTCCGTTGGCGTCGTTCAGCTCGGTGAACCAGGCCAAGTGGTTGATGCCTGCGCACTTCCACTGCATGGAATCGTAAGCAATTCCTCCGTACCCTGCGAGCATTCGCCCGGTGCCCTGGACAGAGTGGCAAAGACCGACCGTTTGAACTTCGGGTACCGCTCGTCCAGCCGCGAGGCACATCATGTTCATGGGATTGGTGTAGTTCAGAACAATTGCCTTGGGGCATAGCTCGCGGACATCGCGGAGGATATCTAGGTAAACGGGAACGGTGCGGAGACCCTTCATCAGACCACCTGGACCAATGGTGTCGCCGATGTTTTGGCTGATGCCGTACTTGAGCGGAATATCGTTATCGAATCGAACACATGCGACTCCGCTTACTTCGATCGAGTTGACAATGTAATCGACCCCGGGGAGAAGGTCTCGACGGTTGGTAGAGGAAACGATGGTCCACTTGTGGTGCTGGCCCGTCTCCTCAACAATCTTTCTCATGAGCCGCTCGGTCCGTTCGAGGCGATCAGCGTCGATATCGACCAAGCGAAGTTCGCCACCGAGGTTATCCGGAATGAGAACAACATCTCGGAGAATGCTATTGGTAAAGAAGCTTCCCGCTCCAAGCATCATCACGTTGACCTGCCGAGGCATGGCTCCAGGAAGGCCGTAGCGTGTGTCGGATTGAGAATGTTCGAGGTGAGACTCCGCCATATCCTCCAAGTTAGCACAACTAGGACGAGTTATGGAATCGTGTCACTAACTGTTTTTGAACCTAAAGGTTGTCAACGACGCTTGGTCGATAGGGAAGAATTGGGGAATTCACGATTTCTGTGCTGGACGTTGACTTTAGGGAAGTCTGCTGTCATACTTTTCTTTCGCAAGCACGCGGGTGTAGCTCAGTGGTTAGAGCGCCGGCCTGTCACGCCGGAGGCCGCGGGTTCAAGTCCCGTCATCCGCGCCACGTGCCACGGTAGCTCAGTTGGTAGAGCAAAGCACTGAAAATGCTTGGGTCGCCGGTTCGAGTCCGGCCTGTGGCACCACCTTTTAGACCCAAGCTTGTCCATCATGGGAATCTCCCTCCCGTCGTTGATCTTTTCGATTCTGCAGTCACCTATTGGCGTTAGTGAGAATCTCACAGCGTACGATCTGCATCCGGGCGACCTAGTCACGATTATTTCACCGGCAAGTCCAAGAGTCTCGTTTCGTGCTCTTGTGAATCGGGCGGGATTCATCCGTACACCTGGAGGCAACCTCGTCAAAGCTATCGGCCCAGAAGCAGAAGTCGCGAATGCCCTCGGCGAGGTGCTCGAAAAGGAATTGGGGAGAACTGTCAAGCCAATCCAGTGGAAGGTTTCTCGACAGGGCTCGTTTCGCGTGGATGGCGCGGTGCGGTGGGCGGGTTCCGTTCGGATTGCCAAGCCGCTAACCGCTGCAGAGGTTCTATCGGCGGTTATTCCCGATGGGGTGGCTGATCTCTCTGCGGTAACTCTGCTTAGAGAGGGCGTTGCGTTTCCCCTAGATTCGGTAAGAGGGCAGGTACAGGTTGGAGACCGTGTCATTATTCCAACGCGTGACGAAGGGGCCAATGTTGCCGTCGTTGGCGCCGTCGTTAGACCTTCCACCCTCCCTCTAGAGAACGGTCTCACAGTGAAGGCGTGCCTTGAGAAGGTTGGTGGAATTGCTCTCCACGGAAGCATCGATCAAGTAGAGATTCTCTATCGGGGCATGATCGAAGAGGTCGTAAAGGCCCCTGCATTTGCGACCCGTGTCCTGAAGCGCGGCGAGTCGCTGAGGGTGCCCCGTTCAGAAATTGTATTCTCCGTGACACTCACGTCATTTTCGGGAGCCTCGCAGGTGGTTGAAGTGCGTGATGGCACCAAGCTTAGTGAGGTGCTGAAGGTTACAGGCGTGAAGCCGACTCTCTCCGACGGATGGGTCACGGTGAGGGGACTAAAGCGCGACAAGCCTCCTGTGAAGGGACGCTTCTCTGAGATTCTTTCGAATCCCCTCTCGGATGTTTTCCTTTCTAAGGGTGATGCCATCCTCGTTGAATAACGTGCGCTACAATAGGTCCTTCCCAGAAACGTAGGAACGCTCATTAGATCAGATGGCAGAGACGACAGTGGAAAAGAAAGTGCCGAAGCCGATGGCAAAGTGGGACCGATCCAAAGGTCGGCCTGAGCCCATTCGGGCACTGAACAAAATTCTTGAGCTCGAGAACAACGAGCCGCTGGTTGCCATCTCCGATTTGGCTCCCACGGTTCGAATCCTGCGTCCTCAGGTGATTCCTTACTTGCGTGAGACGGTTGTTCGAATGCTTGACGGGGCGGCCCGGGCTTTACCCAGTGGTATCTATTTGGGTGTCATCGATGCCTGGAGGCCGTTTGCGAGGCAGCAGCGGATCTACGACTTTATGTGGAAGGCCGCCCGCGAAGCTTTTCCGGACCGACCGGATGTTGCCCTTCGGCGTACGGTTTGTCGGTGGGTTGCCCCAACCGATCAGCCCGCACCTCCGGGTCACTGCACAGGGGCTGCGGTCGACGTTTGGTTGGTGAACGATGCCAATGAGCAACTGGACGTGTGTTCACCGTATGACCGGCATCAGGCTGCTCCAACCTACGCGTATGGTCTGAGCGAGGAAGCGAGTTACCACCGCACTTTGTTGGTGGAGGCGATGCTTTCCCAGGAGTTCTCCAACTGTCGTGACGAGTGGTGGCACTACTCGTACGGCGATGCAGGTTGGGCCGTGCGAATGGGCAAGACGGAGTGTTGCTACGGCCTCTCTCATTTGCCGGAAGAGCTTTACTTAGAACAGGAGCGATTGAGTGAAGAGTTCTTCAAAGATCGTCCTAATCCGTTCCTAGAGAGCTGGTAAGCCCTCTAGGAACGATTGAGGAGTCGCAGCCGGGTGCTATTTGGGAACGCCTGGCTTCTGTGGCTCCGGAATGACCGGCAGCGTATAGTCGCTGAACGAGGAGCCTCGAGGTCGGAATGGCATCGAGGCGAACACCAAGCAGTCCAATGCGATATCGGTTCCTGGAGACGAGTCGCATTCAACAATCACTTCGGCTCGCGATCCCAAGAATCGGCTTACTCCAAGCTTGTACCATCCAAAACCCGCTCCGTATCGAGCGATTGACTCGCCCGATAATCCAAGTACCTGCCCGCCGATCTTCACTCGAACCTTCGAACGATCGCCATCCGGAATCTTCGCCGCGAGCCACACATCCACGTTCTCCGTTGACTTTGGCGAAAGCGTGAGTCGAATTTGATGCTTCCCGTTCGGATTCTCAAAGGGGACCTTTAGCGAAATAGCGCCTGTTCCTGAGCAGCTGGGGTCGGTAACCGTCTCGCTGAATGAGTTGTCCAAGGATCGCTCCAATTCAATCCACATGAGCGGTCCGATGTTTTTATAGATTGCTCGGTTGACTTCGTCTTGCACACGCCAAGCGGCGAGCGGTGTCGTTGTGAACATCTCGCGGAGATTGCGCGCCATGACCATCTCATCGCCTATATCTCGCCGAATCTTTGCCGCGTGCGCGACCAGCTCTCGGAATCGACTCACGGACTTCTCGATTACCACATTCGGGGCAGGAACATCCTCGAGCCCTTCAAAGATAATCGGAACGGGACCGATGGTGACCTCGAGAAGGCCCTTGACTTCCTTAGGATCGGGATTCACCGACGGGGGACCCGTGACGATCACCTTCTTTGCGTTGCGGGTAGGGATCTGTACCCGGGTCGGTTGTCCTGCCGACCAGAGCGCATATTTGGGCGTTGCCGATTGATCGAAACGATAGGCGTAAAAGCCTTCTCCTAGGTCGATTCGATTTCCGTCGAACGGAGCAGGTAACCAGTAGTAGCCTCCGCCGAGTGGTTGAGCGAATGCAGGATTGGTGGCGTTTTCCGGGAAGAACACTGCTCCGACCTTGGGACGGTTGAACGTTGTCGGGTCGCCATTGAACGAGTCGACTTCGGCGATGGTTTGAACGCCAAAGTACACGGCTCGCGTGCCAATCGCAGCAAGATCGTCTAGTAGAGGCTGGACGCTGTCCTTGGTCGGCATCGAGACATTCGTAGCGGCGAACCAACCAGGACGATTCCAGCGAAGAGTTGTCGAAAGCGGCCGGGCGGCTTGCTCCACGACGGCTGCAGGGGATCGATCTAGGATTTTGAATCCGATACCATCGAAGGGACTGGTGCCTCCTTCATAAACGGCTGCCCACCCCGTCCACTCCTGCAATACAGGCACATCGGCGACGGTATGAATCGCTTCGACAAACTTGGCAAACCGACGCTCGCGGGTTTGCGCGATTGCCTGGGCGATATCGTCCCAAACAACCGAACGTCGCATGTTGCAGCCAAGCTTCACGTCTCTTTCGGGGTCGAAGAGAAGCGCAACGCCGCGCGGTCCGGACCAAAGCGGAACGAGCCGGGCAACGTCGTCGAAGGATTCGAACTCTCCGCCATTTGCCGCCCACGCTTCCAGAACATTTCGGACGTTCTTGTACTTGTCCTCGAGGAACTCTGCAAATTCGGCCCGGAAAAGCGGAGACGTCGGGACGAAGCGCTGCTGAGCACCCGGCAACTGAGAAGTTACGCCGTAAGGGTTCAATATCCCTCGTAGCCGGGCTCGACCTTGGAGGAGCGAAAGCGAGCGCAGCAACCGATCTCGGTGAGAGTCGAATCCTTCCCAAAGGTCTTCATATTCGAGCGAAGAACCTATGGGATAGATCAGGGCGACGTGTTCGGCACCTGGAATCGTCTTCAGTTCGAATTTGAGTGTTCCACCTTGAACCGCGACTCGTGCGGAATCTACCACGGCTCCATCTCGCTTCTGAGCCATCACGACCAGTGCTTCATCGGCACCGGGGAGGTTGATGGATATCGGAGCCGAGTTCTTGATTCCGGTGATCCGGTAGTACATCGGCTCGACGGTAAAGCCTTTCGCCATAGGCGAGAGGGAGTTGATTGCAAGGAGGAACCGAACGTCTTGAGGTGCGGCACCCGCGGCTTCCCAAGCGCCTCCCGCGACTGGAACGTTGAAGATGAAGTCTCTGACGCCTTTGCCGTAAGCCCGGGTGAACAACTCACTGGATGGGTTTAAGCGGAGACCAATGGGACGGTAGGGTTCTCCGCCCCATTGAAGGGACAGGTCGGACTCTACTTTCCAAACCTTGCCCGCACCCTGGGCCGCAACACCTACCGGAGCAAGCGCGGGTTGAGCACTTGCGACAAGGGGCGTGGAGACGGGGCTACCCCCGAAGGCGCCTGAAACACAAGCGACAAAGATGCCTACCGAGGTCACATGCGGATGCTACCGCCTGGGCGGTAACCTGTCAACGTGAGCGCTACCGGTAACGAACTCGATTTGCTTTGTATCAATACTATTCGTGGCCTTTCGATCGACGCTGTTCAGAAGGCGAACAGCGGCCACCCTGGCCTTCCCATGGGAGCGGCTCCCATGGCATATGCTCTCTGGACGAAGCACCTCAAGCATCACCCGGCGTCTCCAAAGTGGTTCGACCGTGACCGATTCATTCTTTCCGCAGGTCACGGCTCCATGCTCATTTACAGCTTGTTACACCTTACAGGCTATGATCTCTCGCTCGACGATCTGAAGCAGTTCCGACAAGCGCACAGCAAAACGCCTGGTCACCCGGAAAACACCATTACCGCAGGTGTTGAAATGGCGACCGGTCCGCTGGGGCAGGGTTTTGCTCATGGT
>CAYYJX010000120.1:0-8047 GCA_964471545.1 uncultured Fimbriimonas sp. | reverse complement strand
CAATGATCTCGGCGTCGCTTCCTAATGCCCGCTTAAGTCGGTGGATTTCTTGGCGAAGCCGTAATCTCGTCGCATCATAGAAGTCGTCTGGCCAAAGCTGCTCGGCGAGTTGCGACCGTAGCATTTTGCCGGAACGAACAAGGCTGAGAAGCACCAACAACTTGGCGGAACGAGTCGTGCCGAAGTTTTCGATCTTCGCCTCGCTCCCAGATAACCACACCCCTCCGAAGAGGTGCAGATGCTTCATGACCATGCGAGGAAATTTTAACACCCAATGTCTGCTTTTGCCGAATCGAAAAGTCTGCCGGAATGGATGAAGGTTCAGGCATGATCTCCTTAGACGCCTCCGATTGTTCGTAGAATGGATCAAGGATCACGATGGGCGCAAAACTGCTCGACACCATACGCGGAACCATCGATCGGCGGATTCTGATGAACTACCGGATCGATCCATCGGTGTTGAAAGGTGTGCTGCCCGAGCCGTTTCGACCCAAGTTGGTGCAAGGCTATGCCCTTGGGGGCGTCTGCCTTATTCGATTCAAGCAGCTTCGACCGAAGGGGATTCCCGCCCTTATCGGGATGGGGTCTGAGAATGCGGCCCACCGGATCGCCGTGGAGTGGGAGCAAGACGGAAAGGCTTATGAAGGCGTTTATATCCCTCGCCGAAACACAAGTTCGTGGTTCAACAAAAACCTGGGCGGAAAGCTGTTTCCGGCAGTGTTCGAACAAAGCGAGATTAGCGCCGACGACGCAGGCGATCGCCTAGACGTCCACATCCGCTCCGAAAACGGTGACACGCAAATCCACTTCGTTGGAGAGCGTACGGGGGCGGTGACGCCAGGTAGCGTGTTCCAAACGGTCGAAGAAGCGTGGGAGTTCTTCAATCTTGGCGCCATCGGATACTCGGCAACGGAACTCGAAGGGCGAGACCACGGGGTGGAGCTCCGAGCGTTGAACCGCCACCTGGAGCCGTTGAGCATTCGAGAGATCGTTTCCGATTACTTCGACGATCGCTCCCGATTTCCAGAGGGGACCATCGCGGTGGATAGCGCGTTCCTCATGCGCAATATCGAACACGAATGGATTCGTCATCCAGAGCTCGTGCAAGCAGGCAACCCCGGTGCCGCTCGCCTCACCTCTCTGGAATAAGAGGCGACGGCAATCGCCCGAGCTGCCGGCTCAAAGGTAGCCGCTTTGTTCGCTCGAACCCTTCAAACCAACAGGTTTTCAGGTCAATCACGCATCTCGGTAGACAGTGTCAACTATTTTGGTTTACACTGTCTACCATGAAGGCGAACCACCCATCCGTCCTAAAGTTCAAAGAGGCAGGAGAGCGACCTCGCGGCGGTGAGATCACTCTGGAGCAACTGAAGGCGATCGCGTTTGAGTGCGGCGCAGATGATGCCGGAGTGGTGAGCCTAACGCGAGAGGAGTTGCATCCGGACCTTCCCTATATTCAATCGGCAATGCCCTCGGCGAGATCGGTTCTGTGCATCGTCAAACGAATGGCGCAAGCCCCGATCAAGACGCCTGCTCGAAGCCTTGCCAACCATGAGTTTCACGCGGCAGGAAAGGAGATTGGGGAGATCGGCCGAGACATCGTGGACCGGCTTTCCGAGCTGGGGGTCACCGCTCTCAACACGTCTGCCGGCTTCCCAATGGAGATGAATGAGTTTCCGGGCAGAACCTGGATTGTTTCGCACAAGTTGGTTGCAGAAGCGAGTGGGGTCGGCAAGATGGGTATTCACCGAAACGTCATTCACCCCAAGTTTGGCAACTTCATTCTTCTCAACTCGGTCTTGCTGGACTGTGAGATCACGGAGCAATCAACCCCGATCGATTACAACCCGTGCTTGGAGTGCATGCTCTGCGTTTCGGTTTGCCCGGTGGGCGCCATTTCAAAAGATGGTCGCTTTGATGCCGTTGCCTGCCTCAACCACAACTACCGCGAGTTCATGGGTGGGTTTGTGGACTGGGTCGATACGGTGGCGGACAGCAAGAGCAAGTGGGAGTATCAAGACCGGGTTTCGGACCAAGAAACTGCCTCGATGTGGCAAAGCCTTTCCACGGGTCCGAACTACAAGTCGGCTTACTGCATGGCGGTTTGTCCGGCCGGCGATGACATCATCGGTCGGTTTCTCTCCGATAAGGCGCAGTTTGTTCAAGAAACCGTGAAGCCGCTTCAACGCAAGGTGGAAAACGTTTACGTGGTGGCGGGCTCCGATGCCGAAGAGACGGTGCTGAAGCGATTCCCAAACAAAATCGTCCGACGCATCTCGAGCGGTATCCGACCCACTTCCATTGAACACCTCATGCGGGTGATGCCGCTCGCCTTCCAGCGCGGACAGGCAAAGGATCTGATTCTCAGCGTGGATTTCAAGTTCACGGGTGATGAACAGCTGGAGCGAACGGTTCGGATACAAGACCAAAAGTTAGAGATCGTCGAGGGTCTCAGTAAATCCTGCGATCTTTCCGTCACGGTGGACGCAAAGTCCTGGCTCCAATTCCTCTCGGGCAAGGTCTCGTTGCCGTCTCTCATTCTAAAAAGGAAGTTGCGATTCAGCGGCGACCTCGGGCTGCTCGCCAAGTTTGGAAGGTGCTTCCCCTCGTGAAGGACTTTGTGGAAAAGTACGGGCCGTACGCGGTGATCACGGGCGCAAGCTCTGGAATTGGCAGAGAGATCGCGCGCGAGCTTTACGCTCGGGGTTTAAAACTCATCCTCACCGGAAGAAACGA
Organism: uncultured Fimbriimonas sp.; assembly: GCA_964471545.1. Taxonomy (GTDB): domain Bacteria; phylum Armatimonadota; class Fimbriimonadia; order Fimbriimonadales; family Fimbriimonadaceae; genus Fimbriimonas. The sequence goes on along the minus strand of CAYYJX010000120.1, from coordinate 5,311 downwards.
AAGCCGCTTAACCGAACTTGAAGCGGAGCTGAATGGGAGCGTGGTGGTGGTTGCCGACCTTTCTCAGCCGGAGGGGTGGGAAGAGCTGGTGTCCACGATGGATGCCCATGAAGTCGGCTTGGTGGTCGCCAATGCCGGATTCGGTTCTGTGGGCGAGTTCGGAAAGGACTCCTTGCCTTTAGAGCTGGAGATGCTGCGAGTGAACTGCGAGGTTCCGTTGAAAATGGCGCATTGGGCGGCAGAGAATCTGTTGCCAGAGGGGCGTGGGGGGCTGATCTTGGTGAGCTCGATCCTGGCTTGGCAAGGGGTTCCTCTTCAGGGGCACTACGGCGCCACCAAAGCCTATGTTCAATCCCTCGGGGAAGCGCTCAACGCGGAATGGAAGGGGAAAGGGGTGGATGTGCTCATTGCCGCCCCGGGTCCGGTTGCCACCAATTTCGGAAAACAAGCAGGCATGAAACAGGCAAAAGCAGACCAAGCGGCGGAGGTGGCAAGGGAGATTGTAGAGGCTCTCGGTCGCAAAAGAACGGTTGTTCCCGGCAAGTTGGGAAGGATGTTGACCGGGCTTCTTGCCACGGCTCCACGCTCCATTCGCATTCAAATCATGGCAAATGTGATCCGAGGTAGTCTCCCGTTGTAGAGATGGTCGAATCCCTCCGCGAACGTTGTGTCACGGAAGCCATGAAAGTGATTGGCGAGAGTGGAGTCGATCGGCTGAGTCTTCGAGACGTCGCGCGGCGGCTTTCGGTTTCGCATCAGGCGCCCTACAAACATTTCACCAATCGCGAGCATCTTCTTGCTGCGGCTTCGGGTCGGGCATACGCAGCGCTGGCAGCCTGCATAGGCAATCGCGCAAAGAAAGAGGATCCTGCCGAGGATCTGTTCGAGATCGGAAAGAGCTATTTGCAGTTCGCAAGGTCACAGCCAGAGACCTACCGGCTGCTTTTTGTGCTGAGCCAGAAAGAACTGGAAAGTTATCCGGACGTCCAGCTAAACGTGGAATGGGCGCGCGATGAACTGAAAGCTGCAATTGCTGCACTTACGCGTCGAGATGATGCTCCGTTCTTAGACGCGACCTCGCACTTTGCATGGTCTGCCATTCACGGAATCGCCTCTCTAGAATCGCATCGACGAGGCGGTCGTGCGGCTGAGTCTGACGACGCCTACGCCATGGAATCGACCCAGGCGTTGAAATACATTTGCTCCGCGATTCTCGACTAGCTAGCTAATGCTGTTTCTCTGAGGATTTGGAGCCAAGCAGGAGCATACTGGTGGCTATGGTCCTTTGCCCATTCTTGTTGCTGACCGCCGGATTGGGTGGAGGACGTCACGATACCCTTTCAAATAGCAGCCTGCAAAACACAAATCCGCGTTGGACGGTTTCCGCAGGTGTGATTCGTGCACTCGGAGATTCCTCTCCGCAAGCAGTGCGAGTTGAAATCTACGACGGCAAGAGGTGGATTCCCGCGTTGGCTGGAGTGGTCAGTCCCCTTTTAGACAACACGGCTAGAGCGATCAAGATCGAAGGAGGAGTTGGCTCGAAAACGGTAACTCTTGCCGGAGAAACTTGGACTCTAGAGATTGGTTCAGAACGGCAAAAGCCTGCCCTGAAGTTCACACTAACCGGCAATCTCGATCGTCCGGTCTCGGTGCCTAGCGGAACCATTTTGGCGGGGCATGCCGCTCCAGCGAACGGCATTACGAGTGATCAAGGACCGATGAGCATCTATGGCGGCACCGTCTTTGGAGCAGGGTTTCCGGTCGCCTACCAGTGGAAAGGGGGCGTTGAGTCCTCTTTGTTCTTCAACGTCAACGCCACCGATTGGGCGGGCAAAACCTCGTTAAGGCGCTTCCTCCAGTCAAGGGTCTCAGCCCAAGCCGGGGCCGCTCAGAATGTCCTCGGTCTGGCGACATCGACCCCGGCGACGTTGCAAGGTCCGGGTCGCCTAACCTTTGAGTGGAAGGTGACGGGGCGAGCCAACGGCGTTCAGCCATCAAGAATAGAGGCTTTGGCGCGTTCGGTTGAGCTCAACGCGCCTCTTCATCCGGAGCAGGTCGTTTCGGGTGGCTTGCCATCCTGGGAGCGGTTTGCGAAGGAGCATCTCAAGGCAATTCAATCTCCTGAGGGAACGGCTGAAGCCTCTCGACCCTGGAGCGATGGTCCCCTGGCGCTGGTGGATCCGTTCGAAAAAATCATCACTCACCCGGCGCATTTGGGAGAGCAAGGGGGCGACTTCTCGACCATCAACAACAACCTTTCCCCGGCGCTCTTATTCTCAAGACTGAATGGAAAAGATGTTGATCAAGGTCTGTTGCAGCGACAACTGAATGCCCTGCCCGCCTTCTATGACGATCGCGACGAGTTCATCTGCTGGAGCTACTTAGGGCACGGACCCCTGGCAATGTCTTGGCAAACCCTTTGGTTTGCTCTAGAAACCCATCGAGCGGCGATGGCGGCGCCAGAGGCTTGGTTCAATCCCGCCGTCAAAGGCAGATTCCTCATGGGAACAAAGGGTCTGCGAGCCATGGCTCAGGCAAACGACTACGCCTTTCCGCAGTGGTGGGATTCCACCACCAAGCTGGCCGCAATCCAAAACGATCTGCCGGAACTCGGCAAGGTGTACGAGCCTTGGCAGGCAGGTCAGTACGCATATCTCATGCTTCAGGCGCATCAGATCGGCGGGGAAGCGTGGCAGTTAGAAGAGGCAAAACGTTCGCTTTCCAAACTGTTCACTCAGGTTCGCTATCGAGTAGAGAACAAGCTTTACAAGAAAGACTTCCAAGATCCTGCCGACTTTCCCGTGGCGGAACTGTTCGGCAACGGATACGGGGCAGTTGCTTCGTACAAGCTTTTCGCAAGCACCAAAGACGCTAAGTATCGGACCTATGGTCGGTACTTCCTCGCCTCCATGCTGCGACTCACGCCTTGGTTTGAAGACGAGTCCGACCCGATTGCGCGCAGCCTGAAAAGTCTGGGGCTTTTCTTACCGCACGGGGGAGCGTACAACCCCACCCCCTGGGAAACCACAGAGGCGAACCTTTGTATCGCGTGGGTTTTGGCGAACGTTCCCGACGCCCCGTATCGCGAACTGCTGATGAAGCTATCCAATCTCAATCGCGTCAATAGCTTCGATTTCTATCCGGCGAATTGGTCGGAATCGGTTCAAAAACATGCGGGCAAGGCCGCAATGGCCGCTCCTTACTTACCCATCGAACCCTTCTATTCGTTCGAAGCTCCCGGCGGACACACCGGGGTTCCCATCTTGTACGCCTCGACGACTCTTTGGAACTACTGGCTTTACGAGGCGCTCGCTTCTACCGATTCCCCAGCGGTGATGGCGCTGAATCTTTGCCCGATCGAAGATTTCGAAGCGGCTCTCTCCTCATTGAATCGTAAGTTCCTCTTCTACAATTCGGGTGGGGCTTCCAAGCGGGTGGCGGTGAAAATGAAGCACCTTCGCTCTGGGAACTACGAGATCATCCAATCGAGCCCCAGCGGAAAGAAGATCACGCGGCGCGCTAGCGACCGGGAGTTGATTGCCGGGACAACCTTGGATATTCCGGCCCAATCGGCTGCTGAAGTCGAAGTGAGGAATTTGGATCGAAGCGAGGCGGTTCGAATCGCGACCAAGACGGGTGCTGAAAACGCGCTGGCACGCACCTATGCTCTTCTTCATGGGCTCGAGACGGCGAGGGCCATGCCGTTCGCAACAGATTTTCGCTCGGCAGTGCAACTGTTCAAAAATAAGAAGTATTCCGAAGCGGAGCGCATCGCGAGCGACATGAAAAAGCGTATCCGGGCGAAAGAGTAAGCTCCGTCGCTCAAGGAAGATGCTTTTGAACCCCGAAGCCTACGACGACCCAAAAGTAGAAGAAGCCTGGTGCAATGACTGCCGAAAAGTAGTGAAAGACTACATGCGCGCGACGGGTGTTAAGCACGGGCAAATCGGCGAGTGGCCTGCATGGCACCTGGCTCCTTACGCCTCCATTTGGGCGGTTGAAAGCGGTGAGCGTCGTGGTTACGTGGGCTGGTGGGTGTTTGTGGGCGATGGTCCCACCGATTACCTTTCGGCCGGGGGGCTCGCCACTCCGCGAGACGCCCTGAGCGCTCTTGCCGATCAGTGGAATTCGGTTGCGGAGTGTATGGAAAAGGGCGTTGAACACCCCTCCATTTCGATAGGCGATCCGGATAGTTGGCCCACGCTTGCCCCGATGCTGCGCGAGCGTGCCGAGATGCTGAGCGAGATCTCTGCCGACGACGAAGCGTGGGACTACTAGCTTTCTACTCGCCACTTACCGTGTAGTCCCTCGAGAACCGTTCCCATTGAGCTCGGCACACCCTTGCCCAAGCTTAGAACGGTTGCGTGTCTGCGCACTTTGGCGCCACGCAAAGACGGCTACGTAGCGCTCCCTTTTCAGTGGCGAATTACTCATTTCGCGGTCTCCTGAACGGGTTTCGGAAGGTTTCGGACGTTCATTTGCCCCAGAAAATTTGCCAGAAGGCCGGGATTTTGAAAAATGCTCAAATGTTTGCGCTGGATCTATGTTAGAATCCTCGCAGCAAGATCAAATGTTTGAGCAGATGAAATGAAGCCCGTTGAAGGAGACAAGAATCGACCAACTCTGTCCAGCGTCGCCGACGCGGCGGGTGTGTCGGTATCAACCGCTTCTCTTGTTCTGAGCGGTAAAGCAACGGAGCGGCGAATCTCCGAAGTCACTGCAGAGAAGATTCGGGCGGTTGCCGCGCTGCAAGGCTTTGCCCCCAACATGCTCACAAGATCTTTGCGAAAGGGTCGCACTCGCATTGTTTCGATGTTTAGCTCGTTCCGGCACCGAGAATGGGGAGACATCTACATGGACCAGGTGTCTTCTGCAGTGGAAACCGCTTGCGGTGAAGCCGGCTATGACGTTTTGATTCAATGCAACTTTAAGCGAAGTCTTCAGGAAACTTACGAGTTCCTTAATGGAGGGATCGCCGAAGGCGTCTTGATGTTCGCTCCGGCAGCAGACGATCCCCTCGTTGCTCTCCTTCGCAGATCGAAGACTCCGGTTGTCATTCTTAACGGCCATGACCCCCTCGGGCAGTACAGCTCGGTTGGCGATGACGTTTACACGGGCATGCAACAGTTGGCAGACCAGATCGTGAGCGAAGGCCATCGCACTGTCTTGGCGTTAACTTCCGACCACTCCGACATTCGGGATGCCGAGCTCCGGATCGGGCTCTTGAGCGCTCATCTGGAAAAAGAGGGCATCTCTACGGAAAAAGCCTGTTGGAACGGCAACCCAGACGAATTGCGACAGCAGTTGCAAG
>CAYYJX010000119.1:0-8083 GCA_964471545.1 uncultured Fimbriimonas sp. | reverse complement strand
GGACCGAAGGCAAGCCGCCGTACATCGTCTCGGTTCGCTTCAACCTTTCCGAAACAGACGCCAAGCTGACACGATGATTCGCACCGGTCCTAACCGATCGTCAAGAATGCATCAAATTTTGTTCAAGAAAGAGTGAGACCCGGTGCCAGGTTTGTAGACTGCGGCAACGTGCAATATGAGCGACCCGATCCAGATGCGCTTTTGGCGTCGCTGGGGTCCAGCAGTGGACACCGGGGGCGACTGAAGATCTTTCTAGGCGCTGCGGCAGGTGTAGGCAAGACCTTTGCCATGCTTTCCGAAGCTCACGAGCGCATTGAGAAAGGCTGTGATCTCGTTGTTGGTTATGTTGAGCCCCACCAGCGCGCCGATACGGCGGCGCTGATCAAGGGTCTCGAAGTGATTCCGCTCCGAGAGGTGAGCTACAAGGGTTCGAATCTCAAGGAGGTGGACGTCCCTGCCATTATCGAGCGGAATCCAGAAGTCGTGCTCATTGACGAGCTAGCCCATTCCAACGCCCCTGGGTCGGTTCATGCCAAACGCTGGCAGGACGTTACCGACCTACTCAATGCAGGCATCTCCGTCTACACCGCGATCAACGTTCAGCATCTTGAATCGCTGAACGACGTCGTTTCGCAAGTGACGGGCATCCGAGTCTCCGAGACGGTTCCAGATTCGTTCTTTTCGATGGCGGATGAGATCGAGCTCATCGACCTCACCCCAGCCGAGCTGCGCCAGCGACTCCAGGACGGAAAAATCTATCTTCCAGAGCGGGTCGAGCACGCCTTAGACGGATTCTTCAAACCTTCCAATCTCACTGCACTCCGCGAGTTAGCCCTGCGGAAGGCGGCCGAAACGGTCGACGCCGAAATGCAGCGACTCAAGGTTCAGGAGGGTAACACCGCGACTTGGGCTACTCGGGACAGGATTGTTGTTTGCATTGGTAGAAACCGATTCGGCAAACATCTTGTGCGAACGGCCGCCAGACTTGCGGGATCTTCCAAGGGCGACGTCATTGCGCTCTATGTCGATTCAATCAACCCTGGAGTGCTCACACCAGCCGTCAGCGACGTCGAAGAAGCGCTCGAACTGGCTCGCGAGTTGGGCTTTGAGGTGGTTCACCAGCAGAGCGACGATGTCCCCGGAGCAATTCTTCAATACGCCCGGAAGAAAAACGCCTCACTCCTTTTGGTCGCTAGCTCGGCGTCGAAGCGTCCATTTTTGCGCCGCCGCTCGACCGTTGACCGAATCATTCAGGGAAGCGGCGATATCGACGTTTACGTCATCACTCCGAAGGAAGACGCTGGAGAGAAAAAGGCTCCAACTCCAACAGACTCGCCTCGATCGTTCGGCTGGGCGGTTTCCATTTTGGCGGTCGCGATAACCACGATCTTGGGGCACTTTGTGGAGCCTTACGTCGGGACCGCAACGATCCCGCTCATCTACATCCTTACGGTAGCCCTTGCGTCCACGGTCTGTACGCGGCTCCAGTCAGCGGTGATGAGCGTTGCCTCTGTGGGGTGTTTTAACTTCTTCTTAGTGGACCCCCGATACACGTTTTCCGTTGGCGATCCCCGGACTCATGTGGTATTCGCCGTCATGATGGTTTTGGGCTTAGTGATCAGTAGCCTGAACCACCGCCTCCGCGAGCATGCGGCTTCCAGCACGCAACGAGAGCGTCGAACAGCCTCTCTGTACAGTCTCACGCGTAAGCTCGCCCACGCGAAAAGCAAAGCGGAAATTGCCGAAGCCGCCGCCACGGAAATCGGCTCGGCGTTCGAGGGCGATCTATGTATCGCGGTTCGTGTGGAGAATCGCGCCAAGTGGATGGTTCCTTCCAGCACCGGGTTCGAGGGGCTCGGAAATGAGGGCATGGTCGCCGAATGGGTTCTAGAACATGGAAAGGAGGCCGGGGCGGGCACGGACACCTTCGCGGGGTCGAAGGCCGTCTATCTGCCCCTCAAAGGAGGCGACCAAACCTTTGGCGTCCTTGGATTCCTGGGCGAGGAAGACGTCTCAGCGGTGACGATAGAACGTCTTGCTTCTCTCACCAACACAATTGGGCTTGCTCTCGAACGTTCCTTCCTGGCAAAGGAATCGAACGACGCAAAAGTGGCCATGGAATCGGAGAAGACGAGAAGCACGGTCTTGAGTTCGATTTCACACGACCTTCGGACTCCTCTCACCGGAATCACCGGTGCCGCTAGTCAACTTCTTGCAACAGGTTCAGACAACCCGTTGGTGCAAACCATCTACCACGAGTCGATTCGCCTCAATCGGCAGATCGATAACCTGCTCGACATGACTCGCCTTCAGGCAGGTGGGGTTAAGCTCGACCTTCAGTGGCAATCTCCGGTTGAGATGGTCTCTGCCGCCATCGAGCGCTCGAAGAATTTTCTTGATCCTGGACGGGTTCAGATTGAGTCAATGGGTTCCATCGGTCTCATTCAAGCCGATGCGTTCTTGGTGGAAAAGGCTTTGGTCAACTTACTCGAGAATGCACTGAAGCACACCCCACCCGAGACTGCCATCGGGGTGAAGATTTTTGCGCAGGAACGATCGGTAGTGATTCTTGTCAGCGACGAGGGGCCCGGCTTCCCGCCGAACGCGATTGGAAAGGTCTTCACCTACGGTTTCACTAAGGGCGGCAGCGGTTTTGGTCTTGGACTCGCGATTGTTGAATCGATCATGAAGCTTCATGGAGGGAAATGTTCGGCCACCAACCTCCCCACGGGTGGCGCGGCGATCCGACTGGAATTTCCTCTGCCTTCAAAGCAACCCGAGGTGACTCTTGATTAAGGTGCTGGTGATTGACGACGAGCGGTCTATTCGAAAACTGCTGAAGGCCAGCCTTGATCCGGAGGAATACCTTGTTATTGAAGCTGAGGACGGCACCACCGGCATCCGGCTCACGGCAGTTGAGAATCCTGACCTTGTCCTTCTTGACCTAGGGCTGCCGGATTTGGACGGTGTCGAAGTCACGCGCCAAATAAGAGAGTGGAGCGAAGTCCCAATCTTGATTCTCTCCGCGAGGGGAGCGGAAGACGATAAGGTTCTTGCACTGGATACCGGCGCAAACGACTACATCACAAAGCCGTTCGGAATTCCCGAGCTCATGGCGCGCATGCGAGTCGCTCTACGTGCAGCTTCAAAGTCACCCGCACCGATAAGAGTTGAGACGGGCAACCTGGTGATCGATTTGGGCCTGCATTCGGTAACCCTGAGCGGTCAGTCCGTTCACCTCACAAAGACCGAGTTTAAATTCATCTCTCTCCTAGCCCGAAACCTCGGCAAGGTGCTCACGCACACGCAGATCCTGCGCGAAGTCTGGGGGCCGGAATATGTGGAGGAACTGCACTACCTTCGCGTTTACGCCCAACAGATTCGCCAGAAGATAGAAGCAGATCCGGCGATGCCTCGCTACCTGCTCACAGAAACCGGCATTGGCTACCGGCTGCAAGATCATCGATCTTGATGCTTTCTTGATCTCACTTCGAGCTTTCTTGACCCGGCGTTGACCTCGCTTACAGGGATTCTAATCCTGTGAAATCGAATCTCCTTGGGGCATGTCTCATCCCAGGATTGCTCCTTTCCTCGGTTGCCTTTGGCCAGGAACGGTCTCCGATTGCGACCGATCGGCCAGGCTTTTCCGACGGGTCGAATGTGGTCGGTGCTCGAACCTTTCAAATTGAAACGGGCTTCTTTCGAACTTTCCTAAGCGGAGGAGCCGCGACGTCCGTGGGCGATGGGCTCCTGCGATACGGGCTTTCTGATGATTTCGAGCTACGGATCATCGGTCTTGCCTACGGTTTTGGGGTTGGTCGCGGAGAGGCATGGCTTGATCCCTCAGTTGGATTCAAGTACAGACTCCAACGACCCGCCGGGCGACGGGGTGAGATCACCCTATTGGCACAGACGACGGTCCCTTTGGGCGAAAACGAACTTCGATCGAACCGATGGAACCCGACCTTTAAAGCGCTTTGGACCACTCCTATCGGCTCGGACACGCTCGGCGGCAATCTGGTGACTTCGTGGATCGGTCCGAGCGGCTCGGTGTTTCGCCAGAACGTTGTTACTCTCTTCTACTCTCGCCCGGTGACCCGCCGGCTCTCGGTTACAGGCGAACTCTTTGGGATCGACAAAGTTAGCCTCACCGACAACGGTGGAGGTTTCGGGAGCATTGCTGGGACTTTCCTTCTCGACAATGATCGTCAACTCGACCTTCGGATCGGTTCGGGTTTCAACCAACACCGTGACGGCTGGTTCCTTCAAGCCGGCTTTTCACAACGCTTTTGAACGCCATGATCGACCTTTTACTTATCGGCGTCCTTTTGGTCGCCTTTCTCGGGCTCATTCGACTCGCGCTCTCCTTCGACTCGCTTATGCGGAGGTCGGACGGTGATTGAACTTATCGTCCTCGGTTTGGTTTGCCTGCTCCTGGTTGGTTACCTCACCTACGCCCTTCTAAGACCGGAGAAATTTTGATGCTTCAGGTTGCCCTCTACTTTCTTCTTCTACTGGCTCTCGTTAAACCCGTCGGCCTGTATCTGCACGGGATTTTCTCCGGCAAGTATCGATGGCTACGACCGTTGGAGAATGGCCTTTACCGCGCATTCGGAATTCAAGCCGATGACGAACAAGATTGGAAAGGCTATGCCGTTTCAGTTCTGGTCTTTAGCTTGCTTTCGACGTTGCTGACGTACGCTCTGCTGCGACTTCAAGGGTCCTTGCCGTTGAACCCTCAGGGATTCGGCGGCAAGCAGATGAGCGACCACCTTGCGTTCAACACTGCCCTCTCGTTCATGACGAATACCAACTGGCAGTCGTACTCCCCGGAACTCTCACTCTCGACATTCAGCAATATGGTGGCGCTCGCCACTCACAACTGGGCTTCGGCAGCGGTGGGACTAGCCGTGGCCGTCGCCCTGGTGCGGGCCTTCAGTCGCCACTCGACAGACAAGATCGGGTCGTTCTGGGTGGACACAGTTCGTGGAACTCTCTACTTGTTCTTCCCTGCCTGTGTCATCGGAACACTGATCTACGTTGCGGCAGGCGTACCGCAGACCCTAGCTGGAAGCGTGAGTGTCACTACTCTGGAAGGTGCCAAGCAAACGCTGGCTCTTGGGCCTGTTGCCTCCCAAGAGATCATCAAGCAACTGGGAACCAACGGCGGGGGATTTTTCAACGCCAACTCCGCCCACCCATTCGAGAACCCCACGGCATTTACAGATCTGTTCACCAAGCTTCTGATCTTGGCTATTCCCGCAGGTCTCACCTACTTCTTTGGCAAGATGGTGGGCAACGTTCGACAGGGTTGGGCGATCTTTGCCGCGATGAGCATCCTCTTCTTGGCAGGAACGTTCGCTTGCACCTACGCCGAAACTCTTGGGAATCCGTCCTACGCGTCTATGGGCGTTTCGACCATGAATATGGAGGGCAAAGAGACCCGCTTCGGTATCGCCGGATCGACTCTCTTCGCCTCGATCACGACCGCAGCTAGCTGTGGAGCGGTGAACGCGATGCACGACTCGTTCACGCCGCTCGGGGGCCTGGTTCCGCTCTTCAACATCCTCACGGGTGAGGTTATCTTCGGGGGCGTTGGCGCGGGTCTCTATGGCATGGTCGTCTTCGCCATTCTCGGCGTCTTTATCGCCGGATTGATGGTGGGCCGGACACCGGAGTATTTGGGCAAAAAGATCGGGCGGTTCGAGGTGCAGATGGCAATGGTCTCCGTGCTTGCCATCGCCGCTACAATCCTGTTCGGCACAGCTCTGGCGAGTGTTGCGTCAACGCCGCCGGGCACGGCTCTCAATACGTTTGCGGGAAGCGCCTACGGCGGTAGTGACACGGCTTACGAGACTTTGACTGGGAACCTCAATAACTCCGGCGCTCACGGATTCTCGGAAATGCTTTACGCCTTCGCGTCCTCTGCGGGCAACAACGGGTCAGCCTTTGCGGGCATCACCGCGAACACGCCGATCTACAACGTGCTCCTTGGAATCGCGATGATTATCGGACGGTTTCTCGTGATTCTGCCCGTTCTGGCCATTGCAGGCAGCATCGCAAGGAAGACGACGACTCCCGCCTCGGCAGGAACGCTCCCCACCGACTCTGGAACCTTCGCCGGTCTCCTTGTTGGAGTGGTGCTGATCATCGGCGCACTGACCTTCTTTCCTGCACTTGCCCTTGGTCCAGTTGTGGACCACCTCCAGATGATTGGGGGCAAACCCTTATGAAGCAAAAGACCTCTATGTTCCAGTCAAGGCTCGTCTTGCGAGCACTGAAGGACGCCTTTCTGAAGCTCGATCCTCGCGTTGTGGCCAAGAATCCGGTGATGTTCGTGGTGTTGGTCGGAAGCGTGGTCACAACTGCCTTCTGGATTCGAGACCTGGCGTCCAAAGGCGACTCGCTCTTCTCTGGTCAGCTGGCGATCTGGCTGTGGTTCACGGTTCTCTTCGCTAACTTCGCCGAGGCAATGGCCGAAGGTCGCGGAAAGGCTCAAGCCGAATCGCTGAAGCGTGCAAAGACCACGATGAACGCCCGGCGCCTGGTGGATGGTAAGGAGGAGAGCGTTCCGGCGACGGCGCTGAAGCGGGGTGATATCGTCGTCTGTGAACCGGGCGACGCCATCCCAGCAGACGGCGAAGTGATCGAAGGGATCGCAAGCATCGACGAGAGCGCCATTACGGGCGAATCTGCACCCGTCATTCGCGAGTCGGGGGGCGACCGGAGTGCGGTAACGGGCGGAACAAAAGTTCTCAGCGACCGAATCGTTCTACAAGTCACTCAAGATCCCGGTAACTCGTTTTTGGACCGTATGATCGCGCTCGTCGAGGGGGCTCAGCGGCAAAAGACCCCGAACGAGATCGCCTTGTCTATCCTCTTGAGCGGACTCACTCTTGTCTTCCTCTTTGCGACCATCACGCTGCTTCCGTTCGCGCAGTTTGCGGTGAATCAGGCAGGCAAGGGCACCGTTCCCACCATTCCCGTTTTGTGCGCCCTCCTGGTTTGTCTGATTCCAACGACCATCGGCGGATTACTGAGCGCGATCGGTATTGCTGGAATGGACCGAGTGATGCAGCGAAACGTTTTGGCAATGTCGGGCCGTGCGGTTGAGGCTGCGGGGGATGTCGCGACGCTGCTGCTGGATAAGACGGGCACGATCACCCTCGGCAACCGTCAAGCCAGCGCCTTTCACCCTGCCCCGGGCGTAAGCCAAGAAGAATTGGCGGCGGCAGCGATGCTCTCTAGCCTTGCCGATGAAACCCCGGAAGGACGCAGCATCGTTGCTCTGGCGCAGCAAGAGTTTCGATTGGAACCTCCAACCTTTGCTGAAGGTGAAGTGGAGTACGTTCCCTTTACCGCGCAGACACGAATGAGCGGCGTGAACATCGGTTCTCGACTCGTTCGGAAAGGTGCGACGGATTCAGTACGGTCGTTTGTCCTGGATCACGGTGGCAACCTCCCTCAAGCGGTTGTCGACGCTGCTCAACGAGTAGCTCGAGAAGGATCGACCCCGTTGGTCGGTGTTGAGAACAACCGTGTGCTGGGAGTGGTTCAGCTGAAAGACGTGGTGAAGGCAGGAATGAAGGAACGCTTCACTCAACTCCGAGCGATGGGCATCAAGACGGTGATGATCACAGGCGACAACCCATTGACCGCTGCGGCGATCGCAGGTGAAGCGGGAGTCGACGAGTTTATTGCCGAGGCCACACCCGAGAACAAGCTTGCTTACATTCGTAAAGAGCAGGCGGGAGGCCGCTTGGTCGCGATGACGGGCGACGGAACGAACGATGCACCCGCACTCGCTCAGGCCGATGTTGGGGTCGCGATGAACACGGGTACTCAGGCCGCGAAAGAAGCTGGCAACATGGTGGACCTAGACAGCAATCCCACAAAGCTCATTGAAGTGGTTGAAATCGGCAAGCAGTTGCTCATGACCCGCGGGGCGCTCACCACGTTCAGCATTGCCAACGATGTGGCGAAATACTTCGCGATCATCCCCGCAATGTTCATCGTCACCTACCCGGAACTTCAAAAGCTGAACTTTCTGAGCAATCCAAAATCGGCGGTTCTCTCGGCGGTG
>CAYYJX010000118.1:0-8214 GCA_964471545.1 uncultured Fimbriimonas sp. | reverse complement strand
AAAGAGCAAAAGCTTCGGTTGATCGACGAGCTTGGCATCACGATCCTCCGTTGTCACGATGTTTGGGATGCGATCCCAGAAGTGGGCACGCCGTTTATGTGGGGCCCCTATCTTGGGTTGCAGAAACTGGTCGCTTCTCAGCGATACCTTCATGTCTATGAGATTCCGGAGACCACCGCTCTAGCGTTCACTCAAGCGATCGCAACCCGAACGGCGAAGGCGGGCCAGTCAACGCTCGAGTTCTATGGAGACCCTGATCGAGTGATCACCAAGGTGGGCATAGGAACCGGATGCTGCAGTGAGGCGATGGCCCTCTACGACCTAGGGGCGGACCTGGCAATCTCAGTAGACGATATCGCCCGAGCCTGGATCGTCGGGGAATACTGCAACGATTCCGGGGATCCGCTCATCGTGGTCAACCACGGTGTGAGCGAAGACTGTGCGATGGAATCTCTGAAAGACGCCGTTCAGAACATGATCCCCGGCATCCCTGTGTTCAGAATCGTCCAGGGAGCTAGCTACAGGGAAGTTCACGCTCGCTAAGTGGTCAGCCGCTCGACGGCGGCGAGAACTTGGTCGACAGGAAGGCTGTCTCCACAAGTAGTCCCGGTGAGCGTGCATTTGCCCGGCGAACATTGGGCGCACCGCTGACTTGGCTCCACGACCTCTCCGGGGGCCATCCAAGGCTGGACGGTGGACGTGCTCCAGTTGAAACCAATCGAGAGGTTAACGATCGGAGTTCCTACCGCGCTTGCGAGACGACAGCCACCTCCGTCCAGGGCAATCACGACCGACGATTTCGCAAAAACCGCCGCAAGTGTGTCTAGATCGGTTGATCCCACCAGGTCTTGGTCCGATCGGGCGATCGCCTCTGAGTGCGTGGCACGTTCCTTCTGATCACCGGTGACGACAACGGCCCATCCGCCATCTTTGAGCTTCGTGACAAGCGCCGCAAAGCGCTCGGGATTCCAAGAAAGATTAGATCCACCGTTCCCGAGATGGACGGTGACAAAGCGCGGAGGGAGATCGACGGCTTGGGTCTTTGGCTCGTAAAGCGTTGGCAATCGGGGCAAGTCGATTCCTGTTGCGGCATCGGCGACTGCGTAGTACTTGTCCACCTGATGAGGAAGCGATTGGGTGGCTCCAAACACGTTGCGTGTGAGTTGCCAGACAACGGGCTTGTTTTTTCGAACCGCTCCCACTCGCGAGACGCACCCCGCGATCTTTGCGATCAATGCCGCTCGGTTGCTAAAGCGCAAGACAAGCGCGGTGTCACACTTCCACTTCCGAGCCGCCCATCCAACTTTCAAACACTCCCAGTAACCAGGATTGCCGTTGGAAACATTTAGGTTTCCCCTCACCCCAGGGAGCGAGGCAAAAATGGACTCCCAGGGACTCTCGCCAACGGTGTAAACCTCAGCGCCCTCCTCCACCAACGATCGGATGATGGGGGTTGCCATCAGGGTGTCTCCCATTTTCCGATACCGGATCACTAAAAAGCGTCGTCCGGAGAGGCGTCCCATTGCTTTTAACTTTGCACGGATAGCTTGCCTTTGAGAAGTCCCATGTAAACGTCGTGCATTTCCTGCCGGTACGTCAGCATTGCTGCGGAGGTCTTCTCGACATCAAGGTTTTCCACCCAATCCACGAGGTTTTCTCCTGGTTGGGCAACGTAGCTTCGGAACTTTGTCACCGTATCCGACCGCTTGTCATGAGGGATCATCGCGTTGGGAATGGCCATCGACGTGCACATGCCACACCCGTGAACGCGGGTCGAAACCACCACATCAAAGCGCCGGAAGATATCCGGATAGTCCTCAGAATAGCTTGAATAGGCCACGTCGTAGCCTCGACTTCGAGCCGCCTTGAACTCATCGATGTAGTGCGCAATGAGCGTCGTCGGAAACTTTTTGCTCAGCTTTTCATACTGCTCGTAGCAATACGCCTCCAGGTCGGACGAAATGCGTTGGTGAGGTGTCTTGTCCGTCTGAATGACGAATCCGACCCTTTTGGGCCCACTCAACGTTCGCAGCACCGGGTTGGGCACGCTAAAGATGGATGGGCAGACTTGATAGTGGGTGTTCGGGTACTGCTTCACCAGATCGTAACAAGCCGCGTCCCGAGCGAAAAACACATCCGTGCGCTCTTTCAAAATCCGGTCGAGCTTCTCACCAATGGTTCTCGGCCCGGCCAATCCCATTCCAATAAAGGCGCAACGCAGGTTGTTCTCCAGAATGAACTTCTGAAGGGCCTCGTTGCGGGGTCCGCCCACCCACTCGGGCGAGCCGGCGAACACCACGTAGTCAATTCCAGAAAAGCCTTCCAACGAGTGCGAGTTATCTAAATGCGGTGCCGCCTTCGCTGGAAAGAGCGGCCTTTTGGCGTAAAACTTCTTCGGCGTAATGCTCGGATGCCGGTTGAAAATGACCGGGTTATAGTCGATCCCTAGATCATCGAGAACTCGCCGAACGCCGAACAGAATGAACTCGTCGCCACTGTTCCACCCGCGCGTGGTGCTGAAGAGAATGTTCGCCCGTTGCAAGAATCAGAGGTTACCAGAGCGGTTCTCTCAGCCCTTCTTCTGTGGGAGGAGGCACCGCAGCAACGTGAAGGTCTTGTCTTGGTAGAGAACCTCGTCCGTAGATTTCAGCTTTGCTCCCGAGTGCTCGAAGTCAATCACCAGCACGTAAATGTCCTTGAGTTGAGTCCCTTTGATCAGGTTTTCCAGATTTCCTCTCCAAGAGTCGTATTCTTGTTGCCGAACCGTCAGATTGGCACTCGGGTCAAGGATTGGAACACTCAGCGCTTTCAAAACCGGGTCGTTGATGATGACCGGTTGCTCAGATTTGAAGCTGAACAGTCCGTGCACGTGAAGCGGACGATCTGGCACCCCAGCGAACTGAATCATGTTGAGATTCGGCCACCAAGTCCACCGATTTCGTGAGGAAGCGGAGTTGATTGGAACGGTCACAATCGACGATCCAGCAGGAATCGGCTTCATGAACGAAGCGACCTTGGCGGTCTCTCGATCGGTCACGCTCATTGTGACGAACGTGACGGAGAAATGGACGGCTGCAACCGCCACGCATGCGATGGTAAGCCCCTTGCGCAGCGCTTCCGATGACGCCTTCATTGTGCCAAGTGCAATGATGAACGCGAACAGGATTGCAGGAAGCCGTGCATCGTAACTTGCCGTGATCGCCAGCCCAAATGGGCAAACCAAGAACAGGCCTGCCATCGCCAAGACGATCTTGCCATTCTTGGAATCGAACGAAATCTTTCCTCGCAGGAGAATGTAAGCGAGCAACCCAAAGAACAACGCGGTTGGGATGGGCCAATACGGTCCAAACGCGATAGCGGCAAAGAAGTACTTCGCTTTGTCGAGTAGGTTCGACCAAACGATCTCCGACTGCTCGTGGCTGCTCGGACTCAGCTTATACATCACCACCGTCAGCACCGAGGCAACGGCGAGCGTGATCCGATGGGCTTTGTTGTAGGCCTTCTCGGGATCGAGAAAAGCATCAACGAAAGCGAGGAAGAGGAAGATGAGGAGAGCGAAGAAGTGGGTGAAGTAGAGCGTAATCGCCCACGCGATGACGGAAACAAACCACTTCAGACTCTCGCGATTGGATCGCAAGGCCACCAACGCCCAAGGGATAAGGGCTGAGCCGAGGAAGAAGTTCAGGAAGCCCAGGAAGAGCGGGAAGCTGTACGCGAGAACCGGAAAGAGAAGGACGAGCGGTGAAATCTTGTTTTCTTGCGTCCGCAGCGCCAGCCGATAGAAGCCCGTGCAAAAGAGCACGATGGATCCCATAACCACGAGCTTAAGGGCGATTTCCGTCGGCAGAATTCGACCGAGACCCATCATCACGATGTCCACGCCGAGGTTCGGGATGATGTGGAAGTTGTCGACGTAATGCGCTTGATAGAACGGGGTGTGAAAATCCCTCGTCATCACGAAGAATCGCGCCAGGTGGTTCATGTAATCCAGAAATCCCGGATTCCGGATCGGGGCGATCAGCAGGGCCGCCACCGCCGTTAGAATCCAGAACAGATTCCGAATTTGTTTTCCTGTCGGCGAATCTAAATCAGCGTAAGACATCTCAGACTTCAAAGAAACCAGGCAATGATCGTGCCAAAAAAATGAAAAGAGCGAGAGATGGAATCCATCTTCTCACCTGCGTTGTACCTGCGACCCTGCAAGGCGAACAACGTCCTATTCACTAGGAATCCCCGAGCGTCTCAGATTTAGCTGATTGGTCGAGCAATTCTTAGTGCGCTTAGCGACTCTGCTCCCTACATCATAAACCGGTTCGCGTGAGATACTTCGGGAATGAGCGACCAACCGACCCCAACGCCGGGCGAGAAAACCTACCCCCTCGATGTCGAAAAGGCTCCTGTCGTCACCCATCACAAGGTGGGGGACCTTGAATACACCGCCACCGTTGGGATGCTCCCAATCAAAAACGAGTTTGGTGAAGTGGAAGCGGGCGTGTTCTACATGGCTTATTCGCTGGATGGCGTCGAAGATCGCACCAAGCGGCCGCTGATGTTCAGCTTCAACGGTGGCCCGGGCTCTTCGTCTGTTTGGTTGCACCTAGGCACCGTCGGCCCCAAGCGAGTGAAGATGGAGCCGGATGGCGACATGCCCGCCCCACCTTTCGAACTGGTCGATAATCCCGCCACCTGGTTGGAGCACTGCGACCTGGTATTCATCGATCCAGTAGGCACCGGATACTCTCGACCCGCCAAGCAAGACGGAGGGAAGAAGTTCTGGAGCCTTGAGGGCGACGTGGCCTCCATTGGCGAGTTCATTCGCCTCTATCTCACGCGTAACAAGCGCTGGGCTTCTCCGCTGTATATGGTCGGGGAGAGCTACGGCACCACCCGGGCGGCGGGGCTTGCCGGTCATCTTATTGACCAAGGCATCGCGTTCAACGGAATTGTTCTCGTTTCCAGCATCCTCAATTTCCAAACCGCACGGTTTAACAAGGGGAACGATCTTCCGTATCCGTTGTTCTTGCCAACCTATACGGCAACGGCTTGGTACCACAAGAAGCTGGGGCGAAAAAGCCTTGAGTCGGCTTTGAAAGAGTCGGAATCCTTCGCCAACGGAGAGTACGTCCTCGCCCTTGCAAAGGGTGATCGCTTGAGCAAGGCGGAGCGCAAGAAGGTTGCTTCGAAATTGGCTTCGCTCACGGGCCTCAGCGCGGAATACGTCGAGTCCACCGATCTTCGGATCAACATCCACAGATTTTGCAAGGAACTGCTCCGGAAAGACCGTCGGACGGTCGGCAGGCTGGATAGTCGGTTCAAGGGCATCGACGAGAACGCATCTACCGAGAACCCCGAGCACGATCCGTCGATGACCATCATCTTGCCGCCCTACACGTCGACCATCAACGACTACCTGACACGAGATTTGGGTTGGGAGACGGACATGCCCTATTACGTCTTCAATCCTGGCGAGTTGTGGAAGAACTGGTCTTATGGAGACGCTGGAGCGGGGCACCCGGACACTAGTGAGGCGCTTCGAGCCGCGCTGTCAAAGAACCCTCACATGAGAGTCTTCATTGCGTCCGGTTTTTACGACCTTGCCACGCCGTATTTTGCAACCGAGCACACTGTCGCCCACTTAGGACTCGACCCCTCCCTCAAGAAGAACATCTCCAAGGCTTACTATGAGGCAGGCCACATGATGTACATCGATGAAAAGTGCCTGGATAAGTTGAAGGTGGATGTGGCTGCCTTCCTCAAAGGGGACTGATCTAGGCCTCGTGGATTCCTCAGTTCGGTAGACGGACTGGGGAATCTTGCTCTCTTAAGCAGAACCCCGAGAGGCACCTTCGCAGGTTTTCTAACAACCTTCTTTCGTCACCCCGCAAACGTACAAGTAACCAAGGATCGAGTGGGATGGAATATTGCACAAGGGTTGCAGGAGGATGCGTCGAGGACAGGGCAATACGCTGGTCGAAATTCTGATCGTCATCGCGATCGTGGCCGTCCTAGCATCCGTTGCGATTCCAAAGTTTGCCACTTCGGGTACTCGAAGTAGGGAATCGACCCTTCGTGCGATGCTACGTGAAATTCGAGCCGCGGGTGATCGATGCGAGGCCGATACGGGTGTCACTGTGCGGGTGTCCGATCTTGCCAGTGCCACACCTCCCGCCTCCGGATGGGTCCGCGGCCGAATGAACACGGACTGGACTCCCAGAACGATCGATCCTGCAACGTGGAGAGGCCCTTACTTAGAGAAGGTGCCTGTGAATCCCTTCACGCGAAACAACGTGTACGACGGCGGCGAAACCAACAAGCCCGGCGTAGCGTGGACTCACTACAGCAGGCAGAGCTTCAATCCGAGTTACTACTACTATCCCTCGACTGCGCGCGCTTCAGACGGTAGCGAGTTCCGCACCTGGTAACCCTTAAGCCAGCCTTGCGGTGGAACAAGCCGGTGACCCGTCCGGCATCGTTCCCAGAATCGCGACTCGATCACCGGTAACTTGCTCTTGATAAAGCTTGATGCGCCGGAACCGTATCCCTCGTTCGTTCTGCCACGAGAAGTAAAGGAAGCGCCTTCCATCAGAGTTGCGACCAACAAAGTTGCCCGTCCACTTGCCATCCTTCTCTGGAATATCGATCGTCCAAGTCGCATTGGGGGAGGATATGAACTCGTCTGGGCGGATTCGGGATTGCCAGAACACCTCCACTGCGCCTTCGTCCGCCCAGGTAGTCGGGCAATCGACAATCTGAACTGTGAGCTTCATTTACTAATTCTAGGCTTCCATCCCCGGTGGGCGGAGAGAATGTTGGTTCGCCACATCACTCGAGGCGAACCAACGAATCGGGTTAGGACTTACCGAAAGATGGAGTCGGCGTAAAGATCAAACTCCTTCTCGGTGCCGTCCGCAAACCGGATGACGCCCTTACCCTCGACGTTAAACGTTGCCGTTGCGGGTGTCAGGGGATCCTTTGAATTGGTAATCGTGAACGACCCTGAACCATCTGCATTTTGGGTCCAATCCAACGAGTAGCCCGTCGAATCGACGTACAGGGTGCGCGCGACGTTTGTCGAGTTACTGTAGGTGGTGAGCCAAGAGATTCGATCGCCCGATTCTTTGAGGGTGTAGGTACCTTCCCATCGGGCACCCTCGATGCTGGTTTCTCCTGTGGCTGTGTAGGTGTAGTCGGCCGCTTCAACCTCGGTTACCAGTCGGCTAGATTGCGTCTCAAAGTTCGTTGTGTTAGAGAAGGAGGTTCGGATGAAGTCCATCCCGAAAATCGGGACGACAACCTCTTGGGTGTTCGCAAAGGTCCAGCTCCCGTCGGAATTCTTGTCGGTACTGGAAGTTGCGGAAAACAGGAACTTGCTGTAAGTGTCGTCCTCGAAGAACCGGAACGTCGCTCGTTGGATGTACTCCCCGGTGAACGGACCGTCGTCCCCGACCTGCCACTCATCGACAATGGCGTGAAGTTGGTAGACCTCGTCGAAAATCTTGTCTCCGACCTTGTACTTATCTTTGAGAGAGGTGGGAGGGGGATTCGTGCCATCATCGCCACCCTCTTCCCGAGAGGCTTGCTTAGGAAGCCCGACAAATCCCGTTTTCGCGGCCTTCACAAAAGATGCAGCGTCAAATGATCGCGACTCTCGAGAAGGCGAGCGACCCTGTGTGCGCCCGTCTCCCCCCGATTGTCTTTCATTGGCGGCTGCAACCCTCGAAAGGACTTCCTCAATCTTTGCGAATCTGGAATCTGAAACAGAGTTTGAGCCAAGACCGCCGCACCCCGTAATCAGAGTGCCACATAGGGCGAAAATTGCCACTTTTGAGAATAAATGCTTCACACCGATCACTACCTACTGATAGGTGGCGATGTTCCTCATCCCGCAAATTTCATGAACAAAGGCTCAATCGTTGCCGATGTAGGAGACAGCAATGCCGTCTGGGAGAGGGCCTGTATCGAATGTCCGGGCCACTTTCCACTGCTTCACATCGACTTCAGCGACCGCATGAGAGGTCACCAAGACTAGCATCAGGTTGCCGTTTTTCAGACGAAAGAGGTTCATCGGAATGGGCCACTGGTCTCCATACTGCGGATCAGCCACTTTTTTCTGTTTCAAGTCCACAGAGGCGTGCTTCTTCCAATTCTTGGTTTCGAAAACTTCCAAAGCCTGAGCCCCGACACTACTAACCGCCAGATGGTTTCCGTCTGCCG
>CAYYJX010000117.1:0-8266 GCA_964471545.1 uncultured Fimbriimonas sp. | reverse complement strand
GAAAGCGGCGGAGCCGCGGTCATCATCGTAGCCCAGGGTGTTAACCCTGGGTTTGCGGGTTCAACCCTGAACAAGGAACGGCGGAGCCGTGGCAAGACACGACCCTCGTCCGACCCACAAAAAAAGGCGCCCCGATCAACTCGGGGCGCCTTTTCGCGACCAATTAGCTTAGCCGCCGATTCGGCCCGGCTTGGAAACCTTCGGAGTCTCCGTGCGAGGCTTCTTGGCTGGGCGCTTGGCGAGTTCCTTCAGCAGGTACTCCACCGCCGCTTCCAGTTGCGGATCTCGACCCTTAGCAACCAGGTCCGGTCGCATGTCGATGTCCATATCCGGATCCACGCCCGTGTTCTCGGCAATGATCTCGCCCGTCTTCGGGTTGAAGATGCTGAATGCCGGAGCGGTCAATCCGCCACCGTCGATCAGGCGTCGACCACCGTCGATACCGACCAGACCACCCCACGTGCGGCGACCGATGAGCGGGCCCACGCCGTTGGTCTTGAACATGTGCGGGAAGAAGTCTCCGCCCGAACCTGCGTACTCGTTGATCAGCATCGCCTTCGGACCCTCGTGCACCGGCGCGTCCGGCGAGTCGATGCCGTGTCGAGGCTGAATCACGCCTTGGACGTTTCGCACCAAGGTGTTTACGAACCACGGCTGAATGTAGCCGCCGCCGTTCCATCGCTCGTCAATGATCAGCGCATCGCGATCCCACTGGTTGTAGAAGCCTCGAACGAAGTCCGAAGAACCTTCTGCAGCCGTGTTGGAGATGTGCATGTAACCGATCTTGCCGCCGGAAAGCTCGGCGACCTTCTTGCGGTTGCTCTCGATGAAGTCCCAGTAGCGAAGCGCAGAATCCGAACCGATCGGCTTCACGCGAATCTTGCGTGCGCCATCCAGACCCGGCTTGGAGTTGATGGACAGGCTCACCGTTTTGCCAACCTTACCGATCAGCAATTCAGAAGGATTGACCTTGGCGTTCACCGGCTTGCCATCAATGGCTACCAGGAACTCGCCTTCCTTAACGTCCACGCCGTAAGCGCCCAACGGAGCCGCGTACTGCTCGTTGTAGTTGGAACCGCGCAGGATCTTGGAGAACTTGAGTCCACCCTGATCGGCAACGAAATCGGCACCCAGTGCGCCCACCGGAACTCGGGGAGTCATTGCGGCCGCGCCCATGTCGCCAGGAGCGGTGATGTACGCGTGACCCGTTCCAAGCTCACCGATGAGGTTGCCCAGAATGTAGTTCAGGTCGTTGCGGTGCTTCACGAACGGCAGGTACTTGGCGTATTGCTCGCCAATGGCCTTCCAGTCCACGCCCACCATGCCTTTGTCATAGAAGTAGTCTCGCTCGTAGCGCCAGGCTTCCCAGAAGATCTGCTTCCACTCTTGTTCCGGATCGATGATCGCCTCGACGTTGGAGAGATCGACTCGACCTGCGGTCGGGGCGATACCCGGTCGGATATCGACCACCTGTGCGTTGCCTCGACCCAAGAGCAGCAACTTGGTCTTAGCCGCGTTGGTGCTGTAGCCACCAAAATAGCCCGGGTAAAGCGGGGTGGCGTCCTTCGCACCCAGGTCGAACTTGCTCAGTCCAGCCGGTCCGTAGAACAGGAATCCGCCGTTCACGCCCGTGAGACCGCGATAGCCGCCTGCCGGAAGCGGAAGAGCCATGGCGCGGTCGAAGATGCCATCGAAGTCGTAAACAACTTCCTTCTTCTCGCCGGCCGGCTTAGCCGGAGCCTCGCCTTCTTCGTCGTTACCGTCCAGGTACGGGTTGCCCGCATCCTTGGTGAGCGGCAGCGCGTAAATGCGCGCCGTGGCGTCTACCTTTAGCGAGAACTCGAACACGCCGAAGGTGGGTTCGAACGTTCGGTTGGAAACGAAGTAGATCCACTTGCCGTTGGTGTCGAACACCGGTTCGATGTCGCCATAGAAGCCTTCGGTGATCTTGGTTTGCTTGCCGGTGGCGAACTCGTGCAGGTACAGAGCCGAACCTGTAAGGCTGAGCTTGGACAGCACGGCCCACTTTCCGTCTGGGCTAATGTCGAACCCGCCGTAGCCTGCCGGGTTCTCGTCTTGAAGCTTGAGAGCCTTGGTGGCAACGTCCAGCGAGTAGATCTTGTTGCCCGCGCCAATCACCAACAGGGTCTTGGAATCGGGAAGCCACGCGATGTTCTCGATGATCACGCCCGTGCGCTTGGTCAGCTGAGTCGCCTCGCCGCCTTGCTGGGGTTGAAGATAGATCTCGAATTCGCCGTCGGCATCGCTGATGTAGGCAATGCTCTTACCGTCTGGCGACCACTGCGGGTTTTGCTCGCGGGCGCCGGAGGTTCCGGTGAGGTTGCGAGTCTCACCCGCCTTTGCCGGAACGGAGAACAGCTCGCCCCGGGCTTCCAGCACCACACGTGCGCCGGAAGGCGAAAGGCTGCCGCTGTTGAGATAAGGAACAAGGTTCTTCAGCGACGGTCGCGAGTTGATCTGCTCGCTCACGATGCGGGTCTTCACCTCGGCCGTGGTGCCCTTGGCAACATCGTAGGTGTAAAGAATTCCATCCTTCTCAAAGATGATCGTCTTGCCATCCGTGTTCGGCCACTTGATGTCGGCATCGGCGAACTTGGTGAGCTGAGTATCGCGGCCACCCGAGTTCTTGTACAGGTTAAGGGTTCCGTTGGCGCGGTCGCTGATGTAGAAGATGTCGTTGCCGATCACCATCGGGAAGAACGACTGCTCGCGCTTGGAAGGAAGCTCCTTGTACTCCAGGGTCTTGAAGTCGAAAATGCCGACTCGACCTTGCGTACCGCCTCGGTATCGTCGCCAGTTGAACCCGTAGCTGTTCACTCGGGTGTAGGCGATCTTGTCTCCCGATGCGAAGTAAGAACCGACCGTGAACTCCTTGAGCGGGGTGCTGATGGGCACGCCACCCTTGGGATCGATCAGGTAGAGCGATTGTTGTCGGGGAACCGGGTTGCCACTGGAGGTGGCGTACATGATCTTGCCGTCCGGAGTCCATCCCGTGACTCGGTCGCCTTCGGGCGAATAGGTGAGCCGCTTAGGAACGCCACCTGCCGTGGGAACCACATAAACGTTGGGGGTTCCATCGTAAGAACCGGTGAAAGCCACCCACTGACCATCGTTGGAAAAGTGCGGGTTGGATTCGCTACCGGAGTGGCTGGTGAGCCGTCGCGCAGGCTCGCTGGAATTAAGCGAGGTGATCCAAAGATCGCCTGCATAAGTGAAAACGACGGTGTCGCCGTGAATGTCCGGGGTGCGGAGCAATCGGGGCGCAAACGTCTCTGACGCCGATCCCTGCACCGGTGTCGGCAGCGACATCGGCGCAAGTAAAGAGGTTGCAAGGACGGTGGTTAACATAGAGAGTCCTGGTTAAAAAGGGATTCCTGAGACGGCACGACGGTGCGCGCGGATCCGGAGCCCCGTTACAAGGTCCAGTATGCCCCCACCGTCGATTCCAGCCGATAGATACCGAACGATCTTCGGTTCCGTTTCCGAATAATCGCGGATTTGAGAATAAAGACCCGCTCCGGCTCGAAGGGTTAGGGCTTCGGGTGAAAGGTGAGGGGGCGGGGTGGTCTCCGGAAATACCCTCGCCCCTCCGGGGGAGAGGGTGACCCGAAGGGGCGGGTGAGGGGTCCTCTTTCGAGCATTACCGGAAAAAGCGGCCAATCCGTCGCAAGACGTCTCAGCCCCGATACGGCGTCGACAACTTCTCCAGATACTTCGCCACCACATCGTATTCCAAATTCACGACGTCGCCGGGCTGCCGATCCCCCAGATTCGTCTCCTGCAGCGTGTGAGGAATCACCCACACGTCAAACGCGTCACCCTCCGGCGACACCACCGTCAGCGAAATCCCGTCCAGCGTCACCGACCCTTTGTCGATCAGATACCGAGACCCACCCTCAGGCACGCGGAATCGAAACACCACCGAATTGCCCGTGGGCGTGATCGAAACGATCTCCGCCAAACCGTCGACATGGCCCTGAACAATGTGCCCGCCGAACCGCTTTTCGCCCGTCATCGCGCGTTCAACGTTCACCGATCCCCCCTCGGAAACGCTGCCCAGCGAGGTGCGAGCGTAGGTTTCGCCGGAAAGCTCGAACTTCAAACGAACGTCGTCTCCGGTGGGAACAATCTCCACCACCGTGAGACAGGCGCCGTTGATGGCGACGCTTTCGCCCATTTCAAAGGGCAAGATCTCGCCTTTCGAAGATCGGAACCGACCTGCAGGTACCGACACCCACAGGTCGCCGCCCTCTTGCGATCCTTCCACGCGCGTGGCAACCACCGTGCCCTTCGCCTCGATCAATCCGGTGAACATAATCCTCTTTTCAATACGCCCAATCGGTCCTTTTACAGACCGAGGCGTGGCCACATTGCGTCGACCTTCTGCTTCACATCGTCCGCCATCGTGATCAGCTTCGGATAGTGCCGCGTGAAGCCGTTTTCGCCCGGCCACTTGTGCGTACAGTCGAACCCGATTTTGCCACCGAAACCTTCCGCCACGCTGGCGTGGTCTAGCTGATCCACCGGGCCCTTGGTGTGCATCACGTCCCGAGAGGGATCGCAGTTGGCACCGATCCTGAACAGCACCTCGCCGATGTTTTGCACATCGCAATCCTCGTCAAAGATGAACACGAACTTGGTGAACGCCAAGCCGCCAAGACCCCAGATGGCATTCATGATCTTGAACGCATGGCCTGGATACTTCTTCTTCACGGAGACGAACGCCATGTTGTGGAACGTCGCCTCCACGGGCAGGTGCATGTCCACAATCTCTGGCACGCTTAGCTTGATGAAAGGCAAGAACACTCGCTCCACCGCTTTGCCCATCCAGCCGTCTTCCATGGGCGGTTGACCCACGATGGTCGCCGGATAGATCGCCTTGTTTCGGTGCGTGATCGCGGTGACGTGGAACACCGGAAAGTCTTCGGCAAGCGAGTAGTAACCCGTGTGATCGCCGAACGGACCCTCGAGCTTGCGCTCGGATGGGTCGATATAGCCTTCCAGAATAATCTCGGCATCGGCAGGGACCATCACGTCCACCGTCTTCGCCTTCACCAGCTCCACGTTCTTGCGCCGGAGGAATCCGCCAAAGAGCATCTCGTCGATTCCTGGCGGAAGCGGCGCGATGGCGCAGAAGTTATAAACCGGGTCGCCACCCAGCACCACGCACGCCTCTAGGTTTTTGCCCTTGCTACCCGCATCTTCCATTTGGCGCATGCCCGTTTTGTGCATTTGCCAGTGCATGCCGCACGTGTTCTTATCGTGAATCTGCACGCGGTACATGCCCACGTTGCGCTTGCCCGTGTTGGGATCGTGTGTAAACACCAGCGGCAGGGTCACAAAAGGACCGCCGTCTTCCGGCCAGCAGGTAAGCACGGGCAGCTTGTAGAGATCGATTTCATCGCCCTGTAGCACCACGTCTTGGCAAGGGGCGGAGGTCACGGTTTTGGGCGGAACGTTCTTCAGTTCGTTCAGCAGCCAAGGAAGCTTCTTGAGCGCCTCCACCGGACCCTTTGGAATTTCTGGTTTCAGCAGCGCTTCCAAACGCTCGGCGTGCTCTTCAAAGTCTTCACAACTCAGCGCCAAAGACATTCGCTTACGCGTTGCCATGGTGTTGATGGCAACCGGAAAGTCGTACTTGCGCGTGTCGGTGGGCCGATGCGCCGGGTGAATGGACGGGTGGTTCATCACCGCGCTCAGCACGTTCGGAGAGGCGGTTCGGTGAGAGGGTCCCACCACGTTTTCGAACAGCAAGGCAGGCCCGCCCGCTTTCACCACGCGATCGGTGATCTCCGTGATCTCCAGATATGGCGAAACGGGTTCTTGAATCCGTTTCAGCTCGCCTCGCTGCTCAAGAACTTCCAGAAAATGTCGGAGATCACGGTATGCCATGCGCTCCCTAGTCTACGTTCTGGAGGTCGCATTGCTCGGCGAGCGACCGGCTTGAAACGGGGAAACCACGGTGAGCGGGTGTTTTGAAATTAGCGCCTAACGGCTAAGCAATGAAGGTGCGCCGCGTGACCCGATGGCAAATGGGCTAGCCTTGCGCATGACCCTTTTGCAAAGCGCAGCCCAGTTTTCGTTGGTTGCTCTCACCGTGGTGCTCACGCCCGGGCCGAACATGGCCTATCTCATTTCCCGATCGGCGTCTCAGGGAAGAAGGGCCGGAATGGTTTCTCTAGCCGGAGTTTTGGCGGCGTTTTCGTTCTATTTGGTTCTGACGTGCTTAGGTCTCACCGCACTTCTCATCACCATCCCTTTGGCTTTTGACGTGCTCAAATGGACGGGTGTCCTTTACCTTCTCTATTTAGCCGCCACCACCGTTTTCGGTAAGCGACCATCCTTTGAAACTTCCGAACCGGAGCCGCTGGACGATTCGAAGCTGTTTGCGATGGGGTTCTTGACCAATCTTCTCAATCCAAAGGCGGCGCTGCTCTATCTTTCGCTCCTCCCGCAGTTCATTCACCCCGGAAACGGACCCGAGTGGATGCAGTTATCGGTTTTGGCGACAGAGCAAATTCTCATTAGCGGCACAGTGAACTTGCTCATTGTCTGCTTCGCCGCTCAACTCTCTGGCCGGATCAAAAGGAGTCAACGCTACCTGCGCATCCAGCGAATGATCATGGGGATGGTGCTGGCAAGCCTAGCGGTTCGCTTGTCTCTCCAAACCCAAAAGGGCTAACCGGAGCCCTTAGTCAAGCCCGATGAGCTGTTGGTCGCCGTTCCAGAACGGCCGACCACCGGGCATCGTCCTTCGATCTTGGTAGATTTCCACCCCGTTTCCATCCGGATCGTCGAAGTACATCGCCCAAGAGATTCCATGGTCCACCACGGTGACGTGCGGGGCAAGCTCTTTGGCGCGAAGGTAAGCCTGCTCAAACTCAGATTCATCTGGTACTTCAAACGCCGAATGATAGAGCCCGAGCGATCCCCTGGGTGGTTGCGGAGCGTGAGCGCCTAGCCCCTGCAGCGCGATGACATGATGGTCTTGCCCGTTGCCGAGGAAGATAAAGTTGCCGTGCCGCTCGGTTTGAGTCAGTCCAAGAAGTCGTTTGTAGAAATCAGCCGATCGATCGGCGTCTCGCACTTTCAGATGAATATGCCCAAGGCGTAAGGCGTCCATTTTCGAGTCTCAATTGTAAAGACGCCAATTTTCTGTGCGCGAACGTTCACTGCGGTCGAATCGCCACCGAGGTCGCCCAGGCGACTCCCGATACCGGAAAGACTCGCTTGCCGAGCTTCTGCGAAGCAACGCCAAGCGCACCGACCCACACCCGCTTCCCATCCGGCTGTTTAGGATCCAGGGGCTCGGCGGTACGGTGATGCACCCACGCGTAGACATCTTGATCGGGCTGAAACTGGAAGGAATTCGCCTCGCTGAAAAGGCACTTGGCAGTACCCACCGGGTCGGACGCCTTCCAAGAAAAGAAGGCGTAAGAGGCGCCCCAAGTGCTGGTGCTGGAGCCCGCGAGGAAGAACACGCGATCGGTGGGAGTGTGGCGATAGACGCGCGAGAGATAGGGTTCGGCCCAAACGCCTACTCCGGCGATGCTTTCGTCATCGGTGAATTCGCTTTCGTCCAGCTGTCCACCGGCGGCAACGGTGATCGCTTTTCCGGTGGGCAGCGCCACCTGACCCGATTCCCAAACGCAGTTCTTCGGCAATCCTTCCCCGCTGAGCGCTTCGCTGGGTTGCTCGTTGGTCTTTACGGGCTTCCAAGGAGAGAGCTTGGAGGTCATGAGCGCTTCGCCGTCTTTAAGCACCTCCACCCACTGGAGACGATCTTTGCCGACCCACTTCACTTGATACGGTTCGGTAGCGGTGGGCAACAACCTGCGACCCGATCCATCCCCCTTCATTAGGTACAGCTCGTGCCGACTCTTGGCGCTGCCCGCCTTGTAGTACCGACAGGTGAACGCCAACTCCACGTTTGCGAACGGCTTGTTCGATGCTTGGGCAGGGTGGGAGAGAGCGGCGGCGAGGGCAAGGGTCGTGATCATCTGGGGTTGATCCTACAGACGAGTGAGGATCTTGGGAAGCACGGTCGATCGAGACTGAGGTGCGGGGAAGGAACGGAATAAACGACAGATGCTCCTCTGGGATTGTCCTCTGCTTGCAAGACTCCAGAGCCAGGTGAAAGAAGGCCTCGACTCAAGGAGAGGCTTTCTCCTTTTAACCCCACCGGAATCCGCACAGCGCCTCTCGGAAGTGGGCGCGTTTACAATCCTGGCTCGGTGAACATGTA
>CAYYJX010000116.1:0-8385 GCA_964471545.1 uncultured Fimbriimonas sp. | reverse complement strand
GCTTAGGCCGCGACAACCGAGCGGTTGTACTTGGCGCCCGCGTGGTGCGGGTCGATGCGTAGAACCTCGTCGTAGCATCGAACGGCTGCTTCGGTGTAGTTCAGCTGAGCCAAGGCATTGCCAAACACGAACCATCCGGAAGCGTGCTCTGGTGCCAGCTTGAGACCGTTTTGGTACCAGCTTGCCGCGTCCTCGTAACGACCGATTCGATAGAGCACATCGCCGCCGTTGAAGTAGGCGTTTGCGTCTTCTTCGTCGGCTTGAATTGCCCGTGCAAAGCAGTCCAAAGCCTCTTCGACTTTGCCGGCTCGCTCAAGGGCTCGACCGTAGTTGGTCAATAGGCGAGCATCCGCGGCGCGGTGCTCGAAGAGCTCTTCGTACGCACGGAGCAGGGCGTTATCGTCGTTGGAAGCTTCCAAGGCTTCGCACCAGTAGCTCCATGCGTCGTCCGATTGCGGATCAAGCAACCAGGCAGAACGGAAGATATCCGCCGCTCCCTTGAAGTTGTACTTCTTCGTCTCCAGTTGACCCAGGTGCAAGCGAGCTTCCACCCCAAAGTAGGGATCATCGGCAACAGCGTTGAAGTCGGATTGAGCTTCAACATCCTTTCCAAGATGTCTATAGAGGACACCTCGGGCGAGTTGAAGAGAAGTGTGATTCGGAGCATTCCGGACAGCATGGTCCATCGACTCCAGCGCTTCTTCAATACGACCAAGTTGAGCAAGGATTTGACCTTGCAGGGCGTGCCGCTTGAACGTCTCGATGGAACGGTCTCCGGCGAGGTGGATCGGCCAATCCATCGAAAGGCTTCGCTGAATTGCCTCTAAAGCGCGGTCCCAGTTGCCGAGTTTGGCAAGGGCGTTCGCCGATTCGAACTCGATAAGGATGCTCTCGGTGCCTCGCTCCTTCGCGAGGTCGGCAACTTCGGCGGCAGCCAAAGGATTCCCAAGCTCGTTTAGAGAGGTCATCCAGACTTGATAGGCCAGAGGGGCGAACTCATCCGTCGGGGACATCATCGCAACGGTTTTTTCAGCCGCGACGGCCGCCTTCTCATAGTTCTTCGCAACGATATAGGTGTTCGCGAGGTTGAACCACTGGAATGGATCGTTGGGATTCTCTTTGAGGCGGCTCTCGAGCATCGAGAGCGTTCGCTCGATCTTGCCCTTCGATTCCATGACCTCGTGCTTGTAGCCGTAGTGCCAAAGCCGTGCCTCTGGAAGGTGCATCCAAGGAAGCCCAAGCGATTTGAGGGACGGAGCGATTTGCTCGTGGATCGGCTCAACGAACTGCACGCCTTCTCGTCGCTGGAAGAGTCGCAGAAGGCGGTGGACAAACTGTTCTTCGGGCCTATCGTCCGCCACGAAGTTGACGATCTCGAGGTTGTATCCGCCAAAGTGGGGGCGGACAATCGCCTGTCGGATCATCTCAACGCTCTTCTCATCGAGCGCTTCGTCAGCGTCGATCCAGAGAGCCCATTCGCCCGTCGCCTCCTTCAAAGAGACGTTTCGAGCGGCGGAAAAATCGTTGCACCAGGCGAAGTGAGCCACCTTGGCGCCGTAGGACTCGGCGATGGCAACCGTGTCGTCGGTACTTCCCGTATCGACCACAACGATTTCATCCACGATCCCCTTTACGCTCTCCAGACACTGTCGGAGAAACTCAGATTCGTTCTTAACGATGAGGCAGGCGCTGAGATTGACCCCGGCGGTTTCGCCTTCAGCCAGCGGGAACCTCTCGGCATAAGCGTCGAGAGCAGGATCGGATTTCCCGAGCTTGGCGTACATCGCCTTGACAGCGGCATAGTGCTTGGAGAGGATGCCGTAGAGCACCTTCTCGCGCGCGGCACCTGCAATCGCGCTAAATCGGTCGGCTGCAGTTCGCTCTTCCCAATTAAAGCAACCAAGGATCAACTCTTCGCAGAGCAGATCCTTGTCGGTGGGTTTCTTTGCCAGAGCGGCTTGAATCAGTTCTCGAGCGGCGTCGTATTGAAATTCCGACTCAAGTTGAATGGCCTTCTTTACCGTGGTGTTCATCAGGCTGCCTCCGCCCGAGTTTTAGCGAGATAGCGCCGGGCTCCGGCAATGCTGAACATCTCGTCTCGAACTAGGCGTTTGATGGTGAAAATGGTCTGAATGTCTTCCGGTCGATAGCGACGCTGACCGCCCTCGGTCCGTACCGGACCCAGGTATTCGTCGAATTCTCGCTCCCAATAGCGAAGCGTGTGAATTTCGACGCCCGTTATGCGGCTGGCCACACTGATGCTCACCGCACTTTCACTCTTCTTCTTATCGCTACCCATACCGGCAATTCCAGTTCAAAGGTGTCCCGATCACCGCATGGTGAGCGTTACCACTGGAGTTATCGGAGCGGTCCCGGCATTTTTGCAGGGGGGAGATTTTGGATCAGTGTGGAACCTAAGCGGATTCGGCATTCGTAACTCGCTGAGATACAATGCCGGTCATGCTCTCTAGCTTCAGTTGTTCTCTTCTTCTACTTGGATCGCTAGGGGCGCCAATCACCCCGGTCCGAGTTAATCAGCCGCTTGTGAATGCGCTTGCACCCGCGCAAGATTTTGAAGAACTCGATCTGTGGGGTCCCTTTGATAAGTCTGTTCCCCACCCTGAGAAGATTTTGGGTTACACGATCGGTTCAAGAATCACGACCTATCGGGACCAAGAGCGTGTTTTTGATGAGCTAGAGCAAGCGGCGAAGGCAAAGATCAAGAGAATCGATTACGGCAAGAGCACCCTCGGGCTTCCGTTGCGGGTTTATGCCATCTCTTCCCCAAAGAACATCGCCAACCTAGAGGCGATTCGTAAGGCAAACGAGGACGTTGCGCTGGGCAAGAAGGCTGAGACGGGCAACCTTCCCACGATTGTTTGGATCAACGAGTGTATTCACGGAAACGAACCCGCCTCCTTCGAGAGCGCAATGATGTTCGCGTACAACCTGGTCGCAGGTTCCAAGGCAGCGAAGTCTCTGGACGATGTTGTTGTGATTCTCAACCCCGTCTACAACCCAGACGGCCACGAGCGATTTGCCGTCTATTACAACTCGGTCGCCCGTGGAACCGCTGAGTCGTACGCTTACGAATTCGCCGAGCCGGGCGCCGTTGCGGGCCGATTCAACCATTACCGGTTCGATATGAACCGAGATCGCGTTTCTTTGACGCAAGTTGAGACTCGTCAGGAAGTAAAGCTCTTCCAAACCTGGCGACCGCACATTTATGCCGATCAACACGGTCAGGTCGAGAACTACTTTTTCCCGCCCAACCCGATGGCGATCAACGCCAATGTGGACCGCGATAGGTTGAATAAGTGGACCGACGTCTTGGGACGAGATGCGGCGAAAGAGTTCGACAAACTTGGATGGAGCTACTTTGTTCGCACCGATTTCGACCTCTACTATCCGGGCTACTTGGACTCGTTCACCAGCCTTTGCGGGTCGATTGGAATGACCCATGAGACGGACGGAGGCAAGTGGCTCCATAAACTGCGCTCCGATGGGTCGGACGTGTCCCTCCGGGAGGGCGCTTCGAAGCACCTCGTCACCGCTCTCGCGCTCGTTACTTCCGGCGCAGAGCATCGACGAGAACTCGTCGCATCTTGGGCGAACTACAAGAAGCAGAACCGAACCGGAGAGATTGCAGGCAAGTTCCAAAGAGTCGCTCTAAGCGGGTCGTTCAAGGAGCTACAGCGGTTCCGCAACCACCTCTCTCTGGCGGGAATTGAATCGAAGTGGCTCTCGGAGAAGGTGAAAACTTCAATGACCGGATTCTGGTCGGGCAAGTCAGAAGACGTGGAGCTTCCTGCCGGCACGCTGGTCGTGGACATGAATCAAGAGAACGGCGCCCTGGCGAAGTCTCTGTTGGAACCGGGTTCTGATTTTGAACCGGAATTCGTTAAGAACCAACTCGGGAAGAAGTCGACCGCTCCTGACGGAGAGAACTACCCCGGTCCTGACAGCACCGAGTTTTATGATCTCACCGCCTGGTCCTTGCCTTTCACCTACGGGCTGAAGGCTTGGCACACCGACTCTCGGCCTGAGTGGAAATTTGGCGAGCCCGTCCAGAATCTCAAAGCAAGTGTTCTGGGTAAGGCCCCGATCTACATTCTTCGATACACCGACGAGGACGACATTCTGGCAATCCACGATTTGCTAGCAAAGGACGTTCGGGTGAGCGTCACCACCAAAGATTTCGAAGCAGGCAAGGGCTCCTTTGCCCGCGGCACCTTCATCATCTTCGCGTCAAGAAACGAAGACGATCTCCTCAAGAAACTGGAAGCGGTCCAAGCTTCGCGCAAGGTCACCTTTGAAACTCTTGGAACGAGTTACCCAGACGGTGGCGGCCGATTTGGACCGGGCAACTACAATACGGTCGCTTTGCAAAAGCCAAAGATCGGCGTGGTCTTTGGTTCTGCACCGAACCTAGCGGCGGCGGGTTACGCATGGTACGCGTTTGAGAAGCGATTCAACGTGCCGTTTGTCGCCATCAACTCCGCCCAGATCACACGAGCACTTAACGACTTCAACATTCTGGTCGTTCCTTCGGGATCGGGCATCGCGGGCAACCAAAAGGTGAAGGACTGGGTTCGCGACGGCGGCACCCTTGTCTCCGTCGGCGATGGCTCCGTCATCGGATCTGCAGGTCTGATCACCCTCGACGAAGGCAAAGAAGAAACGCGCTCACTCCCTGGCTCTCTCTTCCGAGCCACTCTGGAACCGCGATCTTTGCTAACGGCAGGTTATCCGAACGGTGCCGAGATCGCCGTTCCCGTTGAGGGAAGTTCTTTCTACACGCCGAAGAAGTCCGGTGGTACGGTCGTGAAAATCGTTGCCGAAGCCGAGCGGACCTATCTCTCCGGCTGGAGTTGGGGAGAAGAAAGCCTGAAGGCGGTGAAGAATTCGGTCTTCATGCACGACGAGCCGTACGGTCAGGGTCACGTAGTGTGGTTCGCCTACGATCCAACCGACCGTGGTTTGTGGCCCGGACTCGGAAAGTTGTTCCTGAACTCGCTAATTCTTAGCAGCGCACGGTAATCGTGATCAAAAGGGGCAAGATCAATCTTGCCCCTTCGCTCTTATCGGGCCTCTTCATCTTCCATAATCAGGGGCTAAGATGGCCAACGACGGTTGTTACGGCGTTAACACGCAACTCGCTCACTTCGGCGAGTCTTGTCCTGCGGACGGAACGCCTGTAGTCCCCCCGATTTACCAAAACTCCCTCTTCACCTTCCCCACCATGGAAGGGCTCTTGGAGAACATGTGGAACAACCCGGGCGGGCCTCCTCACCACTACTCCCGCGTGAGCAACCCCTCGTTGGAGCTTCTAGAAAAGAAGCTGGCAAATCTGGAAGGCGGCGAGGCTTGTAAGGTTTTTGCCTCGGGCATGACCGCAATCACGATCGCCATCATGAATCAGGTCAAGAGCGGCGACCACGTGATCGTCGTCGATGGTTGTTACGGTCCGGTGAAGGCGCTCCTCACGGGCTACCTCCCCAAGTACGGCGTCGAAGCGACGTTTGTCGATGGTCGAGACGTCGATGCCATCTTCGCCGCGGTTAAGGCGAATACGAGGCTGATCTATCTAGAATCGCCGACCAGCCTTACCTTCCGCCTCCAAGATGTGCCGGAAGTCGCGAAGCGGGCAAAGGAGCGCGGCATTCGCACCATGATCGACGCGACTTACAACACGCCGCTCATGATGAAGCCCCTTGAGATGGGCATTGACATCGTTTGCCACAGTTGCACCAAATACTTCAGCGGCCACAGCGACCTCACCGCCGGCGCAGTGATCTCCTCGAAGGAAATCATCGATAACCTCATTCGAAACGAGGTTCTGATGATGGGTGCGCTTCTTGGCCCTTTCCAAGCCTGGCTGCTCACTCGCGGCACTCGGACTCTCGCCGTTCGACTACCCCACCACGAGAAGACCGCTAATCAAGTGGCAGGATGGTTGGAGCAACAACCCGAGGTCAAGATCGTTCATCACATCGGTCTGGAATCGTTTGCGCAGCGAGATGTTTTCTTGAAGACCATGAAGGGCTCCACGGGCCTCTTCTCCTTCGAGGCCAAGGATGACGACAAGGCGAAGGTGATGGACTTCTGCAATCGTCTTAAACTGTTCGGACGGGGCATCTCGTGGGGAGGCTTCGAGAGTTTGGTGGTTGCAAGCCACGTTCAGCCTTGCGACTACGACGCCCCGCGCTGGTTTGTTCGGTTGTTCTGCGGTCTTGAGGATCCTGAAGATCTGATCAGCGACATCGCGAACGCCTTGCCGGCGCTTCGGTAAGGTTTCCGAACAATCTCCCCTAGGACCCTCCGCCGCCGCGAAGGGTCCTAGGTCTTTTAGGGACAACGTTAGAGTCTTGTGAACTCTTTGCGTTAAGTTCCGTCGCTCCCTGCATGATGCCGTTGAGTGAACGAGACAAAGTTGCCCATTTGCTCCGACGATTTGGTCTGGGCGCGAGCGAGGCCGAGATCGAATACTATGGCCAAGGTGGTGTTCAAGCCGCGGTCGATCGACTTCTCAACTACGAGAAGCTCGAAGACAACGCCGCTGTCCAGAAAACCGATATCACCAATCGCCGGGGTTACGGCAACATCCGGGTGATCCTTGGGATGGTGTACTACCGCTACCTAGTTACTCAGCGCCCTCTTGAGGCAAAACTCACTCTGTTCTGGCACGACCACTTCGCTACCAGCGCCCAGAAGGTTTCTAATACCGAGGCGATGATGGCCCACTTTGAGACCTTGCGAGAGAACTGCTCCGGTTCGTTCAAAGACCTCCTGATGGCGATCTCGAAGGACCCGGCGATGCTTTATTGGCTGGATAACAACGAGAACGTGAAAGGAAAGCCGAACGAGAACTTCGCACGGGAAGTGATGGAGTTGTTCACTCTCGGGATCGGTCACTACTCCGAAGAAGACATTCAAGAGGCGGCTCGAGCGTTTACAGGCTGGGGGTATGGCACGCTTCGCGGAGGACGAATCCCCGAAGGACGTCTCGTTATTGGACGCTTCCAATTCAATCCCCAACTGCACGATGACGGCATGAAGACTGTTCTCGGTAAGTCTGGTCGCTTGAACGGTGACGACGTCATCGACCATCTCTGCCCGCTTCCGCGAACCGCTGAATACATCACCCTCAAGATGTGGGAGTGGTTCGCGTACGAATCGCCAGAGAAGTCGATCATCGATCGCATCGCCAAGAAGTTTATGGCCTCCGGACTGCAGATCAAAACGCTTGTTCGCGAGATCGCTCTTTCGCCCGAGTTCTATTCGGACAAGTGCGTACGACGTCAGTTGAAGAACCCGATCGACTTTGCGATCGCTTCGGCAAGAGCACTCGGCGCGGGTCAGATTAGCGAGACGGTCTTCCGACGTGGGCTCGAGAATCCGAGATTCAACGAACAAACCGGTCTGAACATCGCAGCGGCGGCAGGCTTTGCGCAAGGGTACGCCGTTCACAACAGCACCAAGGAGATGGGCATGGAACTTCTCTATCCACCCGACGTGGCGGGGTGGGTGAGCGGCAAGGGGTGGATTACGAGCGCGACCATGGTTGCCCGTATGAAGTGGGCCGAAGCGCTTTGGATCGATCCGGCAGGTTTTCGACAACAGGGCGAAGCAGGCGGCGGTCGCCGAACCCCGCGAGTCAATGTCGATGCAGGGCGGATCATGGCCGATGTTCGAACAGCTACGGAGTTGGTCGATCGACTGCTCTCGCTTTTCGACGCTCCTGAGAATGCCAAGCTCCGAAACAGCCTCATCGAAGCAGCGGAAAAGTCGCTGGATGGTCAACCGATCAATCGGACCAATATCAACGAAGCGGCGCGGAAGGTGTCCACTCTCATCTTTGGATCGCCGACCTTCCAAGTCTGTTGATGGATCCAGGGTGCGTAATCTCGGTGTTGAATCAGGCAAAGGTGTCGTAGTCTAAAGACACACCATGCAGGTCGCCGCCGCCCTCCTACTCACCCTTTTGAACGGGATTCCGCAATCGAACGGAGTCCCGCTCACCCGAGAAAAGCCCGCCTACGTTCAGTTGGACCAGTACGACCCAGATGGCATCGGAGTGAGCTACATGGGCCGAGAGATTGCTCAGGTGATGGGACACTTTGGCGCTCCCTGGCTGGATCGACCGGAGCGTTACGCCGAGGAAGCGCCGCAGATATTGATTGGCGCTCTCGATTTGAAGCCGGGGATGATCGCGGTGGATCTTGGTGCAGGCTCGGGGTATCTCACGTTCCCGATGGCGAAAAAAGTCGCTCCGAATGGAAAGGTTCTTGCCACCGATATTCAGCCGGAAATGCTGGCGATTATCGAAGGCAAGAAGAAGCGACTCAATGCGAAGAACGTAGAGACCGTCCTTGGAACTACCAC
>CAYYJX010000115.1:313-8655 GCA_964471545.1 uncultured Fimbriimonas sp. | reverse complement strand
GGACGACGATGCAGTCACCACGCGTCACGAACTGAAGGCAGGCACTGTACTTTGGATCGATGGTCGCCTCGCTCACCGAACCGTGAACACAGGTGACACTCCTCTCGTCTTCTGGTGTGCCTGGCCCAACGATTGCGGGCACGATTACGAATCCACGCGAAAGGCGCCGTTCGAGCCGGTTCTGCGGAGTTAAACATAAAACCTCCCTCGTGGCGCTCGACCACTAGAGAGGTTTTTGCACGATGGACCAGATCCTTCGAAATCAGCCCTTCAAGATCGTGGGTTCTAGGATGACTTCAACCTTCCCACGGACCGCATTGGTGACGATGCAGTAGTTGTCGGCTCGATGAGCCATGTCTTCGACCTTCTTCACTTGGTCGTCCGTTGCATCGGCGGCAACCGTGATGGTCGGCTTCAGAACGATCTGCTTGTAAACGAAGTTGGCGCCGTTCTGTTCGACCGTGCCGGTGGCCTCCAACTTGAAGTTGGTGACAGGCAGCTTTTGGTTCGTGGAGACGATGCCAAACGTGATCGAATAGCATCCTGCAATCGCCGAAGTAAGCAATTCCTCAGGGTTGGTCTCGCCGCCCGGACCCATGAATTCCGGCGGAACGTTGACGGGGATGGACTTTCCGCTGATTTGCGGCGTGATCGTTCCCGAACCGTCTCGGCCTCCAGACCACTGAACTTCGACAGGATAGTTGTGATATTGCGTCGGCATACCCACAATCCTACGCCCAACTCGCCGGTAGGTTCGGCAGGATAGGCATGCGCTCGTTCATAATCAGGGTTAAGGGTGGAAACGCCCTTTCCCTCAAGGAACCACACCAAAATGACTTTGCACGGGGTTGATATCTATATCTGGAGCGCAGAGACTCCGGACGTACCGAAGGAGTTTGGGCCGTTCACGCTCGCTCTCATTTCCAACCGAGGCACCCGGATCTACCCAGGCCCGGCTCCGGAGATGGACCTGCTCGACTGGCCGCGATGCCGCTACTTCTGCGAAGAGGAAGTAACGCACGCCCAAATCGACGAACTGGTCAATCACATCACTTCGCTCGGCTTCCGATGGACCAAGTGTCAGAAGCTGTTCCGCATCGATGGCGTCAACGCCTTCTCCCAACCGTACTAAGAGGAAGTTTTTAAGAAATGGCTCACAAAGTAGCTCTCATTCGTGGTGACGGTGTCGGACCAGAACTGGTCGGCGCTGTCGAAACCGTCTTCAAGGCGGCAAAGGTCGATATCGACTGGGTTGAAGTAGAGGCCGGTCTCAAGTGTGTTGAGGCAGGCAAGCCGATCGTTCCGGAAGAGACGATCGCAAAGATCAAGGAGCTTGGCATTGGCCTAAAGGCTCCGATGACCACGCCCATCGGTAAGGGTTCGGTTTCTCCGAACGTAACGCTTCGAAAGAAGCTGGACCTGTACGCCTGCGTGCGACCGGTCTATTCCCTTCCGGGCGTAAAGACCCCGTTCGACAATCTGGACATCGTCATCTTCCGAGAGAACACGGAAGACCTTTACGCTCAGATCGAGTACATGGCAACCCCGACGGTTGCTCACTCGGTGAAGCTCATTTCCGAATACGGCAGCGAGCGAATCATCCGAGCCGCTTTCGAATACGCTCGAAAGAACGGTCGAAAGAAGGTGGTTGGCGTTCACAAGGCCAACATCATGAAGATCGGCGACGGTCTCTTCTTGAAGACCTTCAACCGAATCAAAGAGGAGTATCCGGAGATCGAGGCTTGGGACAACATCGTTGACAACCAATGCATGCAGTTGGTGACTCGATGGAAGAACTACGACGTCTTGGTCATGCCGAACCTGTACGGCGACATCGTCAGCGACCTGGCAGCAGGCATGATGGGTGGTCTGGGCGTGGCTCCAGGTGCGAACTACGGCGCCGGTTGCGCACTGTTCGAAGCCGTCCACGGCTCCGCTCCTAAGTACACCGGTATGAACAAGGTGAACCCGATGGCACTCTTGCTGTCTGGCACCCTCATGCTCGAGCACCTTGGCGAGAACGAAGCAAAGGTCAACATCGAGGGCGCTCTTCGAGCCACCCTTGAGAAGGGCGTAAAGACTTACGACCTTGGCGGCGACGCAACGACCTCTGGCTTTGCCGAGGCCATCGCCTCCGAGCTCAAGTAAGCCAAACCGACCTGCAAAAGAGCCCGTGCGATTCCTTCGCGCGGGTTCTTTTCATTTACCGGGTTAACAAAACGGCACGAATCGTTAGAATGTCGGAGTGCGTCGCGCCTTTACGCTCATCGAACTTCTTGTTGTTATTGCGATCATCGCAATCCTTGCCGCTATCCTCTTCCCCGTTTTCGCGCAGGCCAAACTTGCAGCCAAAGCCACCAGTTGCGCATCAAACCTCCGTCAGCTCGATGTCTCGTTCGTGATGTACCAATCGGACAACGACGACAGATTCCCGCTAAGCGCCTACGGAACGCCAACCTCGGTGGTGATCTGGCACGACATGATCGACCCCTATGTCAAGAACAAGGAACTCTGGTGGTGCCCCTGCAGCAACGTCAGTAAGTTCGATACGGGGGGAGCGGTGACGAGCCACTTCGGTTACAACGCTCGGTACCTGACTAATCTCGAACTGGACTTCTCGAATCTCGAGACGCAACAGGCGATCAGCTCCACCATGCTCCAGGATCCTTCTAACACGGTTGCCCTTGCTACTGCCAAGTCCAGCGTGAACGGAAGTTGGTGTGGTGACGACGGAAAGTTCTTGCTCCGTCCGAGTGATCCGGCCG
Organism: uncultured Fimbriimonas sp.; assembly: GCA_964471545.1. GTDB lineage: Bacteria > Armatimonadota > Fimbriimonadia > Fimbriimonadales > Fimbriimonadaceae > Fimbriimonas. Next base: position 5,890 of record CAYYJX010000115.1, on the reverse strand, counting down.
CAGCCGACTGTTGGGGCAGACCAGACGCCAATGCGCCCGATAAAGCCATCATCGCCTGGGCAGATGGACACGTTAGCAAAAAGGCCCTGAACCAGTTCTTCACCGGTCAGGACCCTATCGATCGCTTCTTCGACCTCAACTAAGCCGAACGCAAAGCTGAGAATTACTGCTGGGTAAGTCGCACGTCGGTGCTGTACTTGGGCACTCCAAGAACAAACGACGTGCTGATCTTGCCGATCCCGCGAATACGCGTGATCTTCTCTCGCAGCACCTGCTCGTAGTGCCTCATGTCGCGAACGACGACCTTTAGAAGAAAGTCGAATTCGCCGGTGACGTGGTAGCACTCGGAGATTTCTGGAATATCGGCAACCGCTTTTCGGAACCGTTCAATCGGCTGCGCCTCGTGCAAGCTCAGCGAAATCTGGGTGAGCGCGGTGAGCTTGTAGCCCAATCTCTCGGCGTCTAGGAGTGCGGTGTATCGCTTAACCAACCCAGATTTTTCGAGCGCCCGAACACGCTGGAGGACGCTGGGTGCAGAAAGACCAACCTGCTTCGCAAGATCGGCATTGGTGATTCTTCCATCTTCTTGCAAAAGCGCAAGGAGTTGGACATCGACTTCATCAAGGTGGGCTTTCATCGGAGAGTCACAAGAACGCCCCTCCACTCCGAGCGGGCGATAAAAGTTTACACGCCGAGGACTCGCCGATCGTTACAGGGTTCCGCTATGCGCCAAACCATGTGACCTTTCACTTAGGCCTTGGCAAAAGATTCGTAGGTATGAAACGTCACTCGCCGTCGGAAACGGGAGGTGTGACCAACGCCTGAGGTCGCAACACGCGACTGCCCAGTTTGAGAAGTTCGATGACGTCTTCTAGGCTGAGGGAGTACTTGCGCGGGTGGTCTCGCCACTCGTCCAGCATCACTCGGTAAGAAGGAAGCATGGGGCGGCGAGCGTTTTGGAAAACGGAATCGCCCATGTCGGCAAAGCGGTCTCCTTGCTTGCAGTAGTACCGAGCGTAGGAGCGTTGCTTAAACTCGCTGTCGCCATCCCAGCCTGGGAATCGAACATCGATCTCTAGCCCGCCCTCGGTTTGTCTGCGGCAGGCTCGGCCCATTTGCCAATACATCTCTAGGATCTCGACCACTTCATCGCAGCCCGCTGCGGAAAGCGTGTCAGATTCGATAAACGGGATGATGGAATCGTATTCTCGCTCGAAACCATGCTCAATGGCTTCGCGTTGATACTCGAGAATCTCCTTCTCTTCAGGGAAGTAGGAAGCCAGAATTCGCAGTTGGTTGGAGATGATCCATCTTTCCGCACGCGTTAGCCTCATGGTGTCTTTCCTACGTTGGGTGAAGGGCCACAACCCTTACTCCCTTATTGTGACGTTAACATTAACCCATGACGATACGTTTCGGAAGTCATTCTTTGGCAATACCGTAACGCATCCCGGAAAAAGGTGACTTGATCGAACTTTTTGGCAAAACAAACCCGTCGTAAGCAAATTGGGCTCCTCCGACGCGTTTTCCGCGTGGGAGGAGCCCAAAGAGGTTTTGCGTTTGGTAACGCTTACTTGATGTCGACCTTTCCGCCGGCTTCTTCGATCGCCTTCTTGATCTTCTCGGCGTCGTCCTTGCTGGTGGCTTGCTTGATGGGTTGCGGAGCGCCATCGACGAGGTCCTTGGCTTCCTTGAGGCCGAGACCGGTGAGCTCTCGGACAACCTTGATGACGTTGAGCTTGCTTGCGCCTGCGTCGGAAAGGATGACGTCGAACTCGGTCTTCTCTTCCTCAGCTGCAGCAGCGCCGCCGCCTGCAGGAGCCATGCCTGCGAACATTGCCGGGTTGAACGCCGGAGCTGCGGCGGTTACGCCGAACTTGTCCTCAAGGCCCTTCTTGAGCTCGCTGAGCTCGATTGCGGTAAGGCCGCTAATCTGTTCGATAATGGTTTCAACGGTATTTGCCATTGTTATTTTCCTGGTTAATTCGTTTTCGCTTTCGCGGGTCTAGTGTTGATTTCTTCGTGGGGCTTAAGCAGCGGTGTCACCTTCGGCAACCTTGTCTGCCACCGCGCCAATCGTGCGGATCGGATCCGCATAAAGGGCTTCGACGGTACCAACGAGGTTGGAAAGGGGAGCAGCGATGGCTCCGATGACTTGGCTGATAAGCACGTCTCGCGGCGGAAGTTCGGACAGAGCCTCTACATCCTTTTGCGAGAACGTTTTCCCGCTGAAGAAACCGCCCTTTACGACGAGTTTCTTGCTGCTTTTCGCAAACTCGAGAAGCGTCTTGGCGCAGCCGGCTTCGTCTTCAAAAATGAAGGCGAATGCGGTTGTGCCGTTGTGATACTCGGCTGGGAGCGAGTCTACGACTTCGTCCCCAACGGCGCGTCGGAACAAGGTGTTCTTAATGACGTGCAATTCGCCGCCCTTCTTTCGAAGGTCTGCTCGCACCTTTTGGATTTCCTTGTTGGACAGGCCACGATAGTCGGCGAATACGACGCCGACGGATTTCGAGTACCACTCCCTCGCTTGCTCGATTGTGCGTTCTTTTTCTGCGGTAGGCATTGGTTCGCACCTAGTTCTGCAAACGAAAGCGGGGGAGCGCAGAAGAGTCCGAGCAAGGCTCGGCGATGCGAATTCGAACAGACGTTCGACCTCGATCTTTCACTCCTCGGCTGGCGTTCCGACGAATCGGAACATTAAGTTTCCACCTGCTGTCTTCAGAGAACGCCAGAGTTATACCTCAAACCGCCTGCGCCCGGTGGGTGAACTCATTTTTCACCGCTTTTCAAGATCGTTACATCACCCAAAACGCGCCGGATGCTAGGCTATGAGAGTATGTCTGGCCAGTCGAACATCTCTGCCGCCATCATCGGTGCGGGCTTTATGGGTCCCACCCACATTGAAGCTCTCCGCAGACTCGGAATCCCCATTTTGGGCGTTGCCGATCGCTCTCCGGAGGAAGCTGAGAAGTCTGCCGCCCGCTTGGGTTTGCCCAAGGGATACGCGACCGTAGACGACCTCTTGGCCGACCCCAACGTCACGTCCGTGCACATCACCACGCCGAACAGCCTGCACTACTCCCAGGTTTGTAAGGCGATTGAGGCAGGCAAGCACGTTCTTTGCGAGAAGCCCCTGGCGATGACCTCCATCGAGTCCGCCGACCTCGTTCAACGAGCCGCCAAGAGCGGATTGGTTTGCGGAGTCAACTACAACATCCGCTTCTATCCGATGGCCATCGAAGCTCGGCAACGAGTCCGCAGCGGCGAGCTGGGTCGCATTTTTGGTGTGCGCGGCGCTTACGTTCAAGACTGGCTGCTGTACGACACCGACTACAACTGGCGAGTCCTGTCTGCTGAGGGTGGCACCCTTCGAGCCGTTGCCGATATCGGCACCCACTGGCTAGACCTCGTCCACTCCATCACCGGACTCGAGATCACCGAAGTCTGCGCCGAACTGAACATCGTTCACAAGCACCGACGCCGACCTTCTGGCGAAGTCCAAACCTTTACCGGCAAAGAGCAGCAGATCGACGAGAGCGCCCTTCAGTCCATCCCCATCGAGACCGAAGACCAAGCCGCGATTCTCTTCCGTTTCTCCAACGGCGCTATTGGAACGCTTTGGGTATCGCAAACCACCGCGGGTCGAAAGAACACCCTACAGCTGGAGATCAGCGCACAAGAAGGAGCCGTTGCTTGGGATAGCGAAGCTCACCCGAACACCCTTTGGGTGGGATCGAGAAAGCAGCCCAACATGGCCCTTGCCAAAGACCCGAGCCTGCTCTCTGATGCGGCACGATCGTTCACGGGCTACCCGGGTGGACACCAAGAAGGATTCCCGGACACCTTCAAGATGTGCTTCAAGTCGTTCTACGACACCATTCGAGGCAATCAGCCGCTCAACCCGTTCGCCAGCTTTGAAGACGGTCACCGCGAGCTGTTGCTCTGCGACGCCATCATGAAGAGCGCGCAACAAGGCGGCTGGGTCAAAGTCGGAGCGTAAACCGTGAAACTGGGGTTCGTAAGCGCCATTCTTGCCGAGCAGCCGCTGGAGTTTGTTCTAGACACAGCGGAAGAGCTCGGTTACGACTGCGTGGAAGTGATGTGCTGGCCTGTGGGCAAAGCGGAACGACGCTATGCCGGAGTGACCCACATCGACTGTTCGAACCCCGCTTCCCTGCCCGTTGACGAGATTCAACGGGCTTTTTCTTCCCGAGGCGTCACGCTTAGCGGCCTTGGGTACTACCCCAACCTGCTCACTCCGGTGAAAGAAGAAGCCGAGGTGGCTCGGGAGCATCTGATGAATGTCATCGAGTGCTCCGCCAAGTTGGGCGTCTATAGAACGAACACCTTCATCGGTCGAGACCCGTCCCGGTCTGTCGACGACCAATGGGATGCGATGCTCGCGGTTTGGGAGCCCATTGTGGCTCATGCCGACAAGCACAACGTCAAGATCGGCATTGAGAACTGCCCTATGTTCTTTACCGCTGACGAATGGCCCGGTGGCAAAAACCTTGCCACGACCCCCAAGATTTGGCGCCGACTCTTCGCCGACCTCAAGAGTCCGAATCTAGGCCTCAACTACGATCCCTCTCACCTGGTGTGGCAGATGATGGATCCGATCGCTCCGCTCATGGAGTTCAAAGATCGGCTACATCACGTTCATGCCAAAGACGCCCGGGTCGATCGAGTCCGACTGAACGATGTGGGGATCATGGCGAACCCGCTGGAATACCACCTGCCGAAGCTTCCCGGCTTTGGAGAGGTGAACTGGGGCCGATTCTTTAGCGTGCTCACCGATACCGGCTATACGGGTCCGGTGTGCGTGGAAGTCGAAGATCGCGCTTATGAGCAAAGCCTCAGCGGTCGCCTAGCCGCACTTAAGCAAAGCCACACCTATTTAAGACAATTTGTCACCGACCGAGGCTATTGAAACCGCCCTAACCAAAGACCGAGCAACCTCATGAATTACACCTATCTTGATCTCGCGAAAATGATCGACCACTCGTTGCTAAACCCGACCATGGCAATGAACGATCTGGTTCAAGGCATCGAACTGGCGAAGCAGTTCGATTGCGCCAGCGTGTGCATCATGCCGTATGCGCTTGCAATGTGCTCGGAGATGCTGGCGGGCACCACGGTAAAGCCGTCTACCACCATCGGATTCCCGCACGGCGGACATACCACGGCTGCGAAGGTGTTTGAGGCCGACCAGGCGTTGAAGGACGGCGGTCAGGAGTTGGACATGGTGGTCAACGTCAGCAAGGTGCTTTCTGGAGACTGGAGCTACGTTGAGGCGGATATCCGCGCGGTTTGCGACGTTACGCACGCGGCGGGTCAAAAGTTGAAGGTCATCTTTGAGAATGCGTATCTCAACGACGATCAGAAGATTCGGCTTTGCGAAATCTGCGGCGAGATCGGGGTGGATTGGGTGAAGACGAGCACGGGCTACGCCCCCACCGGCGCGACTTTGGAAGATCTGGCGCTCATGCGCAAGCACTCCCCTGCGCATGTGCAGGTGAAGGCGGCGGGCGGCGTTCGAGATTTGGAAACCCTGCTCAAGGTTCGAGAACTGGG
>CAYYJX010000115.1:0-264 GCA_964471545.1 uncultured Fimbriimonas sp. | reverse complement strand
CCTCCAAGACAGCGGAGATGCTCAACGCGGCGCGGGTGTCGCTGGGCATGGAGCCGATCGTTGCCACGGCTGTGAACAACAGCGGGTACTAGTCGAGGGGCTCAGGTTTTGGAGAGCGCAGTTGGAGACTTATCTGGGCGCTCTCCTCGCGTGGAACTCCAGAGAGGTTCAACTTTTATGAGTTAGATAGAACCATCAGGGGTCTCTGACGAACTAAAACGGACAGTGGGGCGGAGATCCCGGCAGAACGTGGTCGGAAAAAGT
>CAYYJX010000114.1:6474-9045 GCA_964471545.1 uncultured Fimbriimonas sp. | reverse complement strand
AAACTCGGAATCGGCGCACAACGGCATGGCGGTCGTCTCGGCCCGGGTGTCCGCCCGCGCCATTGAGCAGAGCAAAACCGATGTTAGGATCCGGGAAGGCTTCTGAGACTCGGTAGTGATCTCCAGCGAAATAGCCGAGCGGGCGGAAAGCGACGACCCGATCACCTTCGATGGCTCCAATCCCGTATTCCCACGCAGGCGAGGGGGAGGCAGGGGGAACCGGGATTCCTAAATAGCTCGATGCGGCAGCCAGTTCCGATTCGGAAGGAGAGCGCCCCAAGACTAATCGGTAGATTGCCCTGACTCGCCCTTTCGCGTCAGTTGCCGCTGCGACCTCTGGCCGCTTGGCGATCTGATGGGAGTGATCGATCGCGAATGGCGAGTTCATAAAGAATAAGGCCTGCTGAGGAACGGTCGTTTGGAATCTCTTGGGGTTGGTCGTATCCGGAGATGCAAAGTCGAAGGTTCGGAAGATTCCTGGGAGGTTCTGACGCTCAACAAACCCGTAGACCGCTCGACGCTTTGAGAACGGTTGAGACCAAAGGTCAACCGACTTACCACCAACGGCGCCAACGTCTAGATTGCCCGTCGCCGCCACCACTGCGTCTCGCATCTCCTCTAACCCAAGACGACGTCGGTTCATCCGCCCCAAAAGCCTGTTGTCCGGATCCTTGGCGTAGTGCTGGGAGGTTCCCATCGAACCTTGGCGATATGTCGCCGACGTCACGATGAGACGATGGAGCTTCTTAAGCGACCAGCCCTCCTTGATGAATCGACTCGCCAGGTAGTCCAGCAAATCCGGGTGAGAAGGCTTTTCTCCTTGGAATCCAAAGTCCGAGGGCGTTCGTACGAGCCCGTGCCCAAAGTGATGCATCCAGACTCGGTTGACGATGACGCGCGGGGTGAGCGGATTCTCCGGAGAGGCGATGGCCTTGGCAAGTTCCAAACGCCCACTTCCCTTTTTCCAATGCTCACGATCTTTACCAGAAGGCGTGAGTGCCGCTAGGAACCTTCTCGGTGCAATCTCGCCCGGGTTGCCTGGATTCCCTCGCTTGAACACGGGGACATCGTGAGGGTTGTCCCCTTCCAGCACCGCCATTGCGAATTCCGGCGAGGGAGGCATTTCTTTGGAGAGCGTTGCCATCTCGACCTCAAGTTCCGAATGTCGTTTCTGAGCATTGGGCTCAAAGGCCTTCTTCAGCTTGCTGAGAACGTCTCCGGTGGGAACAACTTCTTCTCGCACGCCCTGGAGGACACTCTTCACGTCAGCCGGAAGATCCTGGTTCTTGCGCAGGGCCTTGACTTGATCCGCCACCAGTTGCCTTTCCGATTGGAAAGCATTGACCAACTTTGCCCTTTGTCGCTCCCAAGGGTCTCGAATTGCCTTCGGCGACGTGGGAATCTCGGCCTCTTTCGTTGAATTGAAGATGGAGTAAAGCGAGTAATAGTCCTGCGTTGGCACAGGATCAAATTTGTGGTCGTGACACCGGGCGCAAGCAACGGTGAAGCCCATGAATCCGCGGGTGGTGACGTCGATCCGATCGTCGATGATGTCCGGGACCTGGTTTAGGAACCTTCGACCCACCGTAAGGAAACCCATCGCAGCCAGCGACTTGCGGTCGTCTGCTTCCATGGCACCCGGCAAAAGATCGGCCGCAAGCTGCTCTTCGATAAAGCGGTTGTACGGAAGGTCTCGGTTAAGGGCATCGATCACCCAGTTTCGATAGGTGTAAGCATGGGGATAGTTGCGATCCTCCTCGAAGACGTACCCCTTGGTGTCGGCATACCTCGCCACATCTAACCAGTGACGCGCCCACCTCTCTCCATAACGTGGCGAGGCAAGGTATCGATCGACAAGCTTCTCGTACGCGGTAGCAGAGTTGTCACCGACGAAAGCCGACACTTCCTCAAACGTCGGCGGAAGTCCAAGTAGGTCAAAAGAGAGGCGCCGAATGAGTGTTCGCTTGTCTGCGGCCGCAGTCGGTGACAACCCGGCAGCCTTAAGCGACTTCAGGATGAAAGGGTCGATTTCCGTTTTCGACCATGTGTCTCCAGCGATTTTCGGGACTGCCGGACGACTTAGCGGGCGCAAACTCCAAAGTGCGGTGTTGTTCGTCGCGGATGATATCGAGGGCCCACTCTTTGGCCAAGGCGCTCCCATCTCCACCCAAGCCTCCAAATCTGCGATTTGGTTAGCGGGGAGCTTTTTCGATTTGGGCATCTTGATCGGGCCGTTGTAGCGAATAACCTTGATGAGAAGGCTGTCATTCGGCTTTCCGGGGACCACGATCTGGCCCGAATCAACTTTTCCTATTGCAGCGGCTCTTGAATCGAGCCGTACACCTGCCATCTGCGTCTTCGCACCGTGACATCCGAGACAGTTTTCAACAAGAACGGGTCGAATACGTGATTCAAAGAATGCCGCCTGTTCCGGGGTGATGACCGTCTCAGCTTGAATCGCCGATCCGGCGGTCGATTGTGCGGGAACCACCAGGGCGACCCCAAGGACGGCGATCATTGAGACAGCCAAAAGACTTCTCCCGAGGGAGCCTGGTTGAGAGGGCCGTCGCG
>CAYYJX010000114.1:0-6454 GCA_964471545.1 uncultured Fimbriimonas sp. | reverse complement strand
AAATCGAAGAGGCAAAGATTCTCGCAAGGCGTTTGAATCCCTTCGTGTGCCACATATTCCGGCGCCCAATAAACAACGCCCCTACCAAGACCGCCAGGAGCCTTCTTTACTGTTGCGTGAAGCGCTCTCAAAAACTTTGCCTGACCTGCGGGCGTGGCATCGAAGCCCGTCTGGAGTTGATCCGCTTTGCCAACAAAGTTGTTTTCTTTGTCCTTCCACTCAAGAGTGAACGGATAGGCGGTCTCCACGACGATCATCGGCGTCTTAACGTTTTCAGCTAAGGCGGTCATGTTCTTTTCCAAATCAGCGAGAGAGCCGTGCCACCAAGGATAGTAGGACAACCCGATGTAATCGAAAGGAACTTGAGCCCGAGCGATCTTCACGTACCAAGCAGGTGTCCCCTTGAAATCTCCGCCTGCGTCGTTGTGAATGATGATCTTGGGCGTAACCATCCTTCCATCTCGACTATCTTTTGCTGCAGCGATCCTTTTAACAGCATGACCACCGGCTTTGAGGAAGACAACCAGGTTGTTAAATGCTTCTTCGCTGCTTCCCTTCTCTTTGGTCCAAAGCTGACCCTCTGGCCATACCATTCCTGTTCGTATCTCGTTGCCAACTTGTACGAGGTCGGCAGGAGTCCCTTGCTTCACTAAGGCATCGAGAACATCAAACGTGTGCTCATCGATTTTTTGTGCGATCTCTACAACGCTCAGGCCTTCCCACGCTTTTGGCTTCACCTGATGGCCAGGATCAGCCCACCAATCGGAGTAATGAAAATCGATCATGAGCCGAAGTCCGGCTTTCCAAGCGTCCTTGGCAAGCTTGAGAGTGTGCTCTTTTGAACAGTAGCCGTCCTTCGGATTCACCCACACACGCAGCCGCAACACATTCGACCCCGTCTCTTTGAGAACCTTGAGGGGATCAATCGTCTTTCCACCTCTTTTGAACTCAGCTTTGAGGTCTTTGTATTGGGGCAAGAAGGACATATCCGCCCCCGCCCAATAGTCAACCGACTGAGGATTAGGCGCCTCCGGAGCCGAGGCGAACTCCAAGGCAGAAAATGCGAGCATGGCGGTTGCTACGAATGTAGGCAGCACCCCTCCATTCTACGACGGGTGGAAGTTTGTGGTGAGGATTCCGACCTTTCTAGCCTTCGCTCCAGACGTGGTGCAAGTTTAGGACTCCAAGATTTTTGAGAACCGTTAAGATATGGGGATGATTTCCCTCGCCGTCGCGGGCCTGCTCTTGCTGAATCCGGGCAAGACATCTTTCCCATCGCAAGTTGGGACCTACGAGCCGGGTCTCACATTGAGGCTCTATCTCATTTCGCAGAACATCGAGGAGCTTCCGACCCTCGTAAACAACCAAACGCCAAACATAGACCGACTGATCGACAAGCTCGATATTCCGAACGGCAAGTTCGGACTGAACGATCAGTTCTATGCTGAAGTGACGGGCGAGTTCTTCGCGGCAAAAGCGGGCGAATACAGCTTCCGGCTGACCTCAGACGATGGATCCGAACTCTTCATCAACGGTAAGTCCTTCCTTACGATGGACGGTGTCCACGCTCCCAAAACCGAAGTCGCCAAGCTTCAGCTTTCGCAAGGTTGGCATAAGGTGCGCGTCCGATACTTTGAGAACAGCGGCGGCGAAGAACTCAAGCTCGAATGGACGCGAAACGGAGCCGACTTTGAAGTGATGGGCGGCGAGTCCACCCGGGTACAGGCAAATATCACTCGAGTGGTCTCCCCTGGTGCGAAAGCCATCATGGGCTTGGGCCCTGTCATGAAACCCGGCTCGGGACTGCCGCTTGAGACCATCCACCCCGGCTGGGAAGTCGTCAAGATTCGACCCGATGACTTCAAGCCTCAAGTGGGCGCGTTGGCGTTCCTCTCCAACGGCTCGCTTCTGGTGAGCAACTTCAAGCCGAACCAATCCGGCCAGTTCTTGCCCGATCTCGCCGACGGCAAGCTCTACCGCGTCGACGGAGTCACGGGCGACAATCCGAAACCCGTCGTCCGGGAGGTCGCAACCGCTTTACAGGAGCCCCTTGGGCTTTGTGTTCTTCCCGGCAAAGACGGCAAAGATCGCGTTTTTCTTGCCCAGCGCAAGGAGATTACGGAGCTCATCGATGCCGATGGTGATGGTTCTTACGAGAAGCGCAAAACCGTTGGATCAGGATGGATTTCTGACAACTACCACCATTTCACGTTTGGCCTTGCTCACAAAGACGGAAAGCTTTACGCAGCCCTGAGCACTTCCATTACGTTCAACGCGCCGGGCATTAATGGTCCGAACCCGCCCTTCCGAGGCTGCACGTTCGCAATCGATCCGGATAAATATCGTCCGGAAGCGCCCCTGGCTAACATTGAGTTCCTTACCGGTGGACACCGAACGCCGAACGGAATTTCTAATGGACCTTGGGGACTCATCCTAGTCGGCGAGAATCAAGGCTCTTGGCAACCGTCGAACAAGCTGAACGTTGTTCAGCCTGGATCATTCTTCGGCCACTACAACAACAGCACTTTCCAAACGAAGGAGTATCCGAATGGCGGAGTCCCCGGTCCGTACGAGTACAGCCCTCTGGCACCGCCCGCTCTGCATTTGCCACAAGGCGAGTGTGCGAACAGTCCTGGACAAACGGTTGCGATTCCTTCCGGCCCCTACAAAGACCAAGTGCTGATTTCGGACGTTAAGTACGGCGGACTTCGACGCGCTTGGTTGGAGAAGGTTCGTGGTGTATGGCAGGGTGGAGTTGTCCAATACAGCCAAGGATTCGAAGTTGGAACAAACCGTCTTGTTTGGGGACCAGACGGTCACCTTTACATTGGCGGAATCGGGGCAAGCGAAAGCTGGGCCTGGACCGACCCGAAAACCGGACAATGGACGACCTTTGGCCTTCAGAAGATTCGGCCTACCGGGAAGCCCGTATTTGAGATCGATTCGGTCAAGATTCAGCAAGACGGATTCCGAGTCACGTTCAGCGAACCTCTCAAGACGACGCTTAAGAAAGACGACCTATTTGTCCGAAGTTGGAATTACCAACCCACGGTCGAGTACGGCGGCGATAAGAAGAACCGAGAAACCCTCGAGGTCCGATCGGTCTCTCGAATCGGTTCCGACAACCGCACCTTCTTAGTTAAGCTCGACGGACTCAAAGAGGATCGCGTCCTGCACTGGCGCATAAAGGCCGACTCCAAGAGTGGTCGACCGCTTTGGGCAGGCGACGTGTTTTACACGCTCAACAAGCTGCCCGTGATCGGTTTGGCGCAGACGCCCAAGACGCGCGTCTTGGTTTTCTCGAAAACAGGCGGATTCCGGCATGACTCTATCCCGACCGGAGTGGCGGCTCTGAAGACGATGGCCGCACTGAACGGATGGGAAATTGATGCGACCGAAGACTCCAGCGTGTTCACGCCGGAGAACCTCAAGAAGTATCAGACGATCGTCTTCCTGTCGACCACTGGAGACATCCTCAACGCCTCGCAGGAATCAGCCTTCGAGAATTTCGTGAAGAACGGCGGTGGATTCGTCGGGATTCATGCCGCAGCAGACACTGAGTACGAGTGCCCGTTCTATGGGGAGGTCGTAGGAGGCTATTTCAAGAGCCACCCGGCCATCCAACTAGCCACGATCAAAGTGGAAGATCACAAGCACCCGACCACGTCATTCCTGCCCGCTTACTGGCCGCGATTTGACGAGTGGTACAACTACCGCGCAAACCCTCGAGCAGGAGCAAAGGTGTTGGCAACCCTGGATGAATCCACCTACAAAGGCGGTGACATGGGGGATCACCCGATCATGTGGTACAAGACGGTCGGTAAGGGTCGATCTTGGTACACGGGCGGCGGACACACCAAGGAAAGCTATTCGGAGATTCTCTTCCTCAAGACGATCGAAGAAGGCATTCGCTGGACGGCACAAAACGCCCCTCGCTAACGCTAAAGAAAGTTCCCCGGGTCTCCGTCTTGCGGTGACTTCCGGGGAACTTTAGGTGTATCGTACAAGCCGATCATGTCTGAATCGCTAGAAGCAAAAAAACTCACGGCGCTTGTTGCCGACGACGAGCCACACTTGCGGCGATTCGTGACCGAATATCTGAAATCCGTTGGGTTTGCGGTCGTCGAAGCGGAAGACGGGAGAGACGGTCTTCAAAAACTGAACGAGGGCTCGTTCAGCCTCATTGTTTCAGACATCATGATGCCGAATCTCGACGGTCCGAGCATGCTCAAACAGGCCCATGAGCAAGGGCTCCTTGCCTCCACCAAGGCAATTCTTGCGAGCGCTGACGACTTCTCGCTTGAAGGTGTTCGCGAAGGGGATTTCCCTTGGAAACCAGACGCGTTCGTTCGAAAGCCGGTCACCCCAATTTCCTTAGAGTTTGCTCTTAAGGATCTTGGATTTGACCTAAGCTAACGCGCGAGTCAACCTGCAGGGGAACCATTCCTCGGTTTAGAACCTTCTGATTCTCACATGCACGCTATGATGGGGATTGAACACACCCATCGCAACGTAGATGTCTAAGGAAGATCGCGGACATGAAACTAGTGCCTCAGCTACTCGGCTTTTTGGGTCTCTTGACCCTTGGAGGATGTGGAACGGTTGCGACCGCCGACCCGATGGGTCAGTACAAGCCCAAGTTCCAGGCTCCAAAAACAAAGAATCAAGACCAACCTATGAACGTATCTGAACTCTATCTCGCGGCTGGTTGCTTCTGGTGCATTGAAGCAATCTATGACGATCTCGAGGGTGTCGTGGAGTGCGAAAGCGGCTACGCAGGGGGACCGAAAGCAGGCGTGACCTATGCCGAGGTCTGCTCCGGGCTCACAGGCCATGCAGAAGTTGTTCGGGTGAAGTACGACGCAGACAAGCTCGATCCGAAAGATCTTCTTCGGCTCTTCTTCACCATTCACGATCCTACGCAGCTGAACCGCCAAGGTCCAGACGTTGGAACCCAGTACCGCTCTGCCGTTTTCTTCCGAACGGCGGAAGAAAAGCAGATGGCTCAAGAGGTGATCAAAGAAATCACGGACGCCAAGGTTTGGCCGAACAAGATCGTCACCACCCTGGAGCCCTTGAAGAACTACACCCGCGCCGAAGAGTATCACCAAGACTACTTCGTCAAGTTCGAAAAGGCTTCCCCAATGGAACGAATGAAGATGAACGCCGGCTACTGCCAGGCAATCGTCGCTCCCAAAGTTCTCAAGTTCCGCAAGGAATTCAAAGAGAGACTCAAGAAGAAGGGCTAAGCTCTTCTCGCCTTTCGCATAAAAAAGCGGGGACCATCGAAGGTCCCCGCTTTATTTTTTGCCACCCCCTCCGGCTAGGCGGTTGGGTAGGTCATCTCGATGGGCTTCACCCAGTCGGCGAACTGCTCTTCAGTTAGGTAACCCAGACCAAGTGCGGCTTCCTTAAGGGTGAGGCCTTCCTTGTGGGCCTTCTTAGCGATGGCAGCGGCCTTGTCGTAACCGATGTGTCGGTTAAGGGCGGTCACCTGCATGAGGTTGATGCCGAGGTTGTGCTCGATCTTTTCGAGGTTCGGCTCGATGCCAACCGCGCAGTTATCGTTGAACGCCTCGCATGCATCGCCGAGCAGTTGGATGGAGGTGAGCACGTTGTGCACCATCACGGGCTTGAAGACGTTCAGCTGGAAGTTGCCTTGCGAGCCGCCGAAGGCGACCGCCGCGTCGCATCCGAATACCTGGACTGCCACCATTGTAATGGCTTCGCACTGGGTGGGGTTTACCTTTCCAGGCATGATCGAGCTACCCGGCTCGTTCTCCGGGATGACAATTTCACCAATGCCGTTTCGAGGCCCCGAAGCGAGCCACCGAACGTCGTTTGCCATCTTCATCAGGGCACCCGCGAGCGTTCTTAGCGCAGCCGAAGTTGTGACCAGGGCGTCGTGGCCTGCCAATGCCGCAAACTTGTTTTCTGCGCTTCGGAAAGGAAATCCGGTCGACTTCGCGAAGTACTCCGCCGCCTTGTCACCAAATTGCGGGTGAGCGTTGAGACCCGTTCCAACGGCCGTTCCACCAATGGCGAGATCGTATAGGCCCTTTTCGGCCGATGCGACCTCTGCCAAGCAATAGTCCATCTGGGCAACCCAGGAACCAATCTCTTGGCCCAAAGTGATCGGCGTAGCGTCCTGCAGGTGTGTACGCCCGACCTTAACGATATCTTTGTAAGCTTCCGACTTCGCCGCGAGGGTGTCGCGGAGCTTCTTAACCTTCGGATACAGCTGCTTATGGAGTTCTTCGACGACCGCAATGTGCATGGCGGTCGGGAATGTATCGTTGGAGCTCTGGCCGCGGTTTACGTGGTCGTTGGGGTGAACCGGATCTTTCGAACCAAGGACTCCACCGGCAATCTCAATCGCACGGTTCGAAATCACCTCGTTCGCGTTCATGTTGGACTGTGTGCCCGAACCGGTTTGGAAGACAACCAGCGGAAA
>CAYYJX010000113.1:0-9074 GCA_964471545.1 uncultured Fimbriimonas sp. | reverse complement strand
CCTAGGGCACAGATGCCAAACAACATCGCCCCTCCCGTCGAAGGTGAGAACGAGAAGCCCACGCCACAGAGTACGACAGTTCCGACAGACGTCAGAAACAGGCTATCCACGAACCGTGGGTTGAAGAGAAAAGATAGGGCGACGACTGTAACAACCAAAATCAAGGTCAGTCCCGGGATAAGAGACCACGAATAGACGGCACTGCAAGCTGCACCCATTAGGGCGAGCAGGGGAATACTGAGCATCAGCGCCACGTCCAAACCGTTCAGGTTACGAACTAGGATTGCGTTCGCCTCTTTGGGTGTTCTCCCACGCAGGTGAAGCTCGTTCTCTCGCTTAATGAACTCCCGGATTGAGTCAATAGACAGCGTCAAGTGCTTTTCCTTGGTATTTGAGACTCGAGTACCTCGTGACTCCAAATCTCATTGGGCGCTCGGCGGAGGCGGGTCGACCTCTTCATCGTACAACAGCGGCGGAGCATCCGTAATCGATATCAGCCAGGAATTGTAGTACCAACGAAAAAGCCCCGCGACCCTAACAACAGGACCGCGGGGCACAACAAGCCGACAACCTACGGCGTCTTCTTGAGACCGATCATCTCCGCCATGTAGTCTTCTAACATGCGGAACGTGGAGAACGCATACACGCTGCTGGCGATAGACCGCCGCATGATCTTCACCCACTGACGCGGCACGCCCCGACGATCGCGGCGGAAGAACTTCGGCAGCACTTCCTTCTCCAAGATTCGATACAGCGCCTGAGCGTCGGCTCGATCCTGCTCTTTGTCGTCCGAAGAAGTCTCTCGCCCCCCGATCGCGAAGCCGTTCGCTCGGCCTTGGCGATCGTCGAAACCTTCATCCCACCAGCCGTCCAAGATAGACACGTTGGGAACGCCGTTCGCCGCCGCCTTCATGCCACTGGTGCCAGACGCTTCTAGCGGGCGTCGAGGGTTGTTGAGCCACACGTCTACGCCGCCCACCAGCATTCGACCCACTTCCATGTCGTACTCCTCTAGCAAGAACACTTTGCCCTTGAACTCGGGTCGCTGGGTTTGTTCGTACACCTTTTGAATCAACGCCTGACCGTCTCGATCCGCCGGGTGAGCCTTGCCCGCAAAGACGATGCGCACGGGTCGCTTGGGGTCGTTGAGCAGCTTCAGCAAACGACGCTCGTTAGAGAACAGCAGCGATGCGCGCTTGTAGGTGGCGAATCGGCGCGCGAAGCCAATGATGAGCGCGTTCTCATCCAGGCTGTTCAGCCACTCGCGCAGCTCATCCGGACCCTCGCCGTGCCGAGCGTGTTGCAAGAACAATCGCCGCCGAGCGAACTCCACCAGGGTTCGCTTTTGCTTCATGTGCGCCTGCCACAGGTCGCCGTCGGTGACCTTGTCGATCTTGTTCCACTCCGCTCGGTGCGCCTTGGCGGTCGCATCGGCACGAGGCTCGACCTCGAGCACGGTCACCGGATCAAACGATGCGCCCTTCTTGGTGAACAGATGCTTCATCTCTGCGCCCAACCAGGTGGGCATGTGCACGCCGTTGGTCACGCCGATCACTTCTCGACCGTGGACCTTGCGCCAGGTGCCGTCGGCGGTTTCTCCGTGAAGCAGGCTCACGCCGTTCGCCATTCGGCTGTGGCGCAGCGCGAATCCGGTGAGGTCGAACTGCTCCTTGTCGTCTTCTGAATCTCGACCCAGCGCCAGAATCTCTTCGATCTTCAGCTTCGAGCCTTCCAGTAGTCCCGCCAAAACCTTGGTGGCGTGGTCCACGTGGAACCGCTCGTTGCCTGCCGGAACCGGAGTGTGGATCGTGAGAATGCTCTCTGCCTTCACCTTCGCTTGAGCCTCTTTGAGTGAGGTGCCCGCCGCCGTGAGGCCGCGCAATCGCTCCAGCAGCAAGAAGGCGGAGTGTCCTTCGTTCATGTGCCACGTGGAAGGAGCGATGCCCAGCGCGGCCAGCGCCCGCGCGCCACCCACACCCAGCACGATCTCTTGGTGCAGACGCATGTCTCGACCGGAGGTGTATAGCTGAGATGTGATCGGTCGATCTTCGGTGGCGTTCTCGGGGAGATCCGTATCCAGCATCAAAATGTTGATACGCCCCACCGGAACGGCCCAAACCGCCGCGTGAACTTGTCGCCCCGGAAGCTCGACGGAAATCTTGAGTTGCGCATCCGTTTTAGGGTCGATGACCGCCAGCGCAGGCGAGGATTCTGGGGCGAAGGTGCCGTAAAAGTGCTCCTGCCGACCGTCTCGGTCGATCATCTGCTTAAAGAAGCCTCGGCGGTAGAACAGACCCACGCCTACGAACGGCAGGCCCATGTCGCTGGCTTCTTTGGCGTGGTCTCCGGCAAGAATTCCGAGGCCTCCGCTGTAGAGCGCGAACGATTCGTGCAGGCCGAACTCCGCGCAGAAGTAGGCGATGGTGCGATCCTTATCGCCGCCTTGTTGGTTGAACCACGTTTCGGTTTCGCTGAGGTAAGCATCGAACTTGCGCACCGCTTTTCGGGCGGCGGCGGCGATCTTGCGATCCTTCGCTGCCTCGGTGAGATTCTTGGTTTCTTGCAGCAACCGCACGGGTCCCACTCCCTGCGCCCACAGGACGGGGTCTATTTGCTGGAAGACGGATTGGGCTTCTGGATGCCACGCCCAGTACAGGTTGCGCGCCAATCGGTCTAAGCCAGAAAACGCCTTTGGTAGGGCGATCGGGGCAATATCAGCGGTTCGAAGGGTCATTTTTCACCAAAACTCAAGAATTCGCCTAAAGAATACGAATTCACAGTGATTATAGATCGTTGGGCCAGGGGATGTGCGCGGGCTGCGCTTTACCTGGTAATCGGCTCCTCTCTCGATGGGGTTTTGGCTTCAGCCTTGTCTTCGCCCCGCGCCCCACTCAGGCACTCACGCAGGCACTCACCCCAGGGGCCTCATTCCGGTTAGAATTGGGGCACCGTGATTGGAGTCATTGCCCTAGCCACCGCCGCCCTAGGAAGCGAATTTGCCGCCGCCCCCACCAACCCGCCCGAACTAGGATTGGTGCCGCGCCCCAAAACCCTGATTGAGCAGGAAGGCACTTTCACCGTCGACCAAAACACGGTCCTTATCGCGAGTGGCAAGCTCGGCAAAGTTGCCGACCAGCTTCGCGGTTACCTCGCTCCCAGCACCGGCCTGGCCCTACCCGCAGGCAAAGAGACGAGCAAGAACAGCATCACGCTCTCCATCGACCCCAGCCTGAAGCACCTGGGTAAAGAAGGCTATCGACTAGCGGTGACGCCAGACGGAATTCGCATTGTTTCCACCGACGCCCCGGGCGCGTTCTACGGAGTCCAAACCTTGCGTCAGCTCATGCCCACTTGGACGTTTGGCAAGGCTCGATCCAAGGAAGCGGTCAAGGTTCCGTGCGTGTGGATTGAAGACGTACCCCGGTTCGGCTGGCGCGGCGCGCACTTAGATGTCGGCCGGCACATCATGCCCGTGGAGTGGATCAAGAAGTATCTGGACACGCTTGCCCTTCACAAAATGAACTCGTTCCACTGGCACCTTACAGAAGATCAAGGGTGGCGGATCGAGATCAAGAAGTATCCCAAGCTCACCTCCGTAGGCGCATGGCGCAAAGAGACCATGCTTGGTCATTACAACGAGCAAAAGTGGGACGGCAAGAAATACGGCGGTTTCTACACCCAAGAAGAGGTGAAAGAGATTGTGAAGTACGCCGCCGAGCGACACATTAACGTCGTTCCGGAGATTGAAATGCCTGGTCACGCTCAGGCCGCCATCGCCGCGTATCCGGAACTGGGCAACACGGGCAAGCAGATCGAAGTCGCCACCAAGTGGGGGGTCATTGAGGAGGTTTTCAACGTCGAGGATTCCACCATCAAGTTCCTGCAAGACGTGCTGACCGAGGTGATGGCGCTCTTCCCGAGCAAATTCATTCACATTGGCGGAGACGAGTGCCCCAAAACCCAATGGAAGCAATCAGAGAAGGCTCAGGCCAAGATGCGCGCTCTTGGTTTGCACGATGAAGAACAGCTGCAAAGCTGGTTCATCAAGCAAATGGACACGTTCCTCGACAAGAAAGGTCGGCGCCTGATTGGCTGGGATGAGATTCTAGAAGGCGGCCTAGCTCCCGGTGCCACCGTGATGAGTTGGCGCGGCGAAGCGGGCGGAATCAAGGCTGCAGAAGAAGGTCATGACGTGGTGATGGCGTCCACCAACGCCCTTTACTTCGACTACTATCAGGGTCCCAAAGAGAAGGAGCCGCTGGCGATCGGCGGATACCTGCCGCTGCGCAAGGTTTACGAATACGACATTGTGCCGAGCAAGCTCGCCGCCGATAAGCAGCATCACATTCTGGGCGGTCAGTTCCAAATTTGGACCGAGTACATCGCCACTCCGGAGAAGGCTGAGTACATGTCTTTCCCGCGAGGATGCGCCGCTGCCGAGATTCTTTGGTCGCCCAAGGCGGGCAAAGACTATGCCAACTTTGTGGAGCGCATGGGCGTTCATCAGGGCCGATTCGACGCATTGGGCGTGAACTATCGCAAGCTAGACCCGGAAACCACGGGCGCGGCTTCCGTGGTTGCCAAGTGGTCTCCAAAGGACGTTTCCAATGACTACCAAGTGAAAACCTGGGATATCACAAGCGCCATCAAGGGTCCGGGCACGTACGAGATTCGGTTCCAGTACACGTCCGGTTCGTATCGCTTGGACATTGACGGCATCGAGATTCTGTTCAACGGCGAGGTGGTGGAGAAGGACACTCACTACGGTCGAACGGGATCGGCCAACGTGGACAACGTTTGGTCGGTGACACTGAATCGGGTGGATCCGGGCATTAAAGCCACGCTCCGCGCCAAGGTCCGCGCCGATGGCGGAAGCGATTCCAACGGTGAAATCTCGGTTGTGAAGGTCTGGTAGCCGTCTTGCCGCTCGGCAAGACGATGTTAGGTGGCAAGGAGCGCGCTATTGTTCCTTGCCACCTTTCTTTTGCCCCACGTACAAGGACCGTTTGGGTCTTTGTGACCATTCTCATCGATATCAGGCGATCTACTGAAACGTAGGACGGGGATTTCGTCGGTACCTCTATAGGCAAGCAACGGGAACGTAAAACACCCAACGCAAGAGGCTTAAAGATGAATCAAATCGCAAACAACCAAACAGGAATCCTAGCAGGAGCGACCTCCACCGGCAGCTTGCCCGTCTCTGGCGAAGCGTACGTTCGCATGGTGGTTCGACAGATCGTGAACACCAAGGGTCGCCCGGTCCTCATGGGCGCCTTCGAGTTCGACGGCCGCATGGTGACGTGCGACGTTCGGGTGGCGGCAAACTCTCTGCGCGACGCCATGCGACTGCACGCCAACGAGAGAGTCGATGTGAAGGGCGTCTGGAACGAGGGGTCGATTCAGCAAGCGACGTTGAGCGTTCTGAACTAGCGGCTCAGAGCTTGATAGTCTTCTCTCGCAGGCGCTCCGCTCTAACTCGATTGCGGTCCCGTAATTCGGGGGTAAACCCTAGCCGATGAGCGCGAACGTTTTCACCACCTCCGCCGGGACCCCGGTCAACCGCATCGGCCTTGGATGTTGGCAACTCGGCGCCGATTGCTGGGGTGATGTCGACGATACGCTTGCTCACTCCATTCTTGAAACCGCCGCGCAGAACGGCGTCAACTTCTTCGACACCGCCGACGTGTATGGCGGGGGTCTCAGCGAAACTCGGCTGGGCAACTTCCTAAAGGCCAACCCCATGGACGCGTATGTGGCGACCAAGGTCGGCCGATTTGGCGACCCCGGCTGGCCCGACAACTTCAAACCCTCGGTTCTCAAAAGCCATGTGAAAGCGGGGCGAGATCGACTTCAGCGGGACCAGATCAATCTCGTTCAACTCCACTGCGTTCCGACTTCCGAACTGGTGGCAGGTGGCATGTTCGAAGCCCTTCGCGAGCTTCAACAGGAAGGCATTATTCGTAGCTGGGGAGCAAGCATCGAATCGGTGGAAGAGGGTCTGCTCTGCCTGACCCAACCCGGCTTGGCGGCTCTACAAGTGATCTTCAACCCCCTGCGTCAAAAGCCCGCCGACGTCCTCTTCCGACGCGCCGAGCAGTTGGGCGTCAAGATCATTGTTCGCCTACCCTTTGCCAGTGGTGCGCTCACGGGCAAAATGACCGCTTCGACCCAGTTCGCCGCGAACGATCACCGCAACTTCAATCGCAACGGCGAGGCGTTCCACGTCGGCGAAACGTTCAATGGGCTCGGCTTCGAACTCGCCATCGAACTAGCCGAAGAACTCAAAACCCACCTTCCGGAAGGGCTTTCCCTTGGGGATGCCACCCTTCGCTGGATCCTTGATGACAGCGCGGTGAGCGTCATCATTCCTGGAGCGAGCAAGACGTCTCAGGTGGTGAGCAACATGAAGGCTCTGGCGCTACCGCCGTTGCCCGCCGATCTTCATGCCGCCTGGCAAAAGGTTTACCGCGAGAAAGCCCACGCTGCTATTCGAGGAAACTACTAGTCCAGATCGAGCATTAAGGCGCCCTATCTCAAAGATCGCGCATTGTCACGAGTAGTGATGAGATTCTGGTAGTGATCTTCAAATTCACGTACTAAAGGTCAGCGAGATTGAGGCCCGTAATCTGCTTGCAAAACTCCGTCTTCGACCCCGAGAAACGCTCGATAAATTCTGACCTTGCAAGCTCAAAAGCGTGCTTTTGAGCTTCAACGGCGAACCAGAGTTCACCGAATTCAAAATTTCGAAACTCAGACGCGACCAGCAAAAACCTCCACCATCTTCCCTTCAGCTCTTCGAGATCTTCCGAGGACAGATCAGGCGGACAGAGTCGAATTTCGCCCTTTTCAACATCACAAACCACCCCAACCTCATCACGATCAAGCGTTTCTGGATATCGCTTAATCACCATCCGAGGACGATAGAAGACTTTCATCCTGCCAGGCTACTTTACGGTGCAACGGCATGCCAAGTCAGCTCGCCAAGCCCATCTGCTTTCCGACCAAGTGCAGTCCGTACCGATACGCCTCAAAGTTGTCGCTCAGCAACCGCAGCACCGGAGCCTCGGCATCGTAGGGAGGGTGATCGAAGCTCGCCGCGATGTCGTAACTCACCCGACCCTGCTCCACCGGGTCGATGATCGTATCGCCAGGTTCGGCAACGCCCTTGATGCCCTTGGGAAAGACACCCGTCCAAAAGAGCATCAGGTCGCCAATGTGCCGATGCACCTCTCGTTCCCGCTTGAAAGACTTTGCGGCAAACCGTACATCACCCTCAATCAGCATCTCTGCCACGGTGCGAACGCGCTGACCTTCGGCATTACGAATCGCGAACTGGGCGTCAGAATGCAAGAACCGCACCAGCAGGTCGGATAAGTAGGTTTCGGCAGCGTCGATCGGCTTGAGTCCCACCTGGGCGGTGAGGGCATCGTGCAACGTGTCCCGAAAGAACGCGCGCACCGACGACTCTCCGCAAGGAAGAGCGACGTCCCCAGTGAAGGGGATCGGATCATGACCGGAAGAGGAAGAGTGTTCTTGGCTCATGGCGATTCTCCTTTGTTGAGAGAAACGGTTTTAAGAGCCATATGGGTCGTTCGTCAAGTGATTTTCAGCCGAAACGACCCGAAAACCAGTATAAATACTGGGCATTAGCACTTGACAAACGCGAGTGCTAATGAAAACAGATTATGATTTTATAGAATCCGTCCAAAGCGGATCTTCCGACCACAGACTCAGTTCCAACTCCTGGAACGGGCTGTCCTTGTCCTCGCATTCTGCCAAGAAGATGGCCTCTTCCGCCGAGAGCGAACCCCCGGCGTGGACTCGGTCGGCAATACCCGCCAGCCGCTCGAAACGGTCGCAGTGATCGGCAAACCGAATCTCGGCGTAGTCTCGTGCCGCCCAGGTGCTGATCAAAAACTGCCAGTCCGAAGCCTCGGCAAGAAGCATCTCCCTCGCCGCCTGCTTCACAATACGGTCCGCCGGACCGTTGGCGTAGTCCCTAGCCATTTGTCGCAGCTTTCGCTGAGTCTCGTACAGACGCTTCCAGGTCCATGCGTTGTCCTCGTTCAGCCAAATATAGTGGTAGCCGCCCTCTCCCCAGGAGCCTTCGGGGAGGGTGATGACATGCTGAGCCGGGTCGGTATCCAGAACGTCTCCACCCGAGACCATTTCAATCTCTCCGTCTAGGTGGAAGTTGCGAGCCAGTTGGTACAGAAACTCTGGCCCCTCGAACCACCAGTGACCAAAAAGCTCCGTGTCGTACATCGCCACCAGCGTTCCGGTTCGATTGGCAAGCCCTTTGTAGTGCGCCAGGGTTCCCTTCAGAACCTCCACCAGATCCTTGGCGTGATTGACGATGGATTCGAACGCCTTGTACGGATCGTAGGGCTGCTTGGCACCCAGGTCCGACTTGTTCTCGCTGATGCGCCAGTATCGGTGCCGACCGGGATACAGCTGCTTGTGGAACTCTAGGTAGGCAGGGTCGCCGGGATAGCCGACTTCACCGGACCAGACTTTGACCGTGGTCTGCGGATCGCGGGCAAAGCACGTGACGCCATTGGGGAGCATGTAGTGCTCGTACTCGCTGCGAAACTCGGCGGGCGGGGTGAAGTACTTGCTGCTCCGAGCGAACATCTCTGCCAGCTGCGGGAATTTGGTGCCGTACGTGCCCAGCGGAGAGCCTCCGCGAATCATGTGGGAGTCGACAAAGAAGTATTCGATGCCGTTGTCCTTCAGAATCTCCTCGGTGCCCATGCGCTGCCAAGCGACTTCGTTATCGGCAACGGGCGACTTCCAGTCGTACCGAGGTCGATACGCACATTCGGGTAGCCAAATGCCGCGCGGCTTCTTGCCAAAGTGCTTCTCATAGTTTTGGGTCGCCAGCTTCACCTGAGCCCGGCAAGACTCATCGGTGCCGAGCAGAGGTTGGTAGCCGTGGGTGGCACCGCAGGTGATGATCTCGATGGCGCCCGTGTCTTGGAAGTGTCGGAAGCCCTGAACGATGTTGCGGTTCCACTTTTCCCGAAAGTCTTCCAGGGCTTTCTCGAATCGTTTGAGCCAGAAGATCGCCAGAC
>CAYYJX010000112.1:0-9115 GCA_964471545.1 uncultured Fimbriimonas sp. | reverse complement strand
GCTCCCGATTCCCGGGAGCGGGGCTTTTTTGCACATGAACCTCACAAAACTGATCGAAAGATTCCGTGCGCTCACTGCGTACGATCTCGACCCTATCGGCCCGTTTCCACTCACCGACGAACCCATCGTCGACTTCTTGAATCAGGCCCAAGACGAACTGGCGCGGCGCGCCAAACTTTGGACCGACCACGGCCGGTGCCACCTCACTGTTGGGCGGTCCACCTATCCGCTCCACGGGCCTGCGTTCGATCGTCGCTATCTGCGAATCGATGCAGTGCGGTTTGACGGCGAAGAGCTTTCTCGCCAGGCACCCTGGGAGTTGGATCGCCGTTTTCCGGCTTGGCGTCGAGCCGAGGCAGGATCGCCACGAGCCTTCCACGTCACCTCGGCAGAGGGATTGGTCGTTGTCCCCGCGCCGAGCGGGAGCGCGATCTTAACCGGTCCTCTCGAAATCTCCGGGGCCTACCTTCCGAGCCTTCTTCGCTTAGAAGCGCCGGACCAAGAGGTGGATCTCCCAGACGAACTCCAACCGCACGTCGCGGCTCTGGCGGTGGTGATCGCGGCCGAACCCCAAGCCACCGAACCTAGCCAACGCGCACGATTGGAACGACTCCGAGCAGAAGCGTTCGCCGCCGCGGAGCGAGTGCGCGATGCCGAAGCGGCCGAACGCGTGGTCTTTTTGAAGCCCCCGTTGGGCAAGAGCGCTCTGGCGGTTTAGTCATGATCCGCAAGTTTCGGATAGACCGCTTCGCCGGTCTTGCTCCTCGCGCGGAGCCGGCCCTTCAATCGCCGACCTTGCCCAGCGAATCCATGCGCAACATGACGGTTACGGATGGTCGGCTCCGGTTTCGATACGGCTATCGGAATCTGTTCAGCGCACCCGAGCACGGGGCAGGGGCGGGTGGCGAGAATAGGGGCTTCCTGTATCTCTCCGGATACGATGATTTGTATAGGTTTTCTGAAGAATGGCTATCTTTTCAGTCCAATGACGGAGAGGTTGACGCGTATCGCCATTCGGGCGACGGGCGATCTCGGACACCCCTCGCCTCGCTCGGTTCTCTCCCCGATGCCCGCTTTCATGGGTTTGCTTTTGGGGGCGTTGGGTACGTCATTGCCCCTGGGGCCGAACGATCTCTATGGAGAAGAACCATTGGCTCCACCGATCCTCTCGTGCCTCTCCAAGATCAGGCTTACACCCCTCTACCGAGCGATCCTGATCTCACCATCGATCCGCAAACCATGGACCGACGAGGGTGGCGCTTGCTGGGGGGATCTCCCGATTCGGTGAGCGTTGCCAGCACCGACGGAATTCTCGATATCGCCACCACCGAAGTGGACGGATCGGTGCTCGTATTGGGTCGAGATAACGACAACGGCAAGGCACATCGCACTCAGGTCACCCTGCTGTTCGCCGAACCGATCAATGCCGAACGGTACGACCATTTTGCGGTCGAAGTCGTTGGCGGCGCGGTGTTCGAAACGTTCTCTCGCAGCGGAACCGCGCTGGAAGTTCGCATCGGAGGCACGTGGCACACCTTGGAATCGGTGGAGCGATTCCACGACCCGCTCGCCGCCACGCGCATGGTGTGGGTGGGGCGCCTAAGGGGCGTCACAGGTCGGAATGCGCTAGAAGGGATTCGTTTCCGGCTCACGGGCAGAGTCACTCGGTTCCGAGACGGAACCGCCTTCGAGATTCGACCGATCTGGCTAGGAGGCACCCACCTCGCCGCCGAATCGAGCACCGATCGGATATGGGATTTCGATTCGGAAGACCAAACAAGCATTCGGTACGGGGCTCGCTACTTGGGTCCGGGGGCCGAGGACCGCTCGGCGTTGAGGCAAAGAGAGGCGACCGCCGAGGTGGTGCAAGGCGCCCCCTTTGCCGTGTTCGGACCTTCTTCCGGGGCGCGCCTGCGATTGACCACGCCGCCTGCCGAATCCGGAGGCTTCACCGAGGTGCAGTACTTGCGGTTCGATCCACTCGCCCAAGCTTGGCGAGAGTTGGGTCGCGTGCCCCACGTTACCGACGAACCAACAGAGTGGATCGACACGATGGAAGGCCATGCGTTGGGCACGCTCCCGGTGATCACCGACCTCGCCGAGGATCCTCCCCAACCGGTGCCTCCCTTCCAAACAAGGGGGCTGGTGGGCGGAGCAGCCTACAAAGGTTGGGTGGTGTGGCTCTTTCAAGGAGGAAAGGGCAACGTGCGGCACTCTCGGGTGGGTGTTGCCGAGGAGTTGTTCTCGGAGGAGGCCGCCTACAGTCCGGAAGATGAAGGTCAACCCGGCGATTACAGCCTTGCCGAAGACTTCGGCGATGAGCCCGTTGGGGCGGTTGCCGCCGGTCCAAGCCTGATCGTTCTTGGAAAACGAGCCGTGTACTCGCAAGCCGGCGAACGACCTTCGGCAATGACCCCGCTTCGCCAGATTCCTGGCTCGAACGGGGTGCTCGGACCGCGAGCGTTCGTTCGCTACCGTCCTCCTCGTGGGGGTTACGGTTGTGCCTTCGCCGACACCGATTTCAACGTATGGTTCGTTTCCGCCGAGGCGGGGTTCGACCGGGACGCTCAGGTACGACCCTTGGAACTGTCCGCCGCGATTCGCGGCTACGTTCGGAAGTTCCTTTACGAAGAACAGCGGTTGGTCTTTCCGATGCTGGAGAAAACGGGGCTCCAGCTGGAATGCGATCACGCCACGGGTTCTTTGTGGTTGGTCTTGGGCTGCCGGGCGATGGTGTTTCGACCGATCGATCCCAACCGGCCTGCCCTAGACGATTCTGGAACGCCCACGTGGGAGGCGTACGAATACGCCCTGGCTCAAGAGGAGTCGGAAACGGTGCAGCAAATCTGGACACTGGCGCTCGGGGCTTCCGGCACCATCACTTCCCAACCCAGGGGAGGCTCGAATGTGCCGTGGAGCCAGCCGCTTCAGGCGGGTTTGGTCGATGGTGTGGGAGCGACTCTCGCGAATCTCGACGCGGGCGACGTCGGCGAAGAATTGCGCGGGCTCGGCGTTGCGGGTTGGACCCAAATCCCACCGGATGCCACCGTCGACCGGGTGCGTTTACTGCTGGAACCGGCGGTGACGGGGACCTTGCCGATCGAGGTGGACCAAGCGAGCCTTTGGCGATTCGATGGGGCGACCTGGGGTCCGGTGGGGTCTTTCCCCGTTCCAAGAGAGCTTGCTCCCGGAAACGGAACGGTTGCGATGGAGATCGATCTTCCCGCGAGTGTCACCGCCGAGGACCTTCGATTCGGCAGAGTCGGTTGGAGCCTTGGGGTTCGCGCCGCGATCACCGATCCCGACATCTGGAACCCTGCTCGTTGGGAGCTCTCGGTTGCGCCTGCCACCCCATTGGTGGAACTCGGTGGTCTCTCGCTCGAGCATGACTTTGAACCGGAAGTTCGGGTTCGGTACGTGGGACCGGGTGCGGCACCCAGCCGAGTACAGGTAGCGGTCACCGCCCAACTTCGTGGCTTTGGGCAGGTTCCAGAAGGGAGTGCGGCAGATCACGCAGGCAGCGCCACCCTTACGGTGCAAGGTGAGTCTCGCAACGGCGTCTTTGAGGTTCCCACCGTCGAACTGGACGCCGATGTGCGGATGGAAAAGACCTTCTCGCTTGTAGTCCAGTTGACGGATGGCGAGGGGTCGACGCCCTTTCAGGCACGTGGTCGAGTGGACCTCGCCACCTCCTCCGGGTCGGTTGCCGCCTTGCGGGCGGAGTTTGATGCCGCGATGGTTCCCCTGTCGGCGGCGAATCTCGACTTGGACTGGGCGGGACTTCAGGTGCGTTGGGGGCGAACCGTCACTGAACCAAACGGCGAACCCAGATGGTCGGCGGTGGCGTTTGGGCAAGATCGACGCCTGCGGGCGATTCGGGTCAACGGCTCGGTGGATGAACTGGAGTGGGATTCGGAAGCCGACGCCCCGATCGAAGGGCGTTACCGCGACGGAGGCAATTTGCCTCCGCTTGCCTATTGGCGATCGGTGAGTTTCCCCACAGATCCGCAACGATTGATGCGTCTTACGGTGACGGGCGAGAACCTGGGAGCCGTTCTCACCGGGTCGAACGGTCGGTGGGGCTCGCCATTGGAGATCGCGGCTTCTACCGGTGCGACGTTTCGATTCCCGCCTGATCTGCGCGATCGTGCGTTTCGCTTAGAGGTTCGATTCCCCTCCTCGGACCTCTCCACGTTTGTGGATTCCTTGGCGGCGGAGTGGATTCCGCTGTCGAGTCGCGGCGCTTAGCGCCCATTGAAACATGAGTTTGTTGAACCTATTGAATCTTGGCGCCGGGCTGCTCGGCGCTTCTCGTCAAAACGCACTGGCCGAACGTGAAATGCGGGAGGCTCGTCGCATGCAAGACGCTCAAATGCGTCGACAGGAAGAGGACCTTGCTCGTCGCCAAGGCCTTTACGATGCTCGATTGGCGGCGGGGGTTTACGACCCCTCGGCTCGATTAGAAACGCTGCGTGAGAGTCTGGGAGAGGCCGACCGGTTGGCTCGTTCCAACGCTTCGGGAGCCATGCGAGTGGCGGGGTATCGCCCGGGAGACGCCGCGTATTCGCGGGTCGACCGTCGACTGAGCGAAACCGCTCGGCTGCGTCAGGCACTGATGGAAGAAGACGTGCGAGTCCAGACCAGAAGAGAGCAAAGCGCCGACCTCGCCGCCACGTCTCCCCGAAACATGGACACGGCCTACCGGCTCGGCGAAAACCGATTTCGATCGGGGTGGGGCACTCAAGTGGACCCAAGTGGGCTTGTGAGCGCCTTCCTTTACTCCGGAGGCGCGGACGATCTCGAAAGGATCTTTCGAAGACCCAAGCGCTCCAAACCCCTCGATCTGAGAGACGGCGATTCGTTGCTAGGAGGCTTCTGATGAACCGATCTTTGAGGGACCTTCTGGGTCCGACCGGAACGGCTCGAACCGCCTTTTCTGAGGCTTGGCTGGAGAAGAAGCTAGAGGCGTCGCGCCGATCGGGCGAATGGCTGGAGACGGTCTTGGGTCGGCTCTCGCCCGATGCAGTGGAGAGTTCGGACACCTACGACCCATCTTTGCAGATGCCACAGGAATCGGCGGACGTCGTTCCGGAAAGACCTTTTCTCGTCCCCCAGCGAGAGGTCGGTCAACCCAGCGATGCCGCGCTCGCCGTAGGCGCTCTGGGAGCCCTTGCCGGCGGGAGACGATTTGCCGCCAACGTGGCAACGACTCCTTACGCCGCGGCGGAGGCCGGGGCGCGGTTAGAAGACTTCAACGCCAATCGAATGTTGGAGGTCGACCGATTTCTTTACGGACAAGACCTTCAGCGGGCGCGGATCGATGGCCTCACCGCCATTGAGCAGATGCGCAGTGCGGACCGAGAGGCGGACCGAGTGATGGACGCCTACTTCGAAGATCGCCGCTTGCGTCTGCAGGAGGCGAAACAGCAGAGCCAAGAGCGTTTGGAATCGGTGCAAGACGCCTTCCGAAACTTTGATTCGGCGGGCTCTTTGGAGGAGGCGATCACGTTTGGAAGAGCCGCCGGACTCGATGACGACGCGGCCGAAGCAGGGTATCGCGCCCGCCAATTCAAGAGCAGCTACCGAGCCTTTACGCTCTGGCGCGAGAGGATTGAAGAGTCTCTCTTCGACGGACAGATCGACGCCCGCGACCTTGATCGCCTGAGGGAGTATCGCGAAGGCCTCTTCCGAGCTTTCAACGTCACCGAGGACCTGTTGCCTTTGCCCACGCCGGGAGATTCGGAGCGAGTACGCCTGGAGTCGGAAAAACAGGGTCGAGCGGACAGATCAGGTTCAAAAGAGGCGTCCGGACTGCCGATCGCTGTCCGCCGAATGGAAGAAACAATTGCCCGAAAGCGTGCCGAAACAACCCGAATGAGGCTTGAAGACGACTATTCCACACTGGAGGGATCGCTCAAGGTGAACGCTCGTTTGGCGGAGATCGAAGAGCTGGAACGGTATCTCTCTCGGCTCAAAAAGAGTGCTTCGACAAGACCGCTTACGGGTCCGATTCGGCCCTTTCCCATCGACCGAACGCAAGTCGTTCCGAGTCGTCGCTAACCCCTTTCACCCATCGATATGTTTGATCGAACCACCCTTGTTCAAGGATCTTTCCGGATCCTCTCCTCGTCGTCCATGCCTATCCGAACCACGGCCGGGCTTGCCTTTGGGAACGCTCTGGCAGAGGTTCCGCCCGCTATCGGAGGGGTGATGGTTTCAGTCCTTCGCGGCTGGCTCAAACTCCGCCACGATTCGCAAGATCCATCTGGAGACTCGGTCACCGGCACCGGGCATTTGTACACGCCTACGGCGGCTCCGGTGCTCCTTACGCTTCGCCCGGAACAACTACGCGAGAGCCGAGCCCTAACCTCCCCGGACTTTGTGGGCTGGGTGACCTTCCTCGCTCACTAACCCATGGCGACCTACTCCATGACCCCCGTCGCTCGAACCGCTCCGGCGGGGGGAATCTTCATCAACGGCGAGCGCGTGTTGCTCGCGGGTCAGAGTCGCACGCCGATGTCTGGCAACTCCACCAACACGGGCATCACCGTCTTCGGGCTCAAGCCGCAAACGTTCATCCGGGGGCGGCTGAAGCTTGCCGCTGGGAAGTGGAAGGCGCTCGGGTTGCTCTTTCTCAATTGGCGACGCAACACCTCCGTCACCTCTCGACCAGAGAGTTGGTGGGACCTCAAGGCGTTTCAGGTGCAGTGCGCTCTGGAACTCGCGAACGGGGTGCTCACTCCTAAGAGCTGGAACAGCCCCAACACGGGCTCGACGGTGATCCCGGTGACCTGGGCCGGGGAATCGCTGAAGACCATTCAGCCTGACCAAATGGTGATGTCCGACCTGATCTATGCCTCCGATCACGGCTTGCCCTACTTTGAAGTTACGGACCGAGAGTTTCAGCCGTGGATTCGAGCCGCGCTGCGATCGGTCGATGGTCAGAACCTACAAATTCCGGTGCAGGACAGCGCGGTGAACTTTCGGTATTACGAGAACTCTTTTTGGCTGGACCCGGCGGATTGGAACGCGGCGGTGAGTCAGGTGGTGCCAACCGGTTCGGGGCGCATCACGGGCTTAGCGGGGTGCAACCTGCCGTATCCGGTTCCGGCGATCCTTGTGGGCATTCCCTTGGAACCCACCTCGCCCGTGGCGATCATCGGCACCTCCATCGAGCACAACGGCAACGATCTTGTCGACAACGTTTCCTATCTCAACGCGGTGGGTTCGGGAGGACCGGAAGGGCCGTTTGTTCGCGATGAAGCGGGCTGGCCGATGCGCTGGGCAGAGCGGCTGGACACCTGTTTCCCGATCCTCAATCAGGCAAACGGGGCCTCGTCTCTGTTTGGGACCTGGAAGGTGGGGCAAACCTACCAGGGATCGGAAACCCCCGCCGATCTGCGCGACGGTCACCTTTGGACCCTTCGATTCGCCGACGTGCTGGTGGTGGGGCACCACGTCAACGACGCGAGCAGCATGGCGGACTCGGCCGAGTTTCTGAACCTGATGAGGCGGTTTGTCAACGCGGCGAAGGCGCAAAACCGGTCCCTTAAGGTGGTCTGGACGAAGACGCCGCTCTCTGGCATGCCTTCGTCCGCCGCTCGACTGAACCCCGCTTTGCAAACCGTTGCCAACGGAAACATCACAAAGTGTTGGGATGCCATTGATGCCGCCCTTGCCGAAGGCCTCATCGACCGGATTCTGGACTTCCGTCAGCCCGATGCAGTGGGGAACTTGGGAACCTCGACGATCACTTGGCGAGTCGCGCCCTCGCCTGTGGTTGGCACCGCAACCGGAGGCACCACTACCCGCATCACCGACACCTCCAAAAACTGGCGGGTGAACGAATGGTTCGAATCGGCGGTGGTGGTCGGCGGAGAGATTCGACGGGTGGTTTCCAACACCGCAACCGAGCTGAACTTGGACTCGGCGTTGCCCGCTGCGGTTTCAGCGGGGACGGCGTACGAGGTCGCGGGGAACTGCACTTGGGATGGTTTGCATCCGAACGCGTTTGGGCATCGAAGGATGGCGGCGTACGCTCGGGCGCAGCTCGCCGATTGGATGGTGTATCGCACTCGGGTGGCGTAGCGAGGTCATCCGAAAAAGGACCTACTCGTGCATCGCCATTGCGCCCCCGTCGGTAACCTTTGATCATGAGATCGACGTCGCTTTCCATTCTCTGCGCCCTTAGTTTGGTGTCTGCTTTCGCCTCTGCTCAGGGCCAGGGTCCAAGTCGCCGCTCTTCCATCACGGGCGACGTCACCATTCATGAGAACTTCGAGTCCAAGGCACTTGGGAATAAGCGCAGCCTTCGCGTGTACCTGCCCCCGCAATACAAGTCCGAGCCGAATCGGAAGTTCCCGGTGCTTTACATGCACGATGGTCAGAATTGCTTCGACGGCATGACCAGCTACATCCCGAACGAAGAGTGGCGCGCCGATGAAGCGGCGGAATCGCTGATTGGGGCGGGCCTGATCGAGCCGATCATCATCGTTGCCATCGACAACGGCGGGGCGGCTCGCGGCGATGAGTATCTGCCGACGAAGGTCGGTCCAGGCGCAAACGCGTACGGCGGGAAGGCTCCGCTCTACACCCAGTTTGTGACCGATGAGGTGATGCCCTGGGTGAACAAGACCTATCGCACGCTCACGGGTCCACGAAATACGGCGTTGATGGGGTCCTCGTTCGGTGGGGTGATCACCTGCTACATGGGCATGAAGCGCCCGGATCTGTTCGGCAAGCTCGCCATCATGTCGCCTTCGGTGTGGGTGGACAATCGCGTGCTTCTCAAGATGGTGCCTGCAGAAGAGAATCGGCCGAAGAAGGATCGACCTCTCGTGTGGGTGGACATGGGCACTCGCGAGGGAGCTCAAGGGGTGAAGGACGCGCGGGATCTTTCGGCGGCGTACGCCTCGGCGGGCTGGAAGGAAGGGAAGAACCTTTGGTTCTATCTGGATGGCCACGCGGAGCACAACGAGCGCGCGTGGGCATCGCGCATCGACACGGTTCTGCGGTTGTTCTTTCCGAAGAAGTAGGGGTCGTTCCGATTTTTCGGGAACGGGGTGGTCTCCGACAGTCCCTCTTGTAGAGCAAGAGTGTTGCCACGGCTCCGCCG
>CAYYJX010000111.1:0-9383 GCA_964471545.1 uncultured Fimbriimonas sp. | reverse complement strand
TCACTGGTCGGGGCGACACGATTCGAACGTGCGACCTCTTCCACCCCATGGAAGCGCGCTACCAAGCTGCGCCACGCCCCGACCCGTGAGATGCGACCTGAAAGATCGCGGAAGAACAAAGAGAATACCCCGATTTCCGAGCAATCGGAAACCGGGGTAGGAGAGCCAGGTTTTTTGCTTAGCCGCGAGACGGCATGGTCACAACGGGCGACCGACCAGACTTGTTGAAGTAGGTCCATGCGGTTTCTGCCGTCGGAACGCTCACGCCCGCCAAGTTGCGCGCATCGTTCTCTTCGCTCTTGCGAAGCGCGAGTCGCGGGTCTTGGTTCTTTCTAGAAAGAGCGGCGGCGTAGGTATACCAGCCGGCTGCGTAGCCAGGACCTGCCTTGGTGGCAGCCTCGGCATAACGGAGAGCCTCGTCGTACTTAGAATCGAAGAGATTGATCAGTGCCACCGAAGTGAGGGCGGTTGGCGAAGACGGTCGAACCTTCAACGCCAGATCGAACATCACTCGAGCGATCTGCAGTTGAGCGGTTCGCTCGGCTCCAGAAAGCTTTGCCGATTGGGCAAGCGCAATGGCGGCGTTGCCCCGCTCGATGTACATATCGTGATCAAAGGGCTCGACTCGAATGGAAGACTCGAACGCTCGTCGCCCCCCTTCGTAGTCATTGGTTCGGTTGGCAAGTGCGCTCAAGAAGTAGAACGTCTCCGGGCGCCGTGCCGAATCCTTGCTCAACGATCGCGTCACCTCGCCAAAGACCTTGGTGTTGTTTCGCTTCAGCGCGATGTACGCCTGAGCCGACTTAACGCCCAGACTCTCCGGATCGGTCAAAAGCGCCTCTCGGATAGCATCATCGGCAAGAGAATCCAAGTTGGAATCCGCCATCGCAATGGCTTCCAGGGCGTAGGTGTAAGCGTCAAACTTGCCGAGCTTCTTCGCCGTCTTCAGCGTGTTCACCGCTTCTTGAAGTCGGTTGTCTCGAAGAAGGGCATAGACGAATCGGTTAAGCAGTTCGGGCTTGTCCAGTTGCGAACTCACCGGCTTTCGGAGAGCGTTCACCGCGCGGTTGTACTCCTGAGCGATGAAGCAAGTGTCGACGAAGGAGATCAGATTGGCGTCGGTTGCCTCGCCCACCTTTGCCACTTGGGCATCGATCACCTTTCGGCGAGAATCGATCGCTCCTTCCAAAGCCGACTTCATCAGGTTGATCGACTCGGATCGGTCCGTGCCGGGGCGATTCACAACCGTGAAGGCTTGTTGAACTTTGACGCTGCTAAGAACAGCCAATGCTTCAAGGTTGTTCTTGTCGATCCCAAGGGCGTCCTCGGCGAACTTCTGAGCCTTATCGAACTGCCGCTGGTTGAAGAAAGTTCGAGCCAGCAGAATGCGCGCGCCGACCGAATTGGGATCGGCCTTCAGGGCGATTCGGCCCGATTGAATGGCATCTTCCAGCTTGCCCTCGCCAAGAAATGCGTTGCCTGCATCCACGTGGAAGCCTGCACCCTTGGAAAGACCGTTGTCGACCTTAAGGACAAAAGAGGCTTCGCCTGTGTCGCCGTTGGTGGTGAAGACCTTGAACGTCATCTTCACATCGCCCTCGTCTTCGTTCAAGGTATCGATCTTGAACTCGTAAGGGGTGCTCTCGTCCTTGTCTCGCAGGTCGTCGCCAACGTAAAACTCAACGCCCGTAATCGGGCTCTTGGGTTGGCTGATCACGCGGAACGTCTTCTCGCCGGAGATCGTGTCTCCCGCCGAAACCTTCACACGGTCGGAGCCGTTGGTCAAATAAACTTCGACCGCGAACTTCTCGGGTCGGGCATTGTGCATGGCCAAAAGAGCCGCCGCAATCGCAATCGTATTCATCGCCGCTTCGCAACCCCAAACGTACCTAAGAAAGCCTTAAGCAATGGAATCGCTCTCAGTATGACGGATTCCCCGAATGAGCGGTTCACCTTATCGCAACGGTGCTGAAAAAGTCGAAGTCGCGAACGATTACACGCCGCGTTCGCCGGTGCGCACACGAATGGTTTCCACCACGGGCTCAATAAAGATCTTCCCGTCATCGGGTTCGCCTGTCTGCGCGGTTTCTAGAATGGCTCCGACGATCGCTTCCTGCAGGTCGACGTCGCAAACCACCTCGATCTTGGACCGAATGGGAATCGTCATGAGCCCGGGGAGCGTGGCCGATCCGCCCACGCTTGGGTTGTTGCCCGTACCTCGAACGTCGGTGACGGTCATCCCGCCCGCCCCCAGGGGAGCAATGGCCGACTTCACCGCCTCAATGCGATGCGGCTTTACGTAGCAAACAACTCGAACAAGGCTCATACGCGCTCACCAATGCTACCGGGAATCTCGCTTCTTCGGACCAGGAGGATCCGAATCGGGCAGGCGCAACCCTAGGTCGTCGGCAAGGGTCTTCAACTCGTCCAGTCGAATCTTGAGTTCGAAAGGGAGATCGTCGAGAATGCGGTGTTTGCGCCAGTGCGTGATCACGCGGGGGATGTAGCCAAAAATGTTAAAGACATCTCGATACAGATCGGCAACCGCACCCGCCACCTCGTTACGACGGCGTCTCGGCAACAAACTCGCGAGATCGAAAATGAGATAGCTCAGCGTGACTGAGTTCAGAAGCAGAGCCCCCAAGGTCGGTCCTGTCGGCAACTCAAGAGTGCGAGCGGCCGCGTAAACCAATAGGGAAGAGATCGGCCAACAAATGGCAAAAGACCCCGGGAAGCTAAAGTCTCGCCCCGCCGCCAAGGTGTAAATGGTCAGACAAACGCAGCCGATGACGGTGGCCCATGCCGGAAACCCAAGAGCGGTCCAGTGATTGAGGAGGAGGCCAAGAAAGGCGAGGATGGGCAGAAGAAAGCCTGCTGAAACCCACCATTCAGAATCGCCGCCACGCAGGGCGATTCGGGCGAAGTCGGCGGCCAAAATCGCCCCGATCAAGCAGATGCCCCAGAACGCCGCCGACCCGGTTTTGGGAGCAAGCACCGTCCAGACGGTAAGGACCGCCACCGAAACCGCGTGCCACAAAACCACCTTCCGGATAAAGCGCACGCGGTGGCGATACTTTTCCAACGTAATGTTGCCGGGGACCTCCAGAGGCTCGGGCACATAGTTGGGCACGTACATCGCCCCTTCAGTTTGCCACTTTCAGTGAATCGATCGAAAGAAACCCTGTTGTAATTCTAGTTATGTCTACATAATGTAACCAAGGTTACAGATATGCGCCGAGGCTTCACTCTTATCGAACTTCTTGTGGTCATCGCGATCATCGCGATTCTTGCTGCAATTCTTTTTCCAGTCTTCGCGCAGGCAAAGCTCGCGGCAAAGAAGACCACGACCATAAGCAACATGCGCAGCATTGGTCTCGCCGTGACCATGTACGCCGGGGACAACGACGACGTCTTCCCACGAACCATGGACACCAGCACCGGGTTTCCGGAAACCATTTCCTGGTGGGCGGTTCATAGCTACCAAGCTTCTCTAGAGCCGTACATCAAAAATGGGCGAGGTGGAATCAATGCCAACGGACTGGCTCCGTCTAAGAACAGCATCTGGTTCGATCCGTCCGACCCCGATCGAAACCTCGATATCATGTGGGGCTCTTTTGCCAACAACGGATTCATGACGGGCATGAGCCGCAACGCCACGAGCATTGAAGAGCCATCCAACACTATCTATAGCGGTCTTCGGGCCGGAAACTGGGCTCGAGCCGTTGGAATTGTGATTCCTGCTCCCCTCCCCGTGGCAAACCCAGCCGATCCGTTCTGGACCTCTGAGTTCTTTGATATTTGCTTCGACCCCTGGGCGGAAGATCGGAACGATGTCAACAATCCGTTCCACTTCAGTCGAGAGCGCGCCGCGCCGCCCTGTTCTCGGTTCCCCGTCGCCAACTGTGCGGATTGGAGTTCGCAACTGGACGGCGAGTGGAATCCGAATCTTCACGGCACTCCTCGACGCCCGGTAGGCATCACTCGCTACGGAAACATGCAGATCTTCACCTTTGCGGATGGTCACGCTAAGGCAATGCCGTTTGCCGCTTCGTACCGATCGGTCGAAGACAACATGTGGAGCATCCGGAAGGGTCCGATCACCTTCTAAGCTCTGCTGGAATGAACAGAGAAGGGGGTGGCTAAATCTTCATCCAGAAGACGCCGCTCCCTTTGGTTCCTACCCATAGCTTGTCCCCTCGTAGGTTTAAGCACGGTGAGTTTCGATCCGGCAGGTCTTTGCCGACCTCGATCCAAACCCGCCCGCCAGTCTTGGAGATCGCGACTCCGCCCGCGCGGCTCATGGCGATGCTGTCCGAATTGGTGGGATCGATCCGTACCTCCCAACAATCTCCGAAATACGCCTTCTTGAATCCACCCTTCGGGGCGTTTACGTTTGGGCTGAGATACACGCCCTCCGAGGTGCCAATCGCGACTAAAGGTGCCTGCGGATTCCCAACGGACACGCTTCTAGGCTTCCCATCTACGCCGCTGATCTCCTTCCACTGGATCGCTGCCTTCTGGTCTGGAGTGCCCAGATACACCTTGCCCAATTTCGATGCGACGGCGATCATCTGCCCGTTCGGCAGGTAAGCCAATTCGGTCGAGCCGGAAAAGATCTTGCCTTCAAACAACTCCGCTTCAAACGGGAGTCCTTCGTTGGCGGGAGAGAACGATTGCCCGGCGTCTTTACTGATGAAAACGCCACCCTGAGGTGCTTTCGACTTCTCCTCGGGAATCCGGCCGGAGACGGTCACTGCAATCTGGTCGGGGTCCGAGGGGTGAATGGCGACCGTGTTGTAATTGTAATCCGGACCTACGGGTAGCCCGCTCGGTACTCGCTTCTTCCAACTCTTGCCTGCGTCTTCAGAAGCCCAGAGGGTCTCTGCTCTCCACGATCCGTTCGCCTTATCACCTGTTGCGTAAACGATCTTGGGATTGGTGAACGAAACAGCCAAAGACTTCATGTTGGAGTTCAACTTGAGACTCTGGAACCGCTTGCCTGCATTTTTGGAGAAGAGGTAGCCGTTGTCTGCCATGCCGAGGTGAAGACCTTCTTCCGAGGAGAGGTCGGGCTGAATCGTGTGAACGACCGTGGCTTCGATCCCATCCATTCGGAGAATCCAGTTCCTGCCCGCGTTGGGGGTGAAGTACAAGCCGTACCAGTCCGTGAAGTACCGCTTGAAGTCATCGAACGGATCGACCACGATGCTCGCGGTGGCTTTGCCCCTATGTTTCCAACCCGTACCTAAGAAGGCTCCGAACCAAGTTTCCCCTTCAAGCAGTTCTTTCCAAGCCGGATCCGGCACCGGAACCCAAACCGTACTGCCGTAGGCCCTCACGAAGTGGTCGCCCTGAGTGTTGCTGAGCAAAAGCCCGGTTTTGGTCGCGGCGATCGCCTGGTAGGTGTATGGGCCAATGTATTCTCGTTTTTGGTCAGGGGCTAACTCCGGCAGACCCGTCATGTAGTCCGTCCAAGTTGTGCCGCCATCTCGACTGACCTTGACCCCTTCATCGTTCCAAATCCCGTACAGAACGTTGGGTTGGCGAGGATCAAACACAATCTCGGTGAGCCCAGGACCATGTTTCGGAGTCCAGGAAAGCCCCCTATCTTCGGAGACGAAAAGACCGCCCACTGGATTCCAGGGCTTGTCGGAGTAGGCGTGAAATTGGTCCTTCTCGGGATAGGCACCCGCCAGGGCGTACCATCGATTCGGCTTGTGTGGGTCGATCTTGAGGTCGCTGGGTAAACGCCCCACGAGCGCTCCGATCCGCTTAAACGAGGCACCGTTGTCTTCGCTTAGCCAGATGCCTTCAAGGTGACAGAAAGCGATAATCCGATCCGGGTTCTCGGGATCGCGCTGAATCAAGCGTCCCGCCCAACGAAGATGGTCGTTGGCAAAAGTCGGAACCAGCCCCGTCTGGTTCCAAGTACGTCCGCCATCTTGACTGCGGTAAAGCCCGCCACCCTTGATCCACCGATCGCCAAACAGAACGACGAGATCGTTCGGGTTGCGAGGGTCCACGCTCACGCCGCGTACTCCGCAAGTACCAATGGAAGGAAGCCCCGCATGGAGCATCCGCCACCGTTCGCCCCCATCGTCGGAGCGATACACGCCGCCGACATCGACCGACGCGTACAAAATTCCAGGCTTGGAAGTGGGGAAGACGTCTTGGATATAGCCGCCCCCGCCCAAGATCGAACTCTTCCAGGGACCGTATTCAGCCCGAGGGCTGAGCTGTTGCGGTAAGGCCGTCGCAACCAGATTCAAACTCAAAACAACGCTCAGCAATTCAGATCTCACTTCCAACTATGGCAACAAGACGTCGGAGGGTCTCCGAAGCCACGTTAATTTTCCTATTTCGATAAATCTGTTAACGAACTGTTATCGCCTAATCTCTGATTCCTGTTGTGAATTGACGATAACTCTTCTGAGACTTATGATTACGTCAGCCAAGGAGCCGAGCTCATTGCTATGAATTCCTACTTTAATCCTTTTAACAGGTCCGATAAGGACCACCTTCGACGCGAAGGTTCGAGATTTGCTCGTCGACTCGCGATCCTCACTCTTACAGTAGCTCTTGGAAGTGTGGTTGTTGGATTCAAGGGCGAAGAACCCAAGTCTGATTCCA
The DNA here is from genome assembly GCA_964471545.1 of uncultured Fimbriimonas sp. Lineage (GTDB taxonomy): Bacteria > Armatimonadota > Fimbriimonadia > Fimbriimonadales > Fimbriimonadaceae > Fimbriimonas. The sequence continues at coordinate 2,753 of CAYYJX010000111.1, read as the reverse complement.
AAGCACCTTCCGCCTCCACTCAATCCTCTCCGATTCAATCCCCGACTTTCCGGTCGGTCAAAGAACTCGACGCCTTCATTGCTCAGGTCAAAGCCGAGCGCCGGAAATGGGGCAAGGATGATAGCAAGGGCACAGCCGGATACCTGGAAGCTCTTCGGGAAAGACTATTTATTCGGGCGTATCCCAATGATCGACCGGATGAAGATGCGTACTTCGAGGCTCTGCAGCACATGTCTCAGATGCCCAGCGCGACAGCCTTCCAACGGTCGCTTGCTGGCGGAGTCGATTCTTCAACAGGCCTGCAGATCAATCCGATCACGGGCATCCCGGTTCGATCTGGCAACGTAGGAACCACCCCCGGAACTTGGGACTTCTTTGGACCGCAAGGGCTCGGAATTCCTTATCGAATTTACTATGGGCCACCCGATGCGGCGCTGAACGGACGAATCGCGGGCCTTGCGTACGACCCGACGAACCCGCAAACGCTCTACCTAGGCGCCCCGGCAGGCGGCGTCTGGAAGTCCACCGACTCCGGTGTGACCTGGCGCCCCCTTGGAAACGGCTTCACCGCTCCCTACATCTCCCGAGTCGCGGTGAGCCCTAGCAACTCCAATCTGGTGATTGCCGGCATGGGCGATCCGGATGGCGGCCAGGGGAGTGGCAACGGCGTTCTTCGTTCCACCGATGGCGGTACTACATGGTCGAACGTCGTCCTCAATGGCGGAAGCTCGATGCGAGTTTCGGAGATCATGTTCGATCCCGATGACTCGAGCGTTGTGACCGTAGTAGCCGATAGCGGCGGCGGACTCTACCGATCGGTCGATGGTGGCGCCTCGTTCACCCGACTGACTGTGGGGGGTTCCAACAACCGAAACTTCACGGAAATGTCGATCGGTATCCCGAATGGATCGGGCGTTCGACGCTACTACGTCTCGGACCGACAGGGAGGACTCTTCTACTCGGAAGATCGTGGCCAAACTTGGACGGCGCTCAACGCTCCTTCCGGCTGGGCAGGACGCACCTTTATCGGAGCATCCCGAGTCGATCCGAACAAGCTGTTCACCATTTCTAACAGTTCGCAGCGCGTTCATGTGGGAACGATCTCCGGAGGAACGGCGACCTGGACGGACATCACCTCCAACCTTCCCGCCGGCTACAACTGGTCTCAGTCTTGGTACGACATGCACTTGAACGTCGCCAAGCACAAGCGCAACGGAGTGGACACCGACTTTGTCTATGTCGGCTTGATCACTCTGGCTTGCTGGAACGGCAGCACCTGGACAGACGTTGGTCGGACCTACACGAACTCCGCTCTCACCCACAATGACGCTCACGTCATGACGGTGAATCCGGCGAACGAGACGGAGATGCTCATCGGCAACGATGGCGGTGTTTGGCCACTCAAGTTCAACGAGACCAACCAGACCTGGACCTTCAACAACCGATCCAGCAACACCTTGGGCATCACCATGTTCTATTCGGCCGCGTTCCACCCTTGGTCCACGGTGCGGTTGATGGGCGGTACTCAAGATAACGCTTCGCCGGTGGCTCTTGGCGACCTGAAGAACTGGGTGAACCGAACGGGTGGCGACGGAATGGGCTGCGCTTGGAGTCCGAGCAACCCGAACATCGCGTTCGGATCGGCACAAAACAACGGCCTCTACCGAACGACGAACGGCTGGGTCAGCCAATCTGGTTTTGGACCAGATTGGGGTTCCGACCCGCGACCGTTTGTCACGAAGATGGCGATTGAGCCGCAAGCAACCGCGGCGCTGTACGTTGGCACCAACCACCTTTGGCGATTCAACACCACCGAAGGCGGCACGTGGGACGCGCGGCTGGGCAACACCAATTTGTGTCCAAGCGGTGGCGCGATCTACTCGATCGCGGTCGCCCCATCGGACCGAAGGGTTCTTTACGTCGGCACCGAGCAAGGGCAACTTTGGACTTCGGTTGATCGAGGAGCCACCTGGCGTCAGTTGGATACCATCCTTTCGCCTGCTTTCACGCGACGAACGATCACCCACATTCGTGTTCACCCAACCAACAAGAACCAGATTTGGTTCACGGTTGGCGGAACGGGTACGCCTCACCTTTACCGAGTAGCCGATACCACCGCGACCACGCCGGTCCTGGAGAACGTTAGCGGCTCGGGTGGAACGGCTCTGCCGAACATCTTCACCTCTTGGATGGCGATCGACGACCAGCAGCCAAACTCGCGATGGTGGGTTGCTACGGATATCGGTGTCTTCGCAACCACGAACGGTGGAGCCACTTGGACCAACGCTACGAACTCGCTCGGCATGCCCGTATGCGAAGTAAGCCGCTTGGAATGGGTTCCCGGCACCCAGTTGCTCATGGCAGCGACTTACGGTCGCGGAATGTGGCGACTCGCGGTGAAGGGTGGTGGTGTCACTACCGGAACGCCGAACATTCGATGGAACCACGCTCCTCGATTGGTCGGCAGTGCGGTGGCAATCCGATCGGCGGCGCAGAACAGCGGTACCGCGCTCTTGGATGACTTACGGATCAGCGACGTCTCGCTGCGGATCGGAAACAACACGTATCGACCGAACACGCTTTGGCCGATCGTCGCAGGTTCGATTCTCACCGGACAAGCCACCAGCCGGATCTTCAACATCACCGTTCCTGCTGGAGCGGCTCGAACCGGAACCTACCGAATCGAAGGTTCCTATGTCCACGCGGGCAAGCGTGTAGACATCGTCGAATCGGCAACCATCAGCTGGTAAGGC
>CAYYJX010000110.1:9022-9444 GCA_964471545.1 uncultured Fimbriimonas sp. | reverse complement strand
GCTCGATTCGAGCTCCGCCTGCAAGCGCAGGAGTACCAAGCGTAACCGTACAGGTCGTAGTCGTCGGCGAGTTACCGCCCGTTGGGTCTCCACCAGAGATCAGCGCCGGGGCGAACGAAACGTTCGCAAGAACCGGAAGTGCCTCTCGGAACCGGAGGACGAAACCGTCGCGTCGGAAGGCTACGCCCGAGTCTCCACCGGCAAGGTCAGCCGTGGTAAGGATGGCAGTTGCTCCAGGGAAGCTAGACCTCGGCTGGGCGCCGTATCCGTACCCGATGTCTCCGAAGAGAACACCAAGGAAGAGCGAGCCGTCGAAGTCGAACGGAGTGATCGCCTCGGTAACCGAACCGACCGAATCCGGAGTTGCCTTAAACGCTAGCGGCGTGATAAAGCCCGCCGGGAAGCCCTCTTGACCGCCTCCA
>CAYYJX010000110.1:0-9012 GCA_964471545.1 uncultured Fimbriimonas sp. | reverse complement strand
GGTTCTCGTCCCAGTGGAGCTGTATCGGGCATAGTCTCGTCGAACGTCGATCCATCCAAACACCCATACATCACCGTTTCGATCAGCATAGGGTTGGAAGATTCCCTCGTCCAGAGGTCCACCGATGTACGTCGAACTCACGAGGCCGGTCGCATTCTCATTCAGAATGATCAACCAAGCTTCGCAGGTGCGCATGAAGTTTGCGCCGAGAACCTGAGGAGCAGCCTTGACCGCGTTCACGACGGGGATTCCGCCGGGAAGAGTATTCCCATCTGGCTCTTCAGGATCGCCAGGGGTGATCGGGAAGGTGTTGCTTCCGGGCGAAACACCTGTAATGTAGGCATTGCCCCGCACGTCAACCGCGATTCCGCAAGCGCTGAGCTGCGAGCCATTGTTAAGGTGCGTCGAGTACAGAACAGAAGTTCCGTCCGCAGCGATCTTGGTGACCGTCATCCAAGCATTGCTGCCAGAGAAAGCCTCTCCAAACACGCCACGCGTTCTCGGGAAGTCGAACGAGTTCGTTCGACCCAGAACGTAAATGTTTCCGTCGTTGTCAGTAGTGACCGTCGAACCCGCGTTATCTTCGAGGTAAGCAGGAATACCACCAAGGAAGCTAAGGAGCGAGGTCGCATAGGCACCCTCAGTGAAGTCACTTAGAGAGCCACCCACAAGGGACGAGAAGATGATCGCTCCTTGAGGAGAGAACTTTCGAACCCAAATTTCTGCGCCACGCTGAAGTCGACCACCCGGATAAACGTTATCGGTTGTAACGAAGACAGGGTTCGGATTATTCGGATCGCCTGTATCAGAGTTTCCATCTGCAACAAGCGTTCCGGAAAGAACGAAGTTGCCTTGCCGGTCAAGCGAAAGTCCGGTCAAGCTCAGCGAGGCACCAGGCCCGCCGCTGACGTATCCACTTTGACCATTGATTACCGAGAAGCCACCGGTTTCGGTGTAGTTCAAGGTCAGGTACCAGCCATCACCGAAAGCGCCCGTGATTTCGTCGAGCGGGTTGGTTGCTTCGCCTGCGAAGATGATGCGAGTCGGCGTGCCTGCGGCAACGTTCTCTCGCTTCTCCACTTGCATGGTTACAACCTTATCGATGTTGTTGCCACCGAATCGGAAGACGACCGGGTTGCCTGCGAAGAAAGGCGTAAGAGGCGGAACACCGACAGCCGGAGCGAATCGCATCAGCCAGCCTCGGTTCTCAGGATCTCCAGGAGCTGCGCCGGGGAAGTCGAGAGAGTTCGTGTAACCGGAAACCCAGATGTTATCGTAAGAGTCGGTTCCGAGGAAGTTTGCTTGATCGTCGCCCGATCCGCCGATGAGAGCGGAGTAGTCGTGGCTGTAAGCGTCACCCTGCAGAAGCGAGATGAACGCATCTCGACCACCGCTCAGGTTGAAACTGTAAGGTCCATAAAGAACCGGATAGTTCGGAGACTTGGTGTAACCCGCGAGGAATACTCGTCCGCGCGAGTCGGTCGTGACCGCTCGAACTTCGTCGACACCGCCGTCACCACCGTAGTAGGTGCCGTAAACGATCGGGTCGATAACGAGTTCCTTCGAGGAATCGTAGGCTCCGAGCTCGAATCCGACCTTGTTGCCACCAAAGCTCTTGAACTTAGCCGAAACCTTTTGCTTTCGGCCGTTCACCATTTGATAGGCGAAAAGGTTGGCTTGTCGCTTGGTACCGACAGCGGTACCGAACTCCATCTGGTCGCCTTGTACGCGAACGTTGTTCGCTCCCTTAAGATCGAACTTGATCTTGGAAGCGTCCGCACCGGGGGCAACGACGAAGTCGTAGCGGGGCTGATCGCCCTCAAAGTAAGTCACGACGTCGATGCCGCGGTAGACCTCATCAAGAAACACGCTGTCGAACTTCGACGCGCGCTTGTTGGTCATCCCACGACGAACGTAGTCTTGGACACCTCGGTATTTCTTGCCTGTCGCCTTGAACGAGTTCGCTCCTAAGAACTTCATTCCGACCACGTGACCGGCAGCCGATGCCTTCGCATCCGCTTCCCGTCCGTAGTAGTCGAGACGAATCTCATCCTTGGTGATCCAGACGTCGACACCGTTTGCACGGCCCATGAACTTAGCTTGGGAATCCCATTGACCGACGTTGTTGACGAAAGCCTTTCTGATATCTCGTTGCGAGAAATCAGCAGGATCCAACTTGTCGGCAGGATTCGCCCAAGCAGAAAGCGCAATGGCCGCGCCGGCTACCGTTAGCCCTAAACGGTCCAAACGCAGTTTTGTTAATTTAGAAGTCACTAGCAAGACACCTCTTCGCATCCTTCCTGGTCGAAACGACGTTACCCCAAGGTTCATTCGAACCATGGGCTGAGACATTATAGTTCTTCTCCGCGCAAGTTGCGAGTCCTTACGCGAGAATGCTCTCAATGCCTCAACGGTAGCCAGACGAACCAACCCGTCAAAACGATGCCCAGTTCACAGGTTGGACTGTAGAAACGCCCCGGAATGTTCACTCAAAGAACCGGGATCGTTCGGTTATCCGCAATATTGCCGGTGCTTTTTCTACGGGGATCGTGGAACGTCCCTACTGGATGTTTTGGAAGGGCAAATCCGCAGATAAGTCGGCGCGACCGCAAAGTCTTGGCTCTGCTGCGTCTGGCAGTGGTACAGAGTTGGACGCAATTCTCACAGCATCACAACGTCTTCTTGGTTCCCTGCGGCACCTAATCGTCCTTCCGCAGGATCCCAGTTCGATCAATTTTGAGAAGCGGCTCCAGCAGTACGAAACGGAGTTCGTGAAAATGGAAGACAACCCGTTCTTCATCGAGCGATCTTCTGTTCGTGTGGTCGAGTCGGTCGAAGAATTCGGCAAGTGCCAAAGAGAAGCTGTGGACCGCTCCATCCACGTTCTGGATGAAGGCATCCGAGCAATCACATCTTCGCTTGACTCGGCGATGCGAGCAGGCAACGAACTGCAGAGTGCGTCATCCGCCACACGGGCGAGACTTAGCGTCCTGCACAAGGTTCCCTCCTACGAAGCTTTAGTCGACGCCTTGAAGAAGGAAGTCGATCATCTCACCGCGGCGGTTGCTCGCCACCAAACGCATCTAGCAGAAATCCAGCAGGTCCACCATGCAGAGCTCTCCAGCTTGCATGAGAAATTAGCCGAAGCTCAACAGGTCGCCACAACCGACTATCTGACCGGATTGGGCAACCGAGCGTCCTTTGATGAAGCCATTGAGGACGGAGTGCGAAGGGCGAATACGGGCGAGTCGCTTTCGTTCGCCTTGATCGACCTTGACGGTTTCAAGGCCGTTAACGATACCTACGGGCATGGAGCGGGCGATCGGGTGCTGACAGAGGTCTCCAAACGACTGATGCAGACTTTCCCCAAAGGAGTCCAGTTGTTCCGGATTGGCGGAGATGAATTCGCGGTACTGGCAAAGGGAAATAAAGAGCACCTTAGCCAACGCCTCCAAGTCCTAAACGATACGTTTGAAGGCGATCCACTCACGGAATCCGGCCGACGCCTCTCTATTGGACTTAGCTTCGGGGTGATCCAAATCTCCGCAGGCGACAATGCGGCTCAGATCGTGAAGATTGCCGACAAGCTGATGTACGACCACAAGCAAAATCGGAAAGCAGGACGAGGTCTAGCCTCCGATTTCGCGAACGGTCACCAAGCGGCTTAACCGCGAGAAGCTTCTTCCAGCGCCTGCAGGGCCGCGATTTGCTTCGTGGCTCGGCGGATGCGATGGCAAAGCACTCGACTGAGGTTAAGCAGGGCTCGCAAGGCGTTTTCGTGGTCGTTTCGAAGAATTTGTCGCAGGGGTTCTTCTGGAAGGACAAGAACCTCACAAGCGGTTTTGGCGATCACGGTGCCACTGCGCGGCTTGCCGTCCAAGAAAGCGATCTCACCAAAGGGCATCCCTGCTTGGATCGAACCCAACCACTCTTCCGCGACTGAGAACACTTCGGCGTCCCCGGCCACCAAAAGCATCAGATCATGGTTTGGATCCTCTTCACGAACGATCACATCCTTCGGGGCGAACCGGCGCATCTCGGCTATCTCGCCGATCTTTTCCAGAAAGGCGTCAGATAGTCCATCTGCCAGATAACTTGCTCTTAGTGCTTCTTTAATCTCCATACACCCCTCCCCAGGTTCCTTACCGATTCCGCGCTTGCCCACTCCCCCGAGAAAAGCATCCGTGGATGGTCCCGACCATAGGTCGATTTCATGAGTGAACATGGAAGTAAGACCGCGATCTTATCGACCAAGGTTCACCCTCGCCCGAATTTTACATACACGGACGGACTAAAGACCCGCGATCATCGGTTTTCTAACCAAAGAAGAAGCGCCGGACCCCAAGGATGAACCTTCTGGTACGGTGCCTTTGCCTGCAGCCCAATTCCGTGTTGCCCCTTCTCGTAAACGTGGCATTCGCAAGGAATCCCTTTCGCAATGAGGGCCTCCGCTAGACGAAGACTGTGATAAGCAGGAACTCCTTTGTCCTCTGCTGTATGCCAAAGGAATGCCGCCGGGCTTCCATCTCGCAGCGAACGATTGGCGCTTAACTCCGTTAGGACCGCCTTAGAAGGAGTCTTACCAACGAGGTTCTCGGCTTTCCAGCCGCCAAGATCCGGGTCAATTTCGATTACCGGGTAGCAGAGGATTGCAAAGTCTGGCCGAGAGGAGACCCAACGATGCGGATCACCATCTGGCGAATCCCCCTGATCGAAGTGAGTCATGAGTGTGCTGCAAAGGTGCCCCCCAGCGGAGGAGCCCATCACGCCGATCTTGTCTTTTTTCACACCGTACTTCTCCGAATCCTTTCTCACCAGCCGAACCGCCCTAGCAATATCAAAGAGCATTGCCGGATGACGGTAGCCGTGCTGACCAAGTCGGTAGTTCAAGACAAAGCAGGTGTAGCCATGGATAGCCAGGTATTCGGCGTAGTCGTTTCCTTCGTGGTCGGCAAGAATCCAATAACCGCCACCGGGTGCGATCACGATGGCTTTTCCGTTTGGCTTCTCCGGGATATACGCTCGCAGAGTCGGCACATCGTGTTCAGCGGTGCCTAGCGAAAACGGCGGCGTGGACTCCCAAATCGGAATCGGAGCCAGTTTTCGTACTTTGTCGGCGTGCATAGCCTATTCTAACGAGATTAAGGAAATCTGAGGCGAGGCGCCATGGAAGAGTCAAGCACCCCATCACCCAGTTCGAACCGAAGCGATTCCGTTGCAGGGGTCCGAAACGAGGCGATCGACGCTGGGCAACTCGAACAAGTTCTTGTCCACCTGAGCGAGCGGATCGAAGAGCAAAACCGGTTGCTTCGCGAACAACTCGCCTATCACCGAAGCATTCGAGAGCGGATTATCGCAGGAATGTGGATGGGACTCGGAACGGTTGTTGGAGCAACTGTTCTTTTCACTTTATTGGCCGTGGCAGTGCGCCCACTCCTGAAGCCACTGAGCAACCTTAGCTGGGTCGGTCCCATCGTCGACCGAGTGTTAGAGGATATGGAATCGCGGCAACGAAGGGCGCCCTACTATCGCCAAGACGCTCCGTTACCGGAACGTGCTAAGGACTCCAGCGAAGGACCTCCAAGCGAGCCGAGCGCTGATGAATCAAAGGATATCAACGCCCCGTACAAGTCAGTGCCCGGCAAGCCCTGAGGGAATGAGGAGTCAGGAGACTGCGGCGATCCAATTCTTCAGATTGTAGTAAGAGGTGACCCGAACCAGGAGTCCATCCTTCTCTTCAAAAAATGCCGCCGCCGGGATGGAGTAAGTCTGCCCTTGAGCGACAGGCAGATTGCCATCGGTCTTCAGATACTCGCCAGAACAGGTGAACTCCACCGCGCCCCTATTGCCGTTGGAGAAAATCACGAGATCGGTAATTTGCTCCTTGTAGCACGTGTCCATGTGCTGTTTGAACTTGCGAAAGGCTTCCCTTCCCACTTCAGACCCAGACTCATTAATGTCGTGGCGGACATCCGAATGCAAAGTGGCGAGCATGCCCTCAAGGTCGTGACGATTGAATGCGTCGAAGTAGGCCGCGATCAGCGATTCGATGTTCGAGTTAGACACGCCCATCATTTTGGCGTCAGGAATCCACCTGGAACTTCTTAAGCTCTTCAAACGGCAGAAATTCTAGGACCAACTGGTGCGTTGCTTCCAACACAACCTTTGGCGCCATTCCATTTTCATAAGCCTCTAACCATCGCAGGGCACACAGACACCACCGATCCCCTTCCTTGAGTCCTGGGAATCCGTACGCCGGCATGGGCGTGCTGAGGTCGTTGCCCATTTCCTTGCTGAATTCTAGAAACTCGTTGGTCATCACGGCGCAAACCGTGTGCAAACCGCGATCCTCCGGCCCGGTGTCGCAACACCCATTTCGGTAGAAACCGGTCATGGGGTTCATGGAGCAAGCGATCAGCGGCTCCCCAAATACGTTTAACGATGCCCTCATCAAATATCCTTCACTTCTGCTTTTCTGGACACCAGGCGGTTGTTCGACCACCTACTTCTTCCCGGACAATCGCGTACGGTCCAATCCGATCGGAGCCACTTCCGCCACCCCACCGGTGATGGAACATCCAGTCCTTAGGGAATTGGTCGGAGTCGGCTCCAACCTCGACTGCCAATGAGAGGATACGGTCTAAGCACTCCAACATGCGCTGGATCTCTTCCTTGGCTAAATCCTTACACGGCCTGGTGGGCGCAAGGTCGGCATGAAACAGAACTTCGTCCGCGATCCAATTGCCAATGCCACTCACGAACTGTTGCTGCATCAAGGCTGTTTTGATCGCGATGCTTCGCTTCTTAAAGTGCGCTTGCCAGTATTCGAGAGGTTGCGGATCGAGGAAACAATCTGGTCCCAGAGCCGATACCCGCGGGTCAGAATCCGGGGTGTCGCCAAGCCAGACACGGCTAAATCGACGTCCGTCGGTCATGACAAACCGCTCACCCGATTGATTGGTCAGAATCCACTTCCAAAACCGTGGGACGCCCGCTTCGTCCTCAAAAGGCGCGTTTCCATGCTCCTTCAACCGAATCGATTCCGCACCGATTTGACGGACCCACCCCGCCATTCCCAGATGAGCAAAGACTGCTGGACCGTCTCCCATCTCAAACCAGAAGTATTTGCCCTTACGACCAACTGCGGTGATCGGGCCAGACTGAAAGGCTTCCAAATAAGCCTCCGCCGGAGCGGCACCAAACACGATGTTGTCCTCGGCAAGTTCGACCTTGGTCGGTTTCTGGCCTACAAGCCCGTTTGCTAGAAGGCGACGAACGGTTTCAACTTCTGGGAGTTCTGGCACGCTAAGAATCTACGCAATCCTTAAGCCGCTTTGCACGTTACAGCCAATCGGCTCGGTGCGTAGAATCAGATCGATATGGAAATCCATCGGTACGAATACACCAAGGGCAGATTGCTTGAATCAGAGGTCCCTCAAGATCCGATGGAGCTTCTGCAGAACTGGTTGAACGAGGCGGTGGCTGCAGGCATCACCGAGGCGCTTGCCATGTGCCTTTCAACTGCCGATGCCGAAGGTCGCCCCAGCGCTCGAATGGTGTTACTCCGAGGAATTGGAGCGGCAGGTCTGCGATTCTTTACAAACTACCGTAGCCGCAAGGGCTCCGAGATTGACGTAAATCCGAACGTAGCACTGACTTTCTGGTGGGGGCAGCTTGAGCGTCAAATCAGGATTGAAGGTAAGGCGAGTAGAGTCTCGGAGGTCGACTCGGACGACTACTTTTACTCTCGACCGACCGATTCACAGATTGCTTCTGCGATCAGTCCGCAGAGCCAACCACTTCTCTCGTCGACAGAAATCGATGAGCTATTCCAAAAAGCGAAGCAAGAATGGGGAGACCAAGTGGCACGGCCTGCTCATTGGGGTGGGTACGACGTCGAGATTAGTCGAATTGAGTTTTGGCAAGGACGGCCCTCTCGTCTGCACGATCGAATTGTCTTTGAACGTACTAACGAAGGCTTTACTAGAAAGCGCCTTGCTCCTTAGCGACTAATTGAATGGTCTTTGGTGGATGGCGTCGTCGAACACTTGCTCGATCGCGGCCATTGTTGCATCCATAGAAAATATGTTTCTCACCCGCTCAAGGCCACCTTCTGCTAATCGATAGGCCAATTCCCTGTCGGTCATTACTCGCTCCATGCACGCGGCGAGGGCAGCGACATCATGGCGATCGTACATCAGGCCCGAAATCTCGTTCTCAATGATCTCAGGCATCGCCCCGGAATGGGCGCCAATGAGAGGGGTTCCAGAGCCCAGGGCTTCGAGATTGCTGTTGCCGAGGGGTTCGTCGTAAATGATTGGACTCAAAACCGCGGTTGCGGACCGCATATGGTCCAAGACTTCGCTCCGATCGATCCTTCCGAGAAACTGAATCCGATCGGAAAGATTGAGGTCACTCACCATTTGGTGGTACTCCTTCACAACCTCCGCATCGCCCCCGCCGGCAATCTTCAGTTCCCATGGCCTCGCTGGGGCCTTCTCATGCAGAATCTTGGCCGCTTGAATTGCCTGAGGGATTCCCTTGAAGTGAGCGAGACGACTTCCGATGAAGAATGTGGCAGGAACGTTGCGCTCACGGTCGATATCGGCACCGAGCGGGAACTCCACTCCACGAGGAATAATCTTGATGCACTCTTTTGAAAAGCCTTTGGAGAGGAACATTCCTTCAAGAAGTCGCGAAATCAGAACGACTCGATCAAAAGGAATGGAAACCTCAGATGCGTAAGCCCTTCCAGCTAGAGCCCTTAAGAGGGTCCGCTTGAGTTTTCCAGGGCGTGTGTACCCAGCTAACCATTCGTCGCCTAGGTGGTAAACGACAGGGATGCCCTTATTTTTGGCGGCATGAACAACGGACGTTCCAATTAGGTGAAGCCCAAACACGTAAGCAACGTCAAATTGCTTATTGTTCAAGAACTCAGAAAGCCTGCTCTCGTTCTTGGGACCAAGAATCATTGTCTCCGCAAGGTTCCGTAAGTTTTTGTATCTGAGCGGA
>CAYYJX010000109.1:0-9462 GCA_964471545.1 uncultured Fimbriimonas sp. | reverse complement strand
CGGTGGCCTCGCTCCACCAGCCCCTGAGCATGATCGAACAACGCGCGGCGGGCACCTCCCGTCGGGAGATTCCACCAAACCGCGATGTCGAGTTGTTTTGCCATGGATTAACTTGATGGCAGTTTATCGCGGTTATAATGCCGACGGTTCCATGCGCACCCGCGATCTCCCTTCCACCCGCGATCCTCGCCCGGCGGTGGACGTTCGTGTGCTCCAAACGCTTACGGGCAGCCAGGAGCGCGGCATTGGCCGATACACGCTTAACCTTGTGCGCGACCTCGTCGAGTTCGGCGATTCAGAACCCCTCCTCATCTCCCGAGCGGGTAAGTCAATCCCCACGGAGTTGCAGGAACTCGATTTGCCCTCGGCCTCGGTACAAGGTCGGATGTGGATGGACCGCCCGCCCGTTTGGTGGCGAAATATCCCTAAGGTTCGATCAAACGCCGGTCTCCTCCGCAAGCACTTCGCAAAGCTGAGGGACCAGCAAGAGGCCTTCCTTTCAGCGGCATTGGAAGATCAAGAAGTCGATCTGGTGCACTTTCCGTCGGGAGTCGATCTGGGAAGCTATCCGTGGTACGGCGGAGACCTGCCCGTGGTCACCACTTTCTTGGACGCGATCGTGCTTCGTTACCGAGAGTTTTTCTTCGATCGCATGGACGTGTGGCATCAAGACCACTATCTGGAACAACTTGAGAACCTGAAACAGGCCGAAGCGATCATTGCCATCAGCCATTCGGCAAGGGAGGATTGCATCCAGTACGCGGGCGTCGATCCAAACAAGGTGTACGTGGCGTATCCATCGGTCTCGCCTTGGTATGCGCATCCTCAGCCGGTGTCGAGTATCAAGAAGTGGGTGAAGGGCAAGCCCTACTTCCTGTTCAACTCGGTTGCCGACCCCCACAAAAACGCTTCCCGGGTTGTGGAGGCGTTTGCAAAAGCCGATCTCGAAGGCTGCCTTCTAGTGATGGTCACACCGACAAAGGGCCCCGAAGCGGAGATCTTGCGCGGCGTAGTCGATCGCTGCGGCTTGGGCGGTCGTGCAGTCATGACGGGTTGGGTGGATGAGGACTCGTTGATCGCTCTATACCAAAATGCGATCGCTCTGGTAAGTCCTTCGCTGATCGAAGGATTCGGGCTGCCTGTGGCCCAAGCAATGACGGCGGGCACACCCGTGATCACCAGCAACCGATACGCACAGGCGGAGATCTCGAAAGGGGCGGCGGTTCAGATCGACCCTGAGTCGGTGGATGAAATCGCCTGGGCTTTCACCACCCTCTATGACGACCTAGACTTGCGGGTCAAGCTCGCTGAAGCGGGTCGCGCCAGATCGACTTCTTTTTCACCGCAGGCGCAGGCAGAGAAGGTTTTGAGCGTTTATCGAACCGTTGCGGGCTGAGTGAGCTGGAGGACGTGCGCCTGAAACCGTGCGTCGGCCTCTTCCAAAGACCACTTTGTCAGCGCGACTTCTCGACCCTCCGCGACCAGGCGTTCCCTCAAATCAGAATCGGTCAGCATCTGATGAAGTCGTTCCGAAAGGGACTCCGGGGTGTTTTCCGCGAGTAGGCCTGTCACGCCATCGATCACCGTTTCTCGACAGCCGCCTTCGGCTACCGCCACAACGGGAATCTCTCGCAGATTCGCCTCGATGGGAACGAATCCAAAGGGCTCCAGTTGGGGCGCGTATACCACGGCTTCGCATCCGCTGAGAATCCCTGCGAGTTCGTCGTCGGAAGGGAGGTGGTCGACCTTGAAATCAACCCCTAGCCGGCTTGCGAGATCGTGCATTTGATGCGCGTAGTCGTCATACGCGAAGTTGGCGACCCAACGGATTCCCAGCGATAACCCGAATCGGGTCCTTAGGTTTGCAAGCGCCTGAAGCACCAGATGGGTGTTCTTGGCGGGAGCGAGCGAGCCGATGGAAACGACATACGGAACGGTAGCGTTCTCTTCGCGCGTCCCCCGAGGTTGAAAGCGATCCGCATTCACACCGAGATAGCAAACCTGGGCATCCACCCCGTACGCCTTCAGCACCGATTCTCGCGAGAAGTAAGAGTTCACGAGAACGCGGTCGTACGCCCGAATCGACTCCGTTTCCAGCGCCCCCCAGTTCCTCTGCGACCCAAAGTCGATGCTCGCTCGAATTCGGCTAGGGATCGATCGAGGTCCCTTGGCAAACCTTGGAGCAATCCACCTTTGACCGTCGGATCCGGATTCAAACACAAGGCGGGTCGGCTCTTGAAGATAGAGCAGAGTGGGAATATCTGAACCTAACCTGCGTAGTTCCAAGGCCACCGAAGGGGGAGCAAGAAAAAGGGAAGACGAGGCGATGACAAGGTCAAAGCCTTCTTGCGCAATTTGTTGTGCGGCGGTTTTTCCCGCATCCCATGCTTTTCCCACGAGATCCCGCTCCCGTCTGATCTGACCGATCGCCCGGCTGAGATAAGACGAGCCTTCGGGTACGACGTCGATCTCCGGGGATGTGGTTCGGTGCTCGACGCCGAGAGCGGCAACCTCGTCCCGATCAAACTGAGGCGGCCCAAAGGAAACCACCTCGTGCCCAGCCTTCAACAGGCCCGAGACATAGTTTGCCAGCGCTCGTTGAGCCCCACCAAACGGCAAGTGATAGTAGACCGCTATCTTCATCCGCTTGAGTGCGTCTCCCAACGACGCTCGTCGAGAAGGTCGCCCGTCTCGGAAAGATACGATCGGAAAGGCCGATCGATGTTCAGGAGGAAGTCGTGGACAACCACGTCTGCAATCGTGAGGCGTTGCTGCTTCCGCTCTCGCAAAAACGTTGACCGGCCTGACGGGTCACGACTTTCGCGGTGCTGAACATCGGTAAAGACCTCGGCGATCGATCGAATCGGGAATGCCCCGGCGAGGTCATCCCTAACAAAAAACACGTCGTGGTGGACGTTGCTTCCCGCGATCAGCTGGTACCCCTTCGACTTTGCGAGTCGGACGATTGCGGCGAGCGAAGCGCCATAGGCTAGGTTGGAAGAATGGCAATTGGTTCGATCGAAGTCCGGAGAATAGGGAATAGCTAAATCAAGGGAAGGACCAAAGAGGCTTTGGTATTCGATGCCAATGACCCAGGGCTTCACCACGCTTAGCGCCTCCCAAAGATAGTAGTCGACCCCGTCCACGTCGATGATCATGAGCCCGGGATCGCCGGGAAGCTGCCCAAACAACCGATTGATGTTATCGGCGGTCACAAATGATTGGATGTGTTCGATATCGTGAGTGCCAATCAGCCCGGAAGTTTCCAGAAAAACCCCCGCATCGGGGGCTGGATCAACAATCACACCGCGCCAAAAATCTTTCTCAAGCAGGTATCGCGTGGAGGACTCGCGATAGTCTTGAACCCCGAACTCCACAAACAACTTTGGCGCGTTTGGGAGCCTTTTGAAGATCGCTTGGAGAATCCCGTCCTGATCGAACTGTGAATACACCCGGTAACCCGCGTCCTGGAGGTTGGTGATGGGATGAGCGCTTCGCGAATCTTCAATTTGGACGCCCATCGCAAATCGTGCCTCTTCTTGGGCAATGCGCTCCAGCCGATCGAACCGCGCATTGAAATACGGCTGTCCTACCGCGATCACCCGCCCAGCAAGACGATCGACTAAGCGTTTGAACAAGCTCATATTCTTCAGATTAGACCGATTTTACGAGCCGCACCTATTCTTTGGCTCGGATTTCTACATCTGTCGTCTTGCCCGCCACGTGCAGACCTCTCAAGCGAATCGCCTTCCATTCTGGAGGGAGGTTGGCTCGGTAAGAAATGAATCCTCGCTTAACCGGTAGGTCGATCTTTGCATGTCCGGGTTGAATCCGCTCGTCCAGACGCAATCCCGCAAAGCCGTACAGAACCGTGTTCAAGGCGCCTGCGGATCCGGTGTAGAAGTACGTTCGGGGGCGAACTCTCTTCTCAGAGAACACCATTTGGGCGCCTTTGGTAAACGGCTCCCAAGCTTCTCTCCAAGTGGCATACGCCTTTTCAGTCTCCCCTAGGCGGGCGTAGATGGTCGCATGCACGGAATCGCTCATCGCGGGGCCGTTCTTGATGACCTTGGGGGCAAATCGATCGATCATCACCTTGGCTTGCTCTTCCGCCGCGGGGAACTGAAGCGGAAAGATGGAAAGCACGGCCGCTGCCTGTTTGTAGCCCCGCTCTTCGTCGCCATCATAGGTCAAAAACGATCGATTGTCCTTCGGTAAGTAGTAAGCCGGATTCTGCTTGGAGAAGGTTCTTCCGTTGGCAAGCCACTGGAGCAACACGTTCGTATACAGATCGTTGTCGCCGGTGTGATTCTCGTCAGGCGACATCGTGTTGAGGAACTCCAGCCCGCGAGAGGTCTTTTTGCTGCGCGCCGCATACATACGGGCCGCCTCCTTTGAAACATTTGCGACGCGCGTGGCATCGACAACGCCCAAAGACTCGGCAAACGTGAGCCCCCATAGAACACTAGCCGTGATGTGCAGTTGGTCTCGGCTGGGTCCAGGAACGGTCTCGCCGCCGCTGAGACTGGACTCCCAGGGGAACCGTAAGCCGGGAAGCGGTCCTCCCATGTTCGTGCCAAGTTGGGCGTTCTTCTTCGCTGCCTCCAGTCGTCGGAGACGGTACTCGGCAACCTCCCGCGCGGCTTCGGGTTCAAAAAGACCAAGAGCCGGGAGTATCCAGACGTCCATATCCCAGAACTTGTGCCCGAAGTACAGGGAGTTCGTAAGCCCAAACGGAGCCATCCCAGTGCTGCCGGAGTTGGGATCCTTAGGGCCACCAAACGCAGAGCGGAGATAGAACAGGGAAGCGTTGACGAACAGCGCGTCCTCCACAGGACCCTCGATCTCGATTCCCGATTGAGAAAGCGACTTCTCGAAAGCGTTACAGGCTTGTTCAACCGCTTGAGGGGCGACAGGATTCTCGGTGACGGAGATCGTTCGCAGGAGAACCGCTCCTTGGGGCAAGGTCACCGTACCTGCCGATTCGATCCCTCGCAGCGTGTCCGGCGCAAGACCGATCAGGAATTCATGCAGACCTTGGCCTGACCGGATGAGATAGCCGTCCTCTTTTTTCCAGCTACCGCCTAGGTCGAGTTTTATGGGTTGCTTGGCTTCGATCCGTTGCCAGACGGCCTCCACTGGAGCGGCCGCTTGGGTATCCACTCGTGCGGCGGAAGACTCAAGAGTCAGAATCGTGCGGCGAAAATCTTGGCGCGCGATCGTTGGGACCCCTTGGCGTGAGTCCTGAAAGGAAATCGAATCGACGGGGATAGGGTCGACGAGTTTCTCTTCGCCCTCCTGTCGATACTTCGATCGAAACATCTGACCCGCAAGCATAGACTTCTTGTGGTCGATCACCCAGCCGAGGTCTCGCGTGGCAACGAAGGTTTGTCCGCCCGTCGGTTCAACGTTGGCAACGGTTAGGTCGGTTTCAATGGTGTAAGGATCGATCGCCCGCCAGCTGCGGACCGATTCTCCGGTGGGTTTGGGCATTGCGGTCGTATCCGGAGCCTCCTGGGCACAACCTGCAAGACCAATCGCCAAGAAAATGACCCCGGCTAAATTGCTAGATCGAAGGGGGCCCCCCCACCTCTTGGCACGAATCTTCCTAATGAATGAATTGTCCCCGCGAGGGATGTTTACGGTCAAAAACAAAACTGCATTCATCTGGATTTCCCGACTTTGGGGGTCCGATGGGCTTGGAGAAAGGCTCTCGTAAGAGGGCCTTCTCTTCTACAGACCGACCGGCTTTTCGATAATGGCACGGCTTGACCGATCTCACGCATCGGGCTAGGACCAGAACTCGCGTTCGGCTAAACTTTCAGTCCCGACCCTTTAAACCGATCGGGAGTGCAGAAAGTGCCATGGACGACGCCGTAGTTTCCCCTGCCACGCCTATCACCGACGAAAAACCGAAAGGGGTGAATCCGTGGGTTTTCATTCCCGTCCTGTACTTTCTCCAATCGGTACCGGTGACGGTGATCCAGGAAGTCCTTGCCCTCATCTACAAGGATCTTGGCGTCGGGATTGCAGAGATCACACTCTGGACCAGTCTCATTGGTCTGCCTTGGGGCCTCCAAATGCTTCTCGGGCCGATTGTCGACCTTAGCGATACGAAGCGCAACTGGATTCGGCGAGGGCAGTGGATTCTCACTTTCGCCCTGGCGTTGGCTCCGTTCACGCTCGGTCTTCCTAACGCCTTCCAGATTTCTCTCTTGATCCTCACCGGGGCGGCGTTTGTCAGCGCCATGACCAACGTGGCGATCGATGGTTTCTTCCTCCTTGCGGTGCCGAACAAAGAGACGCAAGCCGCTTTCAGCGGAGTCCTCTCGACCTTTTACCGTGTGGGTCGATTGTTCGCCTCTGGACTCATTGTCGCCCTCGCGGGCTTCTTGATGTCCATCCCGGCGCTCTCGATCAGAACGGAAGGAAACGCTTACCTCGGTTTCTTGGATAAGGGAACGAAGGAGATGCGCTACGTTCGAACGGCAACGCTTCACGTGGAGCAGGGGCTGTTTGTGGACGAAAAAGGCAATCCGATGGAGCCTAAGGTTGAAATGCCTCAAGCCGCCGATCGGATTGTGATTAACGGCGGGCTCTTAAAGGCGTACAGAGGCGCCGAAGAGATCGCAACGAGACCAATCTCTATCTATCAGTTCAAGCCAGACGTCTTGCCCAGCGAAATTCCCGAGGAATCGCAGATGGAAAAAGCAGGTGACGTTCTCTACGGCAACGTCATCGGTGGGGAAGTCAAGCGCAAGATGCCTGCTCCCTTGGCTTGGATGGTCGCGCTTGTAGGTTGCGCACTCGTGTACGCGGCTGGAGCCGCCTATCTCCGGATCAGATTGCCAAGGCCGGAAGCCGACACTCTCCCGCCAACTGCTGAAAAGGGAGAGGTGCGCAAGAACGTCCAGCGAACCCTCTATGTTCTCGGTCTGTACGTCTTTGGATACTTTGCCCTGAGTGCGGTGTGGAAACTGTTGCTCAACACGATCGCCGGCAACAATGAAGCGCTAAAGGGGTGGGTGCTTAAGAACCCAGGCGCTTTCTTCAATGTCTCGCCTCAATTCGGTGATGGACCGATCTCCGGCGTGCAAGCCGAGTTCCTGCAACTGGTCGTCTGTCTCCCCATCGCCCTCGTGCTCATTCGGACCATTCGGAAGTCCATCGCCGGTACACCGATGGGAGAGGCGTTCATCAGCTATGTTCGCCAACCCGGAATCTGGTCGATTCTGGCGTTCATGCTCTTCTATCGGTTTGGGGAGGCGATGGTCGCAAAGATGAGCGTGCTCTTCCTCAAGGACGACCTCGCAAACGGTGGCCTTGCTTTCAATAACGAGCAGATCGGCTTGATCAAAAACACCATCGGCCTTCTTGGAATCATCTTCGGCGGAATTGCGGGCGGAGTCGTGATCTCGAAACTCGGCCTCAAGCGAGCCTTTATCCCGATCGCCATTGCCATGCACCTGCCCATCGCTCTCTATTGGTACACGGCGACACTCACGGGACCGTCGGTTCCTTGGGTAGCGGTGGTCGATTTCATCGATCAGTTTGGTTATGGATTCGGTTACGCCGGCTATAGCGTCTACATCATGCGGATTGCTCAAAGGGGCAACTTCCGAACAAGTCACTACGCTATCGGTACGGGGCTCGGTCAGACGTTTATCACCATTGCAGGCATCATCAGCGGTCCCATCCAACAGAAGGTTGGCTGGTCGGGCTTCTTTGGATTTGCCATGCTGTTCGCAATTCCTGGACTGGTGACGCTGTTCTTCATCAAGCACGACGAAGATCTCAAGGCGGCGCCGGCATAGTCACGGTAGGTCCTTCGGTTCCTAATCGAGCAGAGCCGGATTTGCGAAGATTGGGAACTTGTATATTTGCTGAAACAAGGGAGAGAAACGATTCGTCCAACGCTTCGGTCCGAGGCTACTGAGTCCCGGAAAATCTCTTTTCAAGATGCTAACAGAATTACGTGCGATCGTCCGACAGGGCATAGACGAGGGGGTCTATCCTGGAGCCGCTTGGGCTTACGGGACTAGGTCCGATTTCGTCATTGGCTCGGTTGGAAACAAAACTTACTGCCCGGAGTCGCCAGAGGTGAAAATCGATTCGATTTTCGACCTTGCCAGCGTTTCGAAGGTCGTTGCCACAACTTCCGCGACGATGCTTCTGGTGCAAGAGGGCAAACTCGCGTTGGAGACCTTCGTCGCGGAGATCATTCCCGCATTTGCCTCTAACGGTAAGGAAAAGATCACGGTCGGTCATCTGTTGCGCCATGACGCCGGACTGATCGCGTTTCGGCCTTACCATCAGAAGGTTTCTGACCCGGACAAGGTTCGCGAGCAAATCTACGCTGAGTCGCTCAACTATCCCCCTGAATCCAAGTCTGTCTACAGCGACTTATCGATGATCACTCTCGCGGACGTGATCGGCAAAGTCAGTGGGGAACCGTTCGAGGCGTATGTGCGAGACCATGTGTTTCGGCCGCTCCGCATGACCCGTACCGGATACTTTCCCATCGCATCTGCCTCATCGACGTTTATCCAAGCAAGAGAGACCGATCGGCAAGAATGTGTTCCCACCGAGACGATCGAAGATTGGCGCCGAAAACTTTGGGCGGAGAAAAGAATCGAATCGGTGTCTGCTTTTCGAGCCCGCGAAAGCGAGTTCATCCAAGGAGAGGTCCACGATCCAACCGCAACCGTGCTCGGTGGTGTGGCCGGACACGCGGGTCTCTTCTCCGACGTCACCGACCTCGCAATCTTCGCCCAGTCGCTGCTGAACAAGACAAAAACCATTTTTGACGAGGAGGTTCTCCGGGCCTTCAGAACCAAGCAACGGCCCTACTCCTCTCGCGCCCTCGGTTGGGACACCAAGTCTCCGGAGGGTTCCTCCGCAGGAAAGCTCTACGGTCCGCTCAGCTTCGGACATACGGGTTATACGGGTACGTCCATGTGGATCGACCCAGAAGCCGAGATTTTTGGGATTCACCTATCCAATCGCGTAAACCCCACTGCCGCAAATACGAAGATCATCGCCTATCGACCGCGCTTCTACGAAGCCGTCTACGAGGTTTTGAAGGGCTAGCGGCTAGACTTCGCGACGCCACACGCTGGGCAACTTCAAGTCCCGGTAGGTGGCGATCGCGAATCGATCGGTCATTCCTGCGACGTAGTCCACCGAACCCTGAATTCCTTGGTAACCCTCCGGCAAGGTGCCCCCGGAGATGAAATGGTGGAGAAGTTCTTTCACCATGTTCTCGGCTTTGGCGATGTCTGGATAGATCGTTGGGTAGCGCAGATAGACGTTTTCAAACATCCAATCCTTCAGGCCGTTCATCGCCTCTCGAAGGTGATTGGAGATGCGAATTTCAGGCTTACCCGCCGACTGTTCAATGACGTCCTGAACGGTGATTCCCACGCGTTCGCTGTACCGAACACCGAGCACCTCGAACGGTTT
>CAYYJX010000108.1:0-9489 GCA_964471545.1 uncultured Fimbriimonas sp. | reverse complement strand
GGGTGATAACCCTGGGTATTGAAGTCTCTCTTTGGGTCAGAACGGCGGAGCCGTGGCAAGACTCTTGAGCCTAACCGGGAACGTGCCGGACCCCTCACCCGCCCCTGCGGGGCCGCCCTCTCCCCCAGAGGAGCGAGGGCTTTTAGGACCCAGAAACCACCTCCGCCGCGAGACTCACTCTTCCTCGCCGAATTCGTAGTCCCGCACCGACAGCCCCTCACCCCGAATCAGCCAATCTCCTCGTTCGGTCGCGATCTTCATTTCATGAACACGATCACCCACAAGGCGAACTTCGGAATCGTAAAACCAATACTGGGGCGTGTTTTGGTCCTCGTAGGCGGCAATCGAGAACACATCGACCTCCTCCCAAATTAATGAGAGAGCATCCCTCGGGCCCCCTTCGTTCAGTCGCACTCGAACCTCTAGCTCGTAACCAGACTCGGTAAACCGCATCTGCAAAAGCAGCAGCTCGGCGTCATGAAAACTGGGCCACCAGCCAAGCCGATCCATCAACAATTCAGACCCCGGCACAGACCTCCAGAATCTTTCGACTTCTTCTTCTCTCTGTGGCTGAATGGGCTGCATTGAATCCATCTTTTACCTGCAAGGCAGGGTCCTCCCCATCCGGTAACCTCCAAGCAGTGAACATCTACGCCATTTGGTGCGACACCGAACCCGGTCAGGACCGAGCCTTCACCAAGGCCGTTCACGACTACCTGGGCGCTCTCAAAGATGCCGGGCACATCGGTGGGTTCACCTTCGAAAGGCGAAAGTTCGGATTCGGGCCCGAAGGACTGGGCGAATTCCAGATCCGCATCGAAGTGAAGGATCTCACTCAACTGGACGAGGCCTTTAACGTGGTAGCACACCGATCCGGCGCCATAGAAGACCTCCATGCCGAGGTGTTTCGGCGAACCCGAAACTTCAAGTCGGCGCTGTACCGCACCTTCCCCGATCCCCAACTCGAACTGTGAAGCGGGAACTTTGAACAAGCTAATCCGATCAACGGAAGGATCAAACCGCGGGTTGGGTACGTTGAACGTATCGGCGATGCGTAAATCCACCTTCCAATCGGCGGCAACCCTTTCCACACTGGTGGTGGGTGCTCTTGTGCTTTCCGGTTGCGGAGACTCCAAGAAGATTCGCTTCTTGGGCATGTGGAACGGCGGATTCGAGGTGAGCAGCGTCGGCGGCAAAAACGACCTTTCTCTCAAGGGTCTCGAAGAGCGATCGCTCAGCGGATATCTCAAGGTGCTCGCCAACAAAAACGAATACTGGCTGAAGCTAGACGGCAAGCAACAGGGAGTCGAGATCAAGGGTAAGTGGAGCTACGACGACGCCAAGAGCCGGCTCACGCTTCGACCCGGGAGCATTGAGATCGACGATGGCGGCGGCGAAGAGTTTCGCGATCCCAACAAGCCGTGGATTCCGGTCGACAAACTGAAAGCCGCCTACGAGAAGCCGATTGTGCTGGATCTGAAGGGCGAGAACCGGAAGTACGAAGGCCTGGAAATGTCGGTGGGAAGCCTGCAAGGCGTTCACCGATTCGAGAAGGCTTATCGCTAACCCAAACAGTCGCTAACTCGCTAGAGTCACCGAATCGATCCATCGCTCGGCAGCCGTGAAGATGCGTTCTTTGCGGGCGGGGTCCATTTTGTCCACCGTGCCGAGCATCACCGCCATGCGCGGATTCTTGGCGAACGTCTCGCGATGACCCGCGATGAAGCGCCAGTACAAGCCGTCCCACACATCGCACCAGGGACCCTTTCCGTAGTCGGACATCTTCAAGATGTACGCCGATCCGGAAAGATACGGCTTGGTGGCAAACATCCCCCCATCCGCAAATTGACTCATGCCGTACACATTGGGAGACATCACCCAATCCGCGCTGTCGATGAACATCTCCATGAACCAGCGGTACGCCTCATCTGGGTGAAGCTCCGCCATGAGCATCGCCGAGCCGACCACCATGAGCCGTTCAATGTGGTGACACCAGGCGTGCCGAACGGTTCGCAAAATCACCGTGTCCAGCGGGGGCAAACCTGTATCGCCGCGATACCACTGGGGACCCATTTTGCGGGTGTGTCCAAAGTGGTTCGGGGTCTTTCCACCCTCAAACACGCCCCGCGCAAGGTACGTGCGATCCATCCAAAAAATGAACTCACGCCACCCGATAACCTGCCTCAAGAACCCTTCCAGCGAATTCAACGGGATGCTTCGTTGCTGAGCGTGGGAGAGGGTGGCGTCTACCACGCGGGCGGGGGTGATGAGCCCCGAGTTCAAGTAAGGGGTCAGAATCGAGTGAAATAGGGTGCGTTCTCGCTGCGGAATGGCGTCTTCGTACTCGCCGAACCGTTCCAGTCTTTCTTCCAAGAACTCTCGGAGCAGCTCTTCCACTTCGGCGTGCGTTACCGCATACGCGAAATCTTTGGCGCTCCCAGGGTGGTCGGCAAACTCACGTTCCACAAGGTCGATGACCTCTCGCGTGATCGCATCCGGCTCGGGAAATCTCACTGGAGGCGGAAGCACGTTCTTTGGCAGCGCCAAGCGGTTATCGGCATCGAAGCTCCATTTTCCGCCCACGGGTCCGCCGTCTTCTTCCAGAAGAATCCGCAGGCTTTGTCGCTGTTCTTTGTAGAAGTCGCCCATGAGCAGCCGCTTTCGACCAGGTTTGGTGGCGCTAAGGCTCGGATTGTGGGGCCAGGAAATCGGTTGCTGAAGGTACTTCGACCACTGATCGGCGGAGGTGAGAAACATCGGGTTCGGAACCCACACCAACTCTCGCCCCGTCGTTTCCGCCCATTCGAGGACGGTCTGTTCAAAGAACCGATCGGCGATTTGATAGACGTAAACCCGATCGGCGGTGACGGTTTCCAAAAGTCGCTTGGAGTCCTTACACCACTCTTGATAGCTCACTTCCCTGCCCTGGGCTCGCAGAGCGTCGCGATAGTGGCGCATCGCCGAGAAGAAGAGGACCACCTTCTGCTTGTGATGCTTGATCCGCGTCGCCAGACCCACGTCTTCCGCCATCACCACCGGAACGTTCACGGGCATTCCGGGCAACAGCGCATGCGAACCGTTGCCGAGAGCAGTCGCAAACAGTTGGTCTCCCAACAACAGAATCTCTTCGGCACGCGCCATCGAGTTGGTTCTACGCAAGCAGAAAGCCTTCTGGAAGGGGATTTCCGGTTCTAGAGGCTGCAAAGATGCCAAAATAGGCGGTTATGACCGTCCGCGAACTGCGCGAGAAATACCTTCGATTCTTTGAATCGAAGGGGCACCTGATCCACCCGAGCGGGTCTTTGATCCCGGTGGACGTCACTGGGCGGCTGGATGAGAGCCTGCTGTTCAACGGCGCGGGCATGGTGCAGTTCAAACCGTATTTCCGAGGCATTGCTCAACCCGAGCGCAAGCGCATGACCACGGCCCAGAAGTGCGTGCGAACGGGCGACATCGAGGCGGTCGGCGACTCTTCGCACCTCACCTTCTTCGAGATGATGGGCAACTTTTCCTTCGGCGATTATTTCAAGAAGGAAGCGGTGGATTACAGCTGGGAGTTTCTCACCTCTCCGGAGTGGTTGGGTCTCGACCCCACCCGACTCTCCTTCACCGTCTTTGAAGAAGACGACGAGGCTTACGGATACTGGGCGGCGCACTTGGAAGCCATCGGCATTGCGCCGGACTCTCGTATTTTCAAGCTAGGCGAAGAGACCAACTACTGGCCGGCAGGAGCCTTTAGCGCCGGACCTCCCGGTCCCTGCGGACCTAACTCGGAGATGTTCTACTGGACCTCCGATGCACCCCCTCCCGGAACCAAGTCGGGCGATTACACCACCGAACAGTGGCTACAAGACGACGACAAGAAGAACTGGTTGGAGATTTGGAACGACGTTTTCATTCAGTATGAGTGGCAAGGGCAACTAAGAAATCCGGAGCGTCCCGGCGAGGGCTACGAGAAAACGGGCATGCCGAACCTGCCCTTCCAGTCCATCGATACGGGCATGGGTCTGGAGCGCACCTCGGCGGTGCTCAGCGGAAAGAAGTCGGTTTACGATACCGACGCGTTTCAGCCGATTCTGCGCGTGATCGAAGGGCTCACTTCTGGCTACACCTATGGGAGCGATGAGAAGAAAGACACCGCCGCGCGCATCATCGCCGACCACATTCGAACCGCGGTTTTCTGCATCGCAGACGGCATTCTCCCCGCGAACAACGGTCGCGGATACGTTCTGCGCCGTCTCATTCGCCGAGCCATCCTCAAAGGCTCGCGATCGCTGGATCTAAAGGACCTGTTCCTCTTTAAGGTGTACGACGGCGTGGTGGGATCGATGGGCGATCACTACACCGAACTCGTAGAGCGCAAAGAGGTGATCGTCGAAACCCTTCGCAACGAAGAGGCCCTCTTCCGTCGCACCCTCACCAATGGATCCAACCTGCTTAGCGATGAGTTGGAAACGCTGGCGACCAAGAGCGGCAAGGTGCTTGCAGGCGATATCGCTTTCCGACTCTACGACACCTACGGATTCCCGCTGGAAGTCACGATCGAGCTTTGCGAAGAAGCAGGCGTAAGCGTAGACACCGACGGCTACGAAGAGGCGCTCAAGGAAGCTCAAGAGCGATCGCGCGGCGCACAAGGCGACACGTCGGCTTATGGAGGCGTGGTCGCTGGAGACGAAAAGGCTTTGGCAGACGCCCCGGCAGAAACCGAGTTCTTGGGCTACTCCGTTCTAGAGGCCACGGCGAAGGTGGTTCGCATTCGGACTCTGGAGCCCGGCAAGTATCGAATCGCTTTGGACAAGACTCCGTTCTACGGTGAAAGCGGTGGTCAGACCGGAGACACAGGTGTGCTGGTTTCCAACGGTCGAGAGATACCGGTTGTCGGCACTACTAAGAGCGCGGGAACCTTCTGGCATGAAGTTCACGATGCCGAAGCGGCCGAGATGCTTGGCTCGTTGGTGAAAGCACGGGTCGATTCGGATCGTCGAGCTCGCATCAAGCGGAACCACACCGCGACTCACTTGCTACACGCCGCCCTCCGCAATGTGCTTGGCCCTCACGTCACCCAGGCTGGATCTTATGTGGGTCCCGACAACTTGCGATTCGACTTCACCCACGGCAAATCGCTTTCGGCAGAGGAGATTGCCGAGGTCGAGCGCATCGTGAACTCCAAGGCGTTGAGCAACAACGACGTCGTGACGTACGTCGATCTGCCCATCGCCGAAGCCAAGGCTAAGGGCGCGATGGCGCTCTTCGGCGAGAAATACGGCGACAAGGTTCGTATGGTGGAGATCACCGAGTTCAGTCGAGAGCTTTGCGGCGGAACCCATGTGCGCTCCACGGGCGAGATCGGGCTGTTCAAGATCGTGAGCGAGACCAGCGCCGCCGCCGGCGTGCGCCGAATCGAGGCCCTCACCGGAGAAGCCGCCTACGAGTTTGTGAAGGAAGAGCTGGATCGTGTGGCAACCGTCGCCGACCTGCTGAAATCCGCTCCGCGAGACCTAGTCGCCGCTGTTCAGCGCACGTTGGACCAAGTGAAGGAAGAGCGCAAGAAGCGGGAGAAAGCAGAGATGGCGGCCATGTCCGGCGCAACCGCGTCGGCCTCTCCGGTGGTGGAGGTCAAGGGCGTCACGCTGTTCGTTCGCAACTTCGGCACTGTCGATCCGAAGGTCGCGGGTCAAGCCCTGGATAACGAGGCGAACGGCAAAGCCAACCAGGTGACTCTGGGCGCGGTGGTAACCGAGGACGGGAAGATTCAGTTCTTGTGCAAGGTGGGCGCGGATGCCGCGGCAAAGGGCGCTCATGCGGGCAACTTGCTCAGAGAGGTCGCCAAAGTTGCAGGTGGAGGAGGAGGAGGCAAGGCCGACTTTGCTACGGCAGGCGGTCGAGACGCTTCTAAGGTGGACGAAGCCCTCGCCATCGCCGAATCGGTCTTGGGCAACCAACTGGGCTAATCCCCGTTCTCACCCTCAATTGCGCCCCCGTTCTTTACTGAAATCCGGTAAGGACGGGGGCGTTTCTGTTAAAGTGGCCGGTTCGGGCGAACCGTACTGAGGTTGAGAACGTCCTCTTTCAAGGGACTTAAGCAAAGTCCTGCATGAGGGAGAATGCCGCACCAACCAATTTCATTTGCAAAGTCCGCTTGGATGACAGGGGCGCTTCTCTTTGCCGTCACCCAATCCCAAGCCGGACTCACCTCCATCCCAACCCCGATTGCGCAACAGGCAGAGAGCTTTGCGTTCGAAATCGAACCCATGCCATTGCCAAAGGCAGCGAAGGAGCTTGCCAAGCTGTTCGGCGCTCCGGTGAAGGTGAGCGAGACACTCGCCCCGAGCACCCTCGCCATTTGGTCTCCCCGAACGACGGTGGCAGAGATTCGGGCTAAAGTTGCCGGGGCTTTCAATGCCGGGTGGAGCCTGCGAGGCGGCGTTTGGTATCTGGAGCAAACCGTCCAGCAAGTGCGCGCCGAGGACGCCGCCGATCTGGAGGCGAAGCGCCTAGTAATCCGCACGATGCTTGAAAAGTATCGGGAGCAGGTCAACACCTCCAAACCATTCGATGAGCGGTTCGCCGCAGGTCTAAAGGACAGACTGCAGCCGATCATCGACGCGATGGCGGAACAGGGAAACCTAAACGCTCACCAACGACTTAGCGCGATTGGAGAAGAAGGGCCGGAGGCTCGCCTCATTCGCAGGTTGCTCTCTCGGCTAACCGAAAACCACTTTTTGAAAGTAGGGATCGGCGAACGGAAAGTGTTCGCACTCAAGCCCACTTCCATGCAACTTCCGCTAGGATTCGACCCCAAAGACGACCTTAACGCCTTTGTTGCCGAGCAAGAAGTCTGGTCGCGAGCGACCAACGGCAAGCCCATTCAACCGAGCAAGTCCAACACCTTCGTCTACGGAGGCCTTGCCAGCAAAGTCCAGCCCATTTCTCAACCCATCGACAACGTTTACATCTCGATCAGCTACGCAAAAGAAGGTCTGTTCACCTTTAATTGCATGGTCACCGACCCCAAAGGGCTCTTCCTTGCCGAAGGAACGGGACGATCTTTCACCTTTGATGATGAGCAAAGGTCGGTCAATGTGGCGCTGCTGGGGCTCGGAGACAAGGCAAAGGATGATGAAGCCAAACTTTCTCCAGATGGAAGCCTCTTCCGGAAAATGCTGTTTGGTCAAGATTTGGTGACCAAGCAACCCGCGAACGTTCCGGTCGACTTCCTGAACAAGGCGGCGAAGTTCACGGCCAAAGATCCCCTTGCGTACTCCGCGTGGGAGTTTCTGAAAGCAGAAGCCAAAGAGCGCAACGTTTCGATCATCGCGAACCTTCCGGACCCCACTGTGCGGCTCTCGTATGGCCTGTTGAAGTTCTTAGAGAACGCCGATCGGTTCAAACGGGCTTCTCTCTATTTCGGGGTCTTGGGCAGAGACGAACCGGGCTGGACCATTCTTTACCCGCGTAGCGTCAAGGTCGAACGAGGCCTTTACCGAGACCGCTCGATGCTTGAGAAGCAGATCGAACTCCGGAGACAAGGCGGCGCTTCGATCGAGGTTCAAGCGGCCTACGCCGCCACTTTGCCAGAGAACGAGGACTTCTCCGTCTTTGATGAACTCGTCAATGCTTTTGCGTCCCACAGGATCCCTGCTTACAACGATCGATTTTTCCTGCGACTTTACGGCTCAACGCCCAAACCGCTGCTAGAAGCCATGGCGGGCCGAAATGGTGTGCTGTTCACCGACCTCCCTAGGAAGGTTCAAGAGCAGATTCGCCGAAGGGTGTACTACGGAGGCAGTTATATCTTCCGGTTCGTTTCCAAAACCGGAGAGAATTTCACTCCAACTTGGCAGCTTTTTGAAAACGGGATCTTGAAGGAACCCACGGTTAGCATGCCGAATGGCATCCCAAACAGCAGTACGATCCGTACGACCACCTCCTCCAAGGAGATGCTGCGTACAGCCCCAACCCAGCACGAATGGGGCTTGGACCAGGGAGAGTTGATCACCCCGGAGGATCTTGCGTACGCCGTGTTCGAACGATCCCATGCCGATGTGTACCCATGGGCGCTGAACCGTAAAGAGATCCCGACCAAAGAAATACGAGTGTTTCGGCAAAGGCAAATCACCATTGAGATCGACTTCAAGAACGAAGTTCAGATGGTAGGCGCCCTTACCGATGGCGAACTCGTCGGGACCGGGTCGTACACCCTAGACACGCTCCCAGCGGACCTGAAGAAGCGGTTCCAAACTCGGTTCAAAGCACTGGAGGACGAGTTCCGAAAGAACCCACCCAAACCTGCGCCCAAGAAAGACATCCCGCCCACACCTTGACGCAGTATTCGAGGACGCGGCCTTCAACATCGGTGGGAAGAAACGTTAACTTTTCGAGCGGAACGCATCTTCCCTCGAACCCGTACCCATCGTCGGACCGTCCAGACTGACGGGGCTTAGACTGACGATGCAATCGTCAGTCTGGGAATTTGGGAGAGAAGCATGAATACGGGAATCAATCGGCACCTTTTGTTGGCGGCACTGGCGATGATCGCCGGGGCGACGGTGACCTCCGCCGCCCACGCTGCGCCTGCCGGTGGACTCCTTAGGCATGGCATCGTGCCCGGCGAGTTTGCCCAGGCCGAAGCCATTGCCGTGGAGATCGAGCCCATGCCCCTGCTGAAGGCGAGCAAAGAGCTGGCGAAGATCTTTGGCGCGCCCGTGAAGGTGGTGAAGACCCTGGAGCCGTCCACCCTTGCCGTGTATGCCCCGAGCACCACTCCCGAAGAGCTCCGCGCCAAGATTGCGACCGCCTTCAACGCCACGTGGGCTTTACGAGAAGGCATCTGGTACCTAGACCAAACCACCCAACAGGTGCGCGCAGAAGCCGCGATTGAACTAGAAAGACGTCGGATTGCGGTCCGCAAAATGCTGGAGAAGGCTCAGAAGGCAAAGACCGCCCAGAAGCCGTTCACCGATACCGAAGCTCGGTCTTTGTACAACCAACTGAAAGACCTTACGAAGGGAGGATTCAAGGACGAAGACGGCTCGCAGTGGCGTCGAATGGAGCAATTGGAAAACCAGGGACCAGAGCGTCGACTGATGGACCGGCTACTTTCCAAGCTGAACGACGAGATGTTTCTTGCGGTGCCGGAGAATGAAAGGCGGGTGTACTCGCTTAAGCCCACTGCCATGCAGTTACCGCTGCGGATCGATGCTCAAGAAGACGTCCGAAAGTTTGTAGACGAGCAGAACACGTGGTCCACGGCGGCAGGTGGCGAGATGGTGACCTCAGACGAAGAAGGAGGGGCCTATGGTCGACTCTCTTCCAACGTCAAACCTGTTGATCAGCCCGTCGATAACATCCTTATCTCCATTAAGGCCAACCAAGACAACAACTACACGGTGGAGTGCTCACTGGTCGACCCCAAAGGACGATTTCTTTCCGAGGGCTACTCCAGCTCCTATTCCTTCGATGAGTCTGAAACCCCCAACGTGGACATGC
>CAYYJX010000107.1:0-10186 GCA_964471545.1 uncultured Fimbriimonas sp. | reverse complement strand
TGCCAGCGGCCTCTTGGTCACCCGTGCAGGTCAAGACCGATCCATGGGCAACGAAGTCGCCAGTCAGCTGTTCAACCAGCCCAAGGCTATTGGCGTGGCGGGCATGGCCCTCTGTGCGTTCGCACTAGTACCAGGCTTCCCTCCGCTCATCTTTCTTGGAGCAGGCGGAGCGATGCTGGCCCTGTTCCGCTATTTGAACAACAACCCGAATGCGGGCAAGGTTTTTGATACTCCGGTCCCCCCTAAGCCAAAGCAAGAAGCGGCTCCAGCGCCGACCGGACCAGAAGCGGTTCTCCCTCTGCTGGCGGTCGATCCCATCGAGATCGAAGTCGGATATGGACTCGCAAGACTTGCCGACGCCAGAGTGGGCGGCGATCTTCCCGAGCGAATTACGGCGACTCGACGTCAGATTGCGATGGAACTGGGCTTTGTCATGCCCACGGTGCGAGTCCGAGACTCCATTCACCTTGACACCAACGAGTACTTGATCAAGGTGCGGGGCGAGGAGATCGGCAAGGCCGGACTCTTCCCCAACATGCTGCTTGCCGTTGATAGCGGCGCCGCTATGGACGTGATCCCGGGCATCCCTGGCAAAGACCCGGTCTTTGGTCTAGATGCACTTTGGATTGAGCCAGACCTACGTGAGCAAGCGGAAAGACTTGGTTACACGGTTATCGAGCCCAGCGCTGTGATCTCCACCCACCTATCGGAAATGGTGAAACAGCACGCTCCAGAACTCTTGTCGCGACAAGACGTGAACATGCTGGTTGATGAAGCGAAGAAACACAACGAAGCCGCTGTAAACGAACTCGTCCCGAATGTTCTAGGCTTGTCTGAGATTCAAAAGGTCCTTCAGCATCTGCTCCGAGAGAAGGTGCCGATTCGAGATATGGTGACGATCCTGGAGACCATGGCCGACTTCGGCACGCGAACGAAGGATCCCGAGCAACTCGGCGAGCTCGTCCGGTCCGCAATTTCCAGAACGATCACGCGGCAGTACATGGATCACGACAACAAGCTTTGCTGCATAACCGTCGATCCTCCCCTTGAGCGACAGCTCCTTGAAAAGGTGAACGTATCCTCGATGGGATCGGTGCTCGCGATCGAAAACGATCTCACGACCCAACTGGTGAGTTCGCTGAAGATGCAGTACGACAACGCGATCGGTCAGGGATATCAACCCGTTCTGTTGTGCAGCACGCAGCTTCGACTTCCCCTCCGACGATTCCTCGATCGGCACCTGCACCAGCTTCCGGTTCTCGCTTACAACGAAGTTTCGGCAAAGGCGGATGTGGAGTTTGTCGGCCAGGTTCGGGTTGCATAACCCAAAGGTCTGACCGCACATCTAAGAAAGCCAAAGGGGCGACTATACTTAGAGGAGCAAGTTCCACATGGAGCTTGCTCCTTTTTCATGGCCCGGCTGAACTCGGAAGGTATCTGGCGAGAAGACTTGCTTCTTACCCTCCGCACGCCTCACTTGGTTGAGGACGCGCGGCGTAAGAAGCGCTGCTTTGTGTGCCAGAGAACCGGCATCAACCGGGCGGGACTATGCGACGTCTGCTACTCCCAACTAGACGGTGAGGAGCTTCGAGAAGCCAATCGCTACATAGACGGGTTGAATCCGTGATCCCTCTTCTCTTCCTGGCCTTCATGGTCGGAATTCTGTTTTTGGCTTGGTATCTACGAGCCACCCAGCCTCGGTTCTATTCTCGAGCCGAATACTGGGTCTATACCGATCAGGATCGCCTTCCCCCGCAAGAGGAGATCATGACTCGGATCATCGGCAGGAATCCGTACGTTCGCCCGAGGTTCGAGCCGATCGGTCCGACGGACGGACTGTTCATGTCTGACGTCAGGCTTGCCATCGCACTTGTACGCAAAGAAAAGAACCCTCACTTATTTGATCCAACCGATCTTGTGAGCGCGGAATTCTCCGATCAAGACCTCAACACCGCGATGGTGGAAGCGAAGACATTGGTCCGCCTCAGCTATATCAGCGAGCAACCACTCCGCGACCGGCGCCACCTGCAATTTCTAGCTCATGCCGCGGACGCGTACGCATCTCTGACCGGATCCAAACTCATCCTCGATCCCATCGCGGGAATTCCTAGGTTCAAGCCCCAGATGGAAAACTGGCTCAGTCAGGAGCTTGACCTCACGACTCCGGAAAAACATGTTCTCTGGGAGCCAACGACAAGCGAACAAACGACCAAATGGCTATCGAAGGGGTTTGTGAAGCTCGGTTACCCAGAAATTGAAACGTACGACGTCAGTACAGACCAAGCCATGCTCACTCAGGAACTCCTTGAATCTCTGACGAAGGCACACTGGAACGGCCCTCTCACGCCGGATGAAAACTTTGAAGTAGAGGTCTACGGCGACCGATTCGTCTTCTTACTCGAAAAGACCAAATCGCCCAAGGTCTTAAGCCTCCGAATTCTCCGTATTCAGAAAAAATGACCACTGTAAGACTTATCCCGTGCTTAGACATAAAAGACGGCCGCGTTGTTAAGGGAACGAACTTCGTGAATATCCGTGACGCGGGGGATCCCGTAGAGTTGGCGGCCTACTATGACGCCGAAGGGGCGGACGAGCTTGTTTTCCTGGACATTACGGCAAGCTCCGATGAACGGGCTCCAGTTATTGCGCTTGCCGAACGAGTGGCTGAAAAGGTGTTCATCCCGTTTACCGTGGGTGGTGGAATTCGCACCGTCGAGGCCATCCGCGACGCACTCTCAGCGGGTGCAGACAAGATCAGCCTGAACACGGCCGCCATCAAAGATCCAACCCTCATCGCCAGAGGTGCGGAAAAGTTTGGATCGCAGTGCATCGTGATCGCCATCGATGCCAAGCGTCGAGATCCCGGCGACCCTTCTAAGGGGTGGGAGGTGTACACCCATGGTGGGCGAAACAACACCGGACTGGACGCGCTGGAATGGGCTCTAGAGGCCACTAGGTTGGGTGCCGGAGAGATCCTGCTCACTTCGATGGATGGCGACGGCACCCGAGCCGGATACGATAACGCTCTTAACTCCGCCGTTAGCCAATCGACTCGCGTTCCTCTCATTGCGAGCGGTGGCGCAGGCAATGCTCAACACTTGATCGATGCGGTAAACGTGGGCAAATCCGATGCCGTCCTGGTGGCAGGCATTGTGCACGATCGTGTTGCCACGATTCAGGAACTTAAGAGCGCCATGCACGAAGCAGGGCTTCCTGTTCGACTGCACTAGCCTAAAGATCGAACTCAGCGACCATGAACGTGTGGTCGCTTGGTTTCTCTAGGGTGCGGGCATCGTAGTCAATCCACGCGTTCTTGATGAGCGGCACGAGGGGTTCTGTGACGTAGACATGGTCGATCCGCCAACCAACTCCTCGCTTGATGGCGTTGGGAATGGTGAATTCCCAGAAGGTGTAGTGCCCACCATCAGGGACCACCTGCCGAAAAACGTCGGTGAGACCAAAATCCAAGATCTTTTTCAGTCGAACAAACTCCTCGGGGTGGTGTCCCACACCGCCGAGCACTTTCGGAGAGTCGTATACGTCTCGGGGTTCTGGTGCGATATTGACGTCCCCGAGCCAAATAAGGGGCTGGTCTGCTTTGTATCGTTCATCCAACAGCCGCCTAAACCGTAGGAGCCACTCCATCTTGTAGGCGAACTTCTCTGAACCGACGGCAGAACCGTTCGGAACGTAGGTATTAATAACCTCGATCCCTTCGATGTCTGCGCTGATGATCCGGCAGTCGGTGGGCCAAAGATCGTCCTCAAAACCGTATCGAACCTTTGAAATCGGTCGGCGGCTCAAAATCGCCACACCGTTGTAAGATTTCTGGCCGTGGAATGCGCACTCGTAACCTAGATTCTCGAAGACGTCTCGCGGAAAAAGGTCGTCTTGAACCTTGGTTTCCTGGATGGCAATGACGTCTGGTTCGTGCTCTTCCATCCACTCTAGCAAGCGAGGGAGACGAGCCCGAATGGACGCAGCGTTATAGGTGACGATCCGCACCCATTCAGAATAATCGATTCCGTCCCCGAGGTGCTTTGCCTAAGAGTCAGCAGGAAACTTGGCGCGCAATGTGCGATCGCCTTTACGCACTACTAGCGTGAACCCCTTTGAAAAAGCCCACTCTGGATCGGCGTGTGTGACCTCGATCGTGACTATTCTGTTACCGCCCCTTCGGAGTCCATCCCAAACTTCGCCCTTGCAAGGCTCGGGGGACCATTCTGCGAAATCGTCAATGGCTTGGAACCACGGCACTCTCACAAGAGGGTCTGGAGTCGTCGCCCATCGGTCCTCTAGAACGGCGAGTTCGGTCTCTACGATCCTTTGCTTTCCATCTGCACCCACCGTATCCGGAATGATGCGAACACTGACGTCGTCAAGGACATCCGGATTTGTTCGCGAGACATCGGACCACTCCAGAGGGTCTCTTCGTTCAAGAATGGCAAGGCGGACCAATAGACGATTGCGTCCATGAAGACTTTGCAGAAGCGCCGTAAGTCGCTCGTCGTATTCTGCCAGGGTCCACTTGTGGCGGTGCTGCAGGTAGCCGCACCATCGTTCAGCCACCTTAGGAGTGAGCAAAACGGCTTCCTCAACCTCCCTTACATTGAATCCATCGGCCCACTTACCCAGCACCTGACGCTCTGTGACAAGGACTCGATCGATGACCTTCTTTTGAACCGAAACCTGAAAACCGAACTCTCGATTCGAGGTTGCGCTTTCCGTTCCACTTCCGAGGAGAACAAGACATGCGATCGAAGATAGGAGACCCACACTCTTGTTTTCGGGAAGATTGCAAATGGCGTTAGGGTCTGAGTGCCGCCTTATTCACTCTCACTTGGCGGTGTGGTCAGAATAGGGTGTGCGTTTCGATACCCTCATTCGACAAGCGACGGTGACAACCTCCTCGCGACAAGAAGTTACCGATGTTGGCATTTTGAATGGCAAGATCGCCGAGATTGGAGCCTTGTCATCCGCAACGGCCGAGAAAGTCATTGAGGCGAAGCACCTCCACCTACTGCCGGGCGGCATCGACTCTCAAGTTCACTTCCGAGAGCCTGGTTTGACGCACAAAGAGGACATAGAATCCGGCACACGCGCAGCGATTCACGGTGGCATCACTTCGATTCTTGAGATGCCGAACACGAATCCAAACACGACAACCCCAGAGCGACTACAGGAGAAGTTGGACATCGGCGCGAAGACCGCGTGGTGCCACTACGGCTTCTTTGTCGGCGCTTCTACTGAGAACGCAGACGACCTCGCAGCGCTTGAGAAACTTCCCGGCACCCCAGGGGTGAAGATCTTCATGGGCAGTTCGACAGGATCGCTTCTTGTCTCTGACGATGACGACCTGAGACGTGTTTTACGCAGCGGTAAGAAGCGATGCCCGATTCACGCTGAAGACGAGCCGAGGAACAAGGAGCGTAAAGCGCTTCTTTCAGATAACCCTCACCCCAGAGAGCACCCGTATTTGCGAGACGCAACCAGCGCCCTGATTGCCACTCAGAGAATTCTTAGGTTGAGCGAAGAGACGGGAAGGCCTGTACACGTTTTGCACATCTCGACAATGGACGAGATTCCGGTGATTGAAGACGCCAAGAAGCGTGGCATCGGCACCACCATGGAGGTTTTGCCTCAACACATCTACTTCTCAGCCCCCGAATGCTACGAACGGTTAGGGTCTTTGGCTCAGATGAACCCCCCGATTCGCTCTGAAGAACATCGTCAAGGCATCCTTGCCGCTGTGCAGCGGGGTTCGTTCGATATCTTCGGTAGCGACCACGCCCCGCATACGCTTGAAGAAAAGGCACAGACCTACCCGGCATCGCCCAGTGGAATGCCGGGGGTTCAGACGTTGCTACCCGTGCTGCTCACCATGGTGCACCGAGGGTGGTTCCCTCTTTCGACAGTTGTGAGGATGCTGTGCGAGAATCCTGCCAAGCTGTACGGAATCCAGGGCAAAGGTCACTTGGAAGTAGGCTACGACGCCGATCTCGTTCTCGTAGACCTAAAGCAGGACAAGGTCGTGACCAAGCAGATGCTCCAAACCAAGTGCGGCTGGAGCCCCTACGAAGGCGACACCTTGACCGGATGGCCGACCCATGTCTTCTTAAACGGAACGCTTGTTGTGGAGAACGACGAACGGATTCCGCAGAGACACGCGCGGCAACTGGTGTTTGCATAATGCGAGATGTTCTTCTTGGCTTAAAGCAGTACGACGCCTGGGCGACCAACGTCTGGCTGGACTATCTAACCGGTGTGGTGAATGAGCCAAACGGATCTCAGCTGTCCGCAAAAGCCGAAAAATGGGTTCGCCACCTTCTTTGGGCCCAGGTCACCTGGTACGAGCGCGTCTGTCCGGAGTTCTTGATTGAAACCGTCGAACATCAGGAGTTCAAAGACCTAAACACCCGCATGAACGATCTTTGGGTGGCTCTGATCGAGGCTCGAGACCTTTCAAGCGTTCTCCGGTACAACCGACTTAATGGCGAGCCACAGCAAAAGTCGCTTGCACAGATTGTTCTCCACGTCTGCAATCACGGAACGTACCATCGTGGGCAATTGAGATCCCTATGTGAAGAGCTCGGAATTACAGGCTGGCCGGATACCGACATTATCTATTTCGAGAAAATGGATTCGATCCTCGGAATCGACAACTGACGATCCTTTTCGCCGGCATCGGTAAACTCTCTGCCGATGCCAAAGCTCATTCTCGTTCGCCACGGCCAGTCTCTGTGGAACCTCGAAGATAGATTCACCGGATGGGTAGACGTACCCCTGACCGCAAAGGGTGAAGAAGAGGCCCGCGCAGCCGGACTTAAGCTAAAGGGAATTTCTGTGGATGTTGCTTATACGAGCAACCTTCAGCGAGCCCAAAACACGCTGCGACTCATCACAGAGTCCATGGGCGTCCAGATTCCGACGATTCGTGACGAAGCACTCAACGAGCGCCACTACGGCGAACTGCAAGGTTTGAACAAGGCTCGCACCGCGGAGAAGTACGGTTCCGAGCAAGTGCATATTTGGCGCCGAAGCTACGACGTGCCGCCTCCCGGCGGAGAGTCTCTGAAAATGACAGCCGAGAGAACTCTTCCGTTCTTCGAGCGATCCATTCTTGGGGATATCGCACAAGGCAAGGACGTTCTGGTGGTTGCACACGGCAACTCAAACCGATCGATCGTGATGAAGCTCGACGGTCTCACCGAAGAGCAGGTTCTTCAGCTAAACCTCGCAACCGGCGTGCCTGTCGTTTACGACATGGATACCGACGGAAACGTTCTTGGCAAAACCATCCTCGAGTAAGTCTGCTCGCTAAAGACTCTCAGCGGCAAACTTACCGCTGAGAGTCACCATTGGAAGCCCAGCGCCGGGTTGCACTGCTCCGCCGCAATAGCGCACGTTCTTCAGAACCGAATCTCGGTTCGTCCAGGGGAAGAGTCCAAACACGCGGTGCTGCTCATCTGCCCCGTACAAAGTGCCCTTGAAGTTGCCATGTTCGGCCTCAAAATAAAGCGGCGACTGGATCCGTTCGAACTCAGCCTCTTGTCGATTGATCTCAATGCCCGCTTCAGCCAGAGTTGCCAGTGTTGCGTGAGCATATTCGTCTAGCCGATCTTCCCAGCGCAAGTGGTCTTCCCTCGCAGGACAGGTAACCACCGCGAAAAGATTGGACTTGCCCTCCGGCGCCACCGAAGGATCGACCGCAGAGGTGTGATTGAGATACACGATTGGTCTTCTCGGAAAAGCTCTTTCTCGATACAGATCATCGAACCCAGACTGAAAACTGTTGGGAATAACCAACGTGTGATGCTTCAGGTTTGCTTGAAAATTGGGAATCCCCCAGTGCATCGTGAAATAGCTATAACTCGGCTTAGTGGGAACGTTCCGTCCGAACCATTTCTCGACCGACACTCGGTCCCAGTTGAAAACGTATCGGTCAGCTGAATAATTGTTTCCACGACTATCGGTTACAGAAGCAAGTTCTCCACTCTTCTGATCGAATCCTGTGATCTCAGTGTCTTCAACGAACTGCACACCCAGCTCAACGGCTAACCGACGAAAAGCTTCAGGAATCGCCCGCACGCCACCTTTCGGATAAAACACGCCCTCGCTGAACATGTAGTAAGGGATCAGGAGAGCCCCTGCGGCCTTACTCTCGTAGCTTTGCCCCCCGTAGCTTGGGAATCCATAAAAGAATGCTTTCAGCAGAGGGTGGGTGAACCACCCATCGACAAGCTCTCTGTAGGACTTCCTCACGTCGAAAGGAAGTGCGAACTTGACGAGATTAGGGTCTGCCAGTTGCCAGGGCTTTTCATAAGGTCTTGCGAAGACACTTTGATCGATGAAGGGTGCGACTCGATCGAGTTTGCCCAACAATTCCCTAAACGCCCGACCATCGGCTGTGCTCAGAGAATCGACAAACTTGCAGGCTTCTTCCCTGTCCGATGGAATGTCGAACTGTTCGCCTTCAAAGAACACCCGAGTGATCGGATCTAACCGCTCGAACAGGATGTAGTCATCGAGACTTCGGCCTAGGCTTTTGAAAACGCGCTCATAGATCGACTTCAGAATGATGATGCTCGGGCCAGGATCGAGTCGATAGCCGACCGTTTCAATGCCCGCCGCCTTGCCTCCGATTCTGCCCTTTTCAACGACGGTCACCTCCCAGCCCTTCGAGCGCGCGTGGACCGCTGTAGACAGGCCACCCACACCCGCTCCAATAACCAGAAGAGACTTCGCCATCGCTGGTTCTACGAACGATTCCCTTTCTCTAGCTCACCCGTTCGCGCTTCCAGTTCTCGCAACCGTTTTTCGATCTCATCCGGAAGTTCCTTAAGATCCAACCGGTTGTTCTCCTCGAGCTTCTTGTAGACAACGACTGCAGCCGAGACGCACGATACGGCGAAAACAAGCCATCCTAGCGATTTCATGCTGGGAGGCTACCCAAAAAAAGCCCCTCAGGAGTTTCCTGAGGGGCTTCTCGTTTCGACCGCAGGGCTTACCGTCGAACGGTTAGCTTGGTGCTTGGCGAGGATGCCGTCGGGGCCGATCCCGTATAGGCGGTGATCGTCGTAGACAGCGTTCGCGGTACACGTCGAGTTCGAACCTCGATCGTTCGCGAAGTCTCACCAACCGGAATCACGATCGGCGGGATCGCTTCCAGAAGCGAGGCGTTGGACAGTTGCAGGGCAACCGTCGTAGCGGCTCGGACCGGAGCGTTCGTTCGAACCGTAATTCGAACTCGCTGCAGTTGTCGGACGGTCGATCGGCTCAGCTCGATCTCGTTCACCGTGATCGCTCGAACCAACAGCGGTACCGAGATCGGTCCAAGGGAACCTACGGTTGCCGTGATCGTTGCGTTGGTGTCCGTACCAACCGTGGACGTGTTCACCGTGAACGGAATCTCTTGTTGACCCAGACCGAAGTTGAAGGTCGTCGGAGTTACCGTTGCAGCAGCGTTGTTGCTAGCCAGCGTTCCAGGCAGCGAAGCCACGTTGGAAGGAGCTTGCAGTCGCACGACACCCGATACCGAATCTCCACCGAACACGCTGCTGCTATTGAGGCTAACCGAGTAGGTTGCTGCCTGAATGGTGAGCGGCTGAGTTCGTTGCAGGAGCGGATCGACCGGAGTCGGACCTCGGTAGACCGTGATGTTCACGACCGAGTTACCGACGAGGCTGAAACCACCTGTGATCGGGAAGGTGACCGTCGTTTGACCTTGCGGCACGATGACCGTGGAAGGCACCGAGGCGAGGGTCGTGTCGCTGGAGTTAACCGTCACAATCGCACCACCCACAGGAGCAGGTTGGTTCATCGTGATCGTTCCAGTTGCCGTTCCACCGCTCGGAATGGTCGACGGACTCAGGACGAAGTTCGTCACCGAAAGCGCCTGAACCGTGAACGTACCCGTGATCGGTCCATCAACTACTACCAGGCCATTTCGAACCTCTGCAGCAACGGTGCGGATTCGCGTGGTTGCTTCATAGGCTGTTCCAACCGTGAAGGTTTGGGAAGTGGCGTTGGCAGGAATCGTGACCGTTGCCGGAATGGTGTACCCAGCTGGGCTACCAACCACGCTCAAGTTCACAACGGTATCCACAGGTGCCGGTCCGTCGAGCTCGACCGTACCGGTCGTGTTCGAGAGGGCGGCAATGGTGCCCGGATTGAACGTGACACGAAG
>CAYYJX010000106.1:0-10280 GCA_964471545.1 uncultured Fimbriimonas sp. | reverse complement strand
GGCGACGCTCTGCGCGGCTACTGGCAAAAGACCGACACGGGCTATCGGTTCGAGATCGAGACCCAGCAGCGAAACCTAGAAGATCGTCTGCGGCAACTCGACGAGGCCGAAGGCTTGGAACAGATTGAAGCTTTCTTCTTAGCGGCGGACGCCCTGAAGGAACTTGGTGGAGGGAGCGTCGATATGCAAGCCGCCATTAACTGGCGGAACGCGAAAACGCGAGGCATCGATCCAGCCTCGCAGGGATATCAAAAGTATCAACGGGCGTTCGAAGTGCTCACCCGAACGTCGTACCCCGGCCTGGGTTCAACAACGGGTTTGGTGATGGCAAGCGCAATGTCTGCCGCAGAGCGGAAGCGGCTCTTAGAGGGTGATGTTTTTTACGCCTCAAGCAACGCGTCCAACCTTTCAACAAAGCCGAACTTAAACGCTCTCTTCCAAAGCCAGAATCGCGAGGGCGTATTCCTTTGCATCGTCTTCCCGCAACCTTGGTCCCGTTCGGCAATGATCTCCACGGTGCGATCACCTAATATGGACAAGCTCGGCGTTCCGATGATGATGGAGCAAAACTCGCTTTTCAGCGGCACTTGGATTTCTTCAAGTCCGACCGGACTGGAGGGCACGCCCTACGGCGAGGCGCTGAAAAAGTGGGAAACCGAGGAAGAGATCAAGAAGACCCTTGACTACCCACTCAAGGGCGCACCTGTGATCCCCAGAGGCGACTATCCGAGCGGCTACTTCCGAGCAGGGGAAGTGCTTAAGTTCCTGAACCTGTATGCGGGTCTGGATTGCATTGCCGAGGGAACGCGAAGGATTGCGACGA
This sequence comes from uncultured Fimbriimonas sp., assembly GCA_964471545.1. Classification (GTDB taxonomy): domain Bacteria; phylum Armatimonadota; class Fimbriimonadia; order Fimbriimonadales; family Fimbriimonadaceae; genus Fimbriimonas. The sequence goes on along the minus strand of CAYYJX010000106.1, from coordinate 9,457 downwards.
ACCATCCTCTCCGTCCTAACACCGCCACTGCTTACGATACGTTGACGAGAATCTACGACCCCACTTTCGCCCATCTTCACTGGGAGAAAACAGAGTCTGGCGCCGGGCTGGTGGTGGTTCGCGATGCGGCTCATTGGCGAAACGTGCTGGAACCATCGGAGAAAACTTTGCGATGGGCCGAATCGAGGGTGGTGGATGGGAAGCTGTCGAAAGAGGATTGGGGCACGTTTGCGGCGAACCTTTCCTTGAACGACTTCTCTCGTCTGAGTCAGTTGGCAGTGAAACTTCCAAGTTTGCCCGACGCCGAAAAGTGGCTCGCACTGCGACTTTACGGAAGCCTCACTTCCGAGCAGCGCGCCGCTCCGAGTGTTCCGTTGTCGTCGCTTTCGCCTACTCAACGCACCTTCGCCAGGCAGTTGTTCTTACGCGTGTTGGTGAGAAACTCGCCCAGTGACAACGGCATCCATCAGGCCCTGATCGACGGGGAGTTCGAAGGGACCGGAATGGGCAAGCTGAACCTGTACCTTGTCCGAACGGAGTCTTGGTACCAGAAGACTCCTTACAACGCCTACGAGAACCAGGTCACCTCTCCGAAGTTTCCGGATGACTACGAGAAACGGTCGGTGGAAGAGTTGAGGCTTGGGACGAGCGCGAAGAACTCGATTGGAGTTGGGATCTAAAAGACTCGTGGGGACCGATGACTCGGTCCCCACGATCGTGTTCAAGAGCGGGCTAAGTTAGCCGCAGCAAGATCCGCCGCTGTTGCAGCAGGATTCTTTGGTCTCTTTGGCGGCCTTCTCTTCCTTCATGTCGCAGCATGCGGAAGCAGAGCAGCAGTCGCAGCCGGAGCACGATCCACCGTTACAGCAATCGTTGCACGAGCAGTTGTCGCACGCACAGTTGGTGCAACAAGCGCAGCATGCTACGACCTTGGGGGCGGCGGCAGTGGTCGGCGTGGTGGTGCCGAAGAGGGACGACGAGAACGGTACGGCCAGTACGAGACCGGCGAGAATGGTTTTAAGCATTGTTTTTCCTGTAGGTCTTGGAGCCACCGCCGCTGGGGCGGGCTCGAGTGAACGAAGGGGGATTCGTTAGGCAACAGGAGGCGCACGGGTGCCACCCGGCAACCGAACAGGATCATCTGGAAGCGGCTCGGTGGTGGGCGAATCGATAGGTTCCGCATCAGGCAGAACAACCGGAAGGCTAATGGGAAGCCGAAGCGGCGCTTCGGCGAGAACGGTGTTCTCGGATAGCCACTTCGAACGATCGAGGGCGTTTCCGCCGAGGCCGAAGCGATCGACCTCTACCGAGCAGTAGCAACCTTTCTCAAGTTGCTCGGCTTCGGTTGGGCTGGGCGTTTGCTCGGGCGGACAGCAGGCTTCTTCCTCAATCAGAGTCTTCTTAGGCTGAAAAGAGGTTTCGCAACATGCCGAATCGCAATCTTCCGGGGCTGCCTTTACGGCTTCCGTCACCCGGTTCTCGCTGGGAGTCACGCAGATCACTCGCCACGACCCTTCCGCCCCGATCGTGGAGATCAGGAGCGCGAGGGAGAGGATCAAGGCTTGCCAGGCGCGTCGCATGATTGCGGTCGTTCAACGTTGAACGCGTTTAAGATTATTGTAGGTTAGAATGCGCTGATTTCGCATTCAGTTCCTGTCGTGAACATTCAGGGCAGGGGCGGGTGGCTAGGAAGGTTCTGGGAGGTTTCCGAGAGCCTCTAAATCTGCAAGGTCCTTTTTGCGTCCTGAAGCAAGTTTGGTGGCGATTAAATCCTGGCGACCAATGAACGGCACCTCCACCCCCCCGAAGTCTCCCATCTCCCGTCTTTCCCAAGCCTCGGAGAAGACGACTCCATCGATGTCGTTCAAGAGGTCGATTCGAAACGGCACGTGGCCCATGCGAAAAACTGTTCGGACCTCTCCTAAACCCTGCTCTTGTTCCGTGCTGAGTTGAAATCCAAACTCACGAATGACTCTTCCCAATAGCTCAACATTCGAAGGCTCCACTAGGAAAAAGCAATCAAGGTCTGAGGTGAAGCGAGGGGCGCCGTGATAAGCCAGTGCATGGCCCCCGACTACGAGATACCTAACCCCGCGGGAGTTTAATAATCTCAAAAACTCGAGCCAGTCTGGGGGGATTAGGACCATAGTGCATCATGATGAGCTGAGCCTGAAGCTCCAGCCGCTGTTGAGGGGTCATTGCCCGGTACATCTCCGCTTCTTCGCGCGCCGCTTCTTCAAAAGTTAGCTTCTGGAAGGTTTTGGTGCCGTCATCGGAGTAAATCACTTCTACTTCAGGCTGGGAAGAGTTGGACGACTTTGGACAGTCACAAACGGGCGACTCCCTCGATCCCGCGAACTCATTTTCTAGGCCCGCCGGTTGGTCTGCGACGTCATCCACCACGATCACATTGTATGGCATTTCCAGAGGCAATCCCTATCTCGTTGCCTCAGTTACTCCGCCCAGCGTGTGGTTGATTGGTGCAATAGCAGGTGATTCCGGCACGTTTCAGGCGGAAACAGCCGCCTCCGGTACAATACAAACCGTGAGCGGCGTCGACTTGGAACTGATTCGGAACACCCTGCGCTTAGCCGCCGAGCGGGGTTATGCCGAAGTAGAACTGGAAACCGAAACCGACCGGTTCCACGCCATTCTTCCCAACAAGCCTAAGAAGGCACCCAAGCCCTCCGCAGCGGCTTCTGGCGCATCCGCCGAACCCGCCGGGCCTGCCACGGCAGACGTTAAGAGCCAGTGGGTGGGTTACTACCGAGCCAAAGAGGGCGCGTTGGTGCTGGATGCCGAAGTGAAAGCGGGCGACGTGGTTGCCGTGATCGGAGCCCTGGGCCACGGACACGACGTCGAAGCTCCCCAATCGGGCAAAGTCGTGGAAGTCTTGGTGGAAGACGGCGCACCCGTGCAATACGGCCAAGTGCTCGCTCGCATCGAGATCGGCTAAGTCTTTCAAGGAACCTCTCATGGCGAACTCTTCCTTCCGCAATCTGCAAAGACAGCGCGGAAACACCCTTGCCAACGTGATGATCAGCATGGTGATCATTGCCATGCTGGCGGGTGGAGTGATGTACGGCATGGGCAGTTTCGGCCCCGGAAAGTCCACTCGTAAAGACGGCAAAGGCACCACTGTTCTCGGTGCCACCAAGGCAAAGGCTCAAGACACGGTTTGCAAGAGCAACCTCGACCAGATTCGCCAGATTGTTCAGGTTCAGCAAACGCTGGAAGAGCCACTCCCGCCCACCATTGCCGAACTACCCAACGCCAAATCGCTCACCAATTGCCCCATCGGCAAAGAAGCGTATCAATTTGATCCTGCCTCCGGCGCGGTGCGATGTCCGCACCCCGGCCACGAGGCTTACTAAGCCCAAACCCCGACTACCATCATGTTTTCCAAAGTCCTTATCGCCAACCGTGGAGAGATCGCTTGCCGAGTGATCCGCGCCTGCCGTGAGATGGGGGTAAAAACCGTTGCCGTCTACAGCGAAGCCGATCGCGACAGCCTGCACGTAAAGCTTGCCGACGAAGCGGTTTGCGTGGGCATGGGCACCAACGCCGACTCTTATTTGAACCTAGCGAACATTCTTATGGCGTGCCAAATCTCGGGCGCTGAAGCCGTTCACCCGGGTTACGGTTACTTCAGCGAGCGCGCCAACTTTGCGGTGGCGCTACGATCGCTAGGCATCGCGTTCATCGGCCCGCCTCCGGAAGCCATTGAATCCATGGGCGACAAGGCGAGCGCTAAGGTTGCGGCGATCGCGGCAGGTTGTCCGGTGGTGCCCGGTTCGGATGGATCGGTGCCTTCCGATGTGGAAGCGCTTGCCGTTGCCGAGCAGATCGGCTACCCCGTTCTGTTGAAGGCGGTGGCGGGTGGCGGCGGTCGAGGCATTCGCCGAGTGGACGCTCCAGAAGAACTCGCCGGGCTTTGGAAGACCGCCCAGGCAGAGGCGCAAGCGTCGTTCGGTTCGGGTGAGATTCTGATCGAGAAGTGCGTGGATCGTCCCCGACACGTGGAGATCCAAATCCTCGCCGATTCTCACGGTAACGCGGTTTATCTGGGCGAGCGCGAGTGCTCCATTCAGAACCTGCGACACCAAAAGCTGATCGAGGAGGCCCCCTATACGGATCTTCCCGCCGAGGTTCGCAAAGCCATGGGCGAGGCGGCAGTTCGAGTCGCGCTCTCGGTGGGTTACGTCAACGCGGGCACGGTGGAGTTCCTGGTCGACGACGATTTCAACTTCTACTTCCTAGAGATGAACACTCGTCTGCAGGTGGAGCACCCGGTTACCGAAGAGATCACCGGGCTGGACATCGTCCACCTGATGCTCAAGATCGCCGCAGGCGAGAAGCTGCCGATCACGCAGGACGACGTGAACCTTTCCGGCCACTCCATTGAGGCTCGGATCACGGCTCAGGATCCCGACAACGATTTTGCACCCAGCACGGGTTGCATCACCGGATGGCGACCTCCGATGGGTCGAAACATCCGAATGGAGTCTCACTGCTATGCGGGCCTGACGGTGAGCCCCTACTACGATCCCCTTCTCGCAAAGCTGATCGTCAACGGTCGCACCCGGGAAGAGGCGGTTCGCAAGCTTCAGTGCGCCCTGGAAGAGTTTGATGTCGAAGGAATCAAGACGAACATTCCGTTCCTTCGCCGAATTGTGAACAGCGAGGGCTTCCAAGCCAACAAGTTCGATACGCGATGGGTGGGCCGCTTTATGGCGGGAGAAGAACGCTGATAACCGCAAGCTTTAGACGGGTCGCTCGAGAAGCGGCGCTGCGCGCGCTTTACATGGTGGACACGGGCGAAGCCACCGTGAAGTCCGCGCTGGAGGTCTCGATGACCGCGCTGGAGGACGAAGAGTACGGCAAACAGTGGAGCGGCGGCTACAAGTATCTCGACCTCGCTCGGGACCTGATTGAAAAGTACGCCGAAGAACTGGCGCGGGGAACCTGGCAAGAGCGACGCGAGCTGGATTACCGAATCTCACAAGCCACGCCGGACTTCGACCTCGGTCGGCTTTCCATCATCGACCTGAACATTTTGCGATTAGCGCTGTACGAGCTGGAGTTCGTGCCGTTCATCGCGCCTGCGGTCACCATCGACCAAGCGCTGGAGATCGCCAAGCGGTACTCCACCATCGAGAGCCCTCGGTTCATCAACGGCGTTCTAGCAACTCTGGCTTCCCAATCTGCCAAAGCGGATTGGGACATGGAGAACGCTCCGGAAGACCCGGCGAAGACTCAAATGGAGCGGCTGAACGAGCTGGTAAAGGCTCGAAAGGCGGCGGAGCTGAAGCGAAAGCAACTAGAAGCCGCAGCGGCGGCCGAAGCGGCAGAGGCCGAAGACGACGGTTTTCCGACCGAATCGGACGAGCCCACGATCGGTGCATGGCGACTGCGATCTCAGGTTGAGGAAGAGTCTGAAGAGGACGCCGATGAGGATTTCGAATCCCTCGACGACGAAGAGGAATCTCTGGAAGAGATGGATGCCTTCGACGAATCGGACGACCTCGAAGAATCGGAGCCAGAGCCAGAACCTGAATCGGAATCGGAATTGGATGAGGCTCGCGACGACGAAGAGTCTCCCCTAGCCCCCTAAAACCCCACAAGAAAATGACTGCCACCCTTCTAGACGGACTCGCCCTTTCCAAAATTGTTCGAGAAGACCTGAAGAAGCGGGTCGATGCGTTGCGCGCCAAAGGGATTGTTCCCCGGCTAGACGTAGTGGTGGCGGCTCAAGACCCTGCCTCGCTTGCTTACGTGCGGATGAAGCGCAAATGGGCAGAAGCGGCGGGCATGCTGGGCGAAGCGTACGAGATCACGGAATCGACCACCCAAACGGAACTGATCGACCTGATTCACAAGCTCAACGCCAACCCATCCGTGCATGGCGTTCTGCTTCAACATCCGCTTCCGAAGCATCTGGACGAAGACGCGGCTTTGCTGGCGCTGGGTCCGGAAAAAGACGTCGACGGCATCACTCCGCAGTCTTTGGGCCGACTGGTGGCAGACCTGCCCGGATTCCGATGCGCCACTCCGCTGGGAATCACCAAGATTCTGGATCACTACAAGATCGACTGCACGGGCAAGCAAGCGGTGGTCATCGGTCGCTCGGTGATTTTGGGCAAGCCCATGGCGCTGATGCTCCTGCAGAAGAACGCGACCGTCACCGTGGCCCACTCTAAGACCGTGGATCTGCCCGACCTTTGCCGAACCGCCGATATTCTTGTCGCCGCCGTGGGTCGAGCCGAGATGGTGAAAGGCGACTGGATCAAGCCCGGCGCGATTGTGATCGACGCGGGCTACAACAAGGTCGAGGGTCGCAAGTTCGACGTGGGCGATGTGGAGTTTGAAACCGCCGCTCAAGTGGCGTCGGCGATTACCCCCGTTCCGGGCGGCGTGGGTCCGATGACGGTCGCCAGTCTGCTTGCCAACTGCGTAGAAGCCGCCGAACTGAAAGCGAAGGAGTAGGCGTGAGAAAGGTTCAACTTCCGGGCTCTGACTTAAACGTGTCCGCGCTGTGCCTTGGCACGGCCGATCTGGGGAGCAAGGTCGATGAGGCCACGGCTCACGCCCAGTTCGATCGATTTCTTGCCGCCGGAGGGAACTTCATAGACACCGCCCACTGCTATTCGGCATGGGTGCCGGGCAAGCTGGGTGTGCCGGATAAGCTGGTCGGCGAGCTGATTAAGCGAGTGGGACGCGAGAGCGTGGTTATTGCCGGAAAGGGCGGCCACATCGGTTACGAGGGTTATCCCAGGCCGGAGTTCTTCCTCACCCCCGAGACCATCGAGCGGGACCTGATCGAGTCGCTCGACCGGATGAAAACCGACTACGTCGATCTCTACTACCTTCACCGAGACGATCCCCGACTTCCCGTTAGCGAACTCATTGCCGCCGCAGGCGAGCAGGTTCTTAAGGGCCGAACGAAGGCGATTGGGGCGAGCAACTGGAGTGTCTCTCGACTGGCAGAAGCGAACGCCTTTGCAGAAAAGCACGGTCTTCCCCGGTTTGTGGCGTTGCAGAATCAGTGGGCACTTGCCGAACCCAAGTGGGCGGATCGAGAGGGTCCCGGCGTGTTGCGGGTCACCCGTCGCCACGAATTAGACGCCTTGAAGCAGGCCGGAGTGGCAGTTATTCCTTGGGGCCCCAATGCCAACGGATACTTCGCCAGTAAGGGCGAGAAAGGGGCGCAGACGTACGACTCCCCAGTGGCACAGGCCAGACTGGCGCGCGTTGAAGCCATGGCGACCGCTAAAGGCGTGAAGCCGGGATCTTTGGCGTTGGCGTATTTGCTCGACGATCACGTTCCGGTGATTCCCATTCTGGGCGCCACCCGCGCGGAAACCCTTCAAGAGGCGATTGACGCCCTGAGCATTGGTCTCTCCGAAGAAGAGAAAGCCTCGCTAGAAGCGTAGTTCTCCGCAGGACTCGACCCCACAAGAAAAAACGCCCTTGAGCATTGCTCAAGGGCGTCCAAAGTGGTTTTGAGTTGGTTTGGTTAGTTCTTGCGTCGTCGTCGCGCGGCAACCATGCCAAGACCCATTACAAGGGCGGCCATGGAAGCGGGCTCCGGAACCGGAACGAGATCGCCAACGAACGAGGTCGTGGAGAAGTTGTTGGTCGTTCCCGGGAAGGCGATGTAGGAACCACTCCAGGTGCCCGTGCCGCCGGCGATGCCAGCGTATGCTCCGGTACCGCTCAGGAACGTCCAAGTTCCGGAGATGGAGGAAGTGATGCCGCTGAACGAGAAAGGTCCACCGATAACGGACAGAACGAGTTGATCGCTGCCGCTTGTAAACGTGGCGGTGCTACCCGTGGTAATCCCGTTGTTGGGGTTAGCCAGGTAGATGCCCAAAAAGTTCATCGTGGTCGGCGCAGGCAGCGGGGCGAAGGTGCCCGAAAGCACGTTCTCTGCGGTGGTGTACTGAGTAGCACCGGTCACGAACGTTCCCGTCGAAACCGAGACGAAAGGATTAGCGGCAGAAAGAGCGGCCACCGACGCTAAACCGGCAATAGAAGCAAATCGAACTCCCAACTTCATGTTAATCACCAACTGCGGCAAGCCACATCGCATGCCGACTCCTAAAGTGTATCAGCAAATTAGCCGCAACCAATTTGAATCTGGCGGTTTGGTAAATTTACCGGTCCTGTTTTGGGCACATTTAACAGCCTCTTGACGTTTTTGAGCGTTTTTCGATCGATTACCCAATCACTTTGCGCAGTTCGGCGCCGCCGCCCTTGTTGACCCGCCAAATATACGCGTCTAGCACGTAGTGGGCGGCTTGGGGCATTGAGAGCAGCGGAACCAAGAAAACAAGAAGCAGCGGTGCGGGTGTGAACCCTGCCAAAGCTTTCCCAAACACGTCGGCTCGCTCTTGCCACACCACCGCGTCCCAAACCCACTCTTCCGCGTAAGCGATCGCAAACAGAGCGAGCACATAGAGCGGAATGAACTTCCATTGGAAGAACCGGAGGAACGGGTTGGCGGGCTTCGGCCCGTCTGCATGCGGGGCGGCTTTGGTCTTTCGGTACTGGTAGATCCACACAAGCGCCATGTAAGGCACGCCGTGCGACACGATGTTGACGATGGTGAACACCAGATCACCATTGAAGGCGACGATTCCCACGTACCAACTGGCGGCGGTCGCCACCAAAAGCGCCACTTTGCCGAGATTGAAGCCCTGCCCCACCAGCGGCTTGCGAATCTCTTTGGCAAGAAACGCCACCAACACAACGCCGTAAACAAGTGCCACCGTTTTCTCGATCCACGGAGTGGGGATACGGAACATCTCCGCTTGATCGAACCAACCGAACGCTTTGGGATAGGTGTGCCAGTACACCAACGGATAGAACGTGGAAAGGTAGACCGCGGCTTGGTCGAGCCGATACTCCCACTTCACATTCGGACCGGTTTGATCGGTAGGAACCGCCTCTCCACGCCTGTAGAGCATGAAGAATCCGTATTGTTGCCGCACAAAGTGCCAAATGGCCGCGTATGCCAGCACGATCCAAAAGAGCATGGGTTGGATGGCGTAGAGCACCGCGCCCACTCCCCAACACGCAAGCGGAACGGTTAGGTAAAGCGATCGCCGTTTGGCGAACTCCTCTTTATCGAAGTAGGTGCGAAAAAGCGAGCTGTAAACGTGGGCGACATCGATTCCCAGGACCAGGAACACGAACACCCAAATCGGCACTTCGGGGGTCGCCATGATGCGGCTGCCGAAGAGCAAAACGATGGTGGTGACCAGTACCGACGGGCCGATGATGAAGATGGAGTCGAACCAAGGGGAGTAGATCCACTTGGTGGTGGATCGCCACCGACCGGTGTCGGTTGGGGTTGGTATGGGGTCGGTGGGACCGAGGGTCGCCACGGTAAGAATTTACCGGTTTCGGCGGGAGGCGGGTGCGAGGCGCTCGATAAAGCGCCGGGGGACCCCTA
>CAYYJX010000105.1:0-10292 GCA_964471545.1 uncultured Fimbriimonas sp. | reverse complement strand
GCAGCCGATCATCTCCAGCATTCTAAAAGTGTCGACCCCAACGATCCGAGCTTAACGGTCGAGTCTTCCGTCGGGTTCTATACCGCGTACAGCGGCATCTCGCAGAACGACGTGGACAATCCGAACCAGGTCGTCATTCTCGCCGAGACGTCCAATCACGGCTCCTTCGGCACTTATAACCCCCAACCCTTTAAGACTGAGAGCGGTCAAGACGTGGCCAATGATGGTTTCGTGATCGGATGGGATAACTCTAACGAGGAACCAGACGAGAAAACCCAAAGCATCACTCGACTTGCCTTGCGAGGCACGGACAAAGGATCCTTTACTGAACAAGCCGAACCTCGGCACAGTGCGGGGATCCATGCGATCACCGCGTCGGGGGCAAAGATTTTGTTGCGCGGACCTGCAGCCAAGGCTTCATGGGGGCGCTACACGCTCACGGGAACGTGGGCTAACCCACTGGTCCGGAAGTCTTCCTACTAGTCGCCGATTACGCCGCGACCTGTTCGACTTCGAAGGCCGCCCAAGTGACGGAGGTTCGGAAGCCCAAAAGCGCCGCCGCCCAAATCTTGGACGTTGCCTGAGCGAGTTCTTCCCCACCGATCCGCTGCGCCGTAGGACCGGTCCATTCTGCAGTGGACATCAGAATGCAGAGTCTTGTTGAGAGCGAAGCCAGCCCGTAGGCTTTCTTATTCATCCGCTCCGGGAACGCTTTCTCGTATCCCTCAAACTTGTAGACGCCGCCCAGATACTCGGTGAGAATTGCCTTCACGGTTTCTGTATGGGTCTCTAACCCTTGGAGGGCCATAGCGGCCTGCCAGGCGTCCTTAACAACCTTCTCCGCTTCCTGTTCGATCGGAGTTCGGTAGGTCTGCTGCAGCCGCGAGTGTCTTGAAGACACATAGGAGATTCGAGCAGCGTGGCAGTTTGCCACGGTCATCACCTTTGGAGACCAATACGGTGTCCAGAGTTCAAGCCCGGCATCGCCATCGGTCGTGATGCCGAAGTTCGCAGGCAACTTGGGGTCAATGGGCACAGATTCGATGAAGAGCTTTAGTTCATCGGCCGATTCACGCTGCATCCTCTTTAGCCAAGGAGCTATGTTCTCCGCGATCTTCCCCTTGAACAGGCCTTCTCCACCCCGCTCAAAACCGATTGTGGCGATGTTGCGGAAGGCGGGATTGCCCGGCGAAACCTCCGGGGCACGATCTTCCCCAGACGCCAAATAGGCGTTTCCGTAACACGCTATGGAAACGGATTGGAGTAAATCGGCACGCATCGCTACTTGTTTTTTCGGGAGACGCGGGCTGCTTCTTCACAAATTCTTAGGGTGAATTATGAGATTTTGCCGAAATATCGTTCGCGACCTGCCGAATCCACTTAGCCCGTTCTGGACCGGGATCTGGAGCGCTCTCGTTCTCCAATACGAACCACTGTTCCGTGTGGGAAGCGTACTGTCCAGGCAAGATCCGCTCGTTCGGACCGAGCGATTCCACCTCGAGCATGTCAGCCCGAGTGTAAACCTCAAAATTGACGCCGTAGTCAGGATAGGATCGATCAGCGTGATAGGGGAAGGTCTTCACGAACGTGTGCCCATTGACGGAGTACGCGGCGATCCCCTGCGGAATAAGCACACCGAGTTTTTGGCTCTCTCCGGCTGCTTGGTGCACCGCTCCGTACTCGTGCCCGAGGTCCCATCGAGGGTCCGATAGGTCGGTGTATCCCCACCGAACGAGAGGCTGCGATGGAAGAACTCTTTGGGCGTGAGGGATATGGTCTTCAAAGGGCCAAACGCAAACGCCCTCGGTGACCATGACGGTAATCGCCCAGAGAGCCAACTCCACCGGATAGGCCCCACGGTTGTAGACGCGGTGCTCCAAAGTTAGGGACTGACCATCGGCTGACACCTGAGCGATGATCTCTCGCTGGGTATGGAACTTGTCTGTCGCAGAGGCCAGTCGAATCCCCCTCTCGATCTCCTCGCACTCCGGTTCGGAAGAATCGGCGATCATCGTCTTCCCCGCTTCTTCAGGGGCGACCCAGAGACGATGCCCACCGTAGGAATGGTACTTGCCGTCGTCCTTGATGCCGTAATCCTTGGCGTATACGTTTAAGAAGTTTGGACCGCCAATGGGTCCGAATCCTAACACACGCGGGCCTACTTCAAGGGGAAGGTGAGCTTCAAAGTTCCTTCCAACAAGTCGACAGGCACGCTCGAAACCGCCAAAAGGAACAACTTCCATAGCGTGGTTTTACCCCCGCCCCTTGGAACTTACTTGAACCGGAGCTGATAGTTCAGGCTAACCGTCCAGTTGTTTGCCTGCGCAATACCGGGAGCGAGTTGACCTTGATAGCTGAGGTTGCCCAAGAACAGACTGAAGACCTGGTTGGGACCCGGTCGCTGATCGAACTGCAGGTGCCAGCGCTCGATGGCTCGAGAGACGCCTTGGGCGTCCGATTGCTCGATTCCGTAGTAAAGCGTCAGCGGGCTACCGCTCTTCTTGAACAGCGTGGTGGAAAGACCTGCGGTTCGAGCCATGGAATGAGTCGTGTCATTCAACAGCTCTTGCCAGGACCAAGCGAGATCTGTATCTTCCGATCGCTTGTACGTGAGCTTCCACTCGTTCCTTCGGTCACCGAGCGGAAGTGAACCCAAGATGACGTTGGGGTTCGGTTGCTCAGGGTTCGTTTGAATCGAGTTGCTCAGTTCGAACATCTTGGACATTCGGTAGGTCCAGGTAATGTCTCGAATCGCAAACTGGCGACCATCGGGAAGGGTTCTTGCCTTGTACTTAGCCGTTGCCGACCACGGTAACTTGTCCGACGGGTCCGTCTTGAGTTGGAACGTACGATCCGCTGCGCGCTGGCCTTGGTTATCGACTTGACCGCGATACTCGTAGCCGAGCGCGTATTTGCCGGCCATCGTGTTCACTTGGATCAGCTGGTTCTCTCGGAGCCACATGAAGTTGTCCGAAGCTTGATCCAGGGCCAAGTTGACCATGGTGTTCTTCAGACCCAGCGGCGCGATGCCGAACGGCTTCGCGTTTGAAAGCTGCAAGCTAGTGAAGGCCTGGGTGCGATTCGGTTGGTTATCCCAAGTGGTGGTGCCCGATCCAAAACCGATGTTGGTGCCGTTAACGTTGGCACCTTGAATGGTGTTCACCTGGTTCGGATTCACGCGTTGAGCATTATTCCCGAAGGACCAAACCGTAGCCGCTTGACCGGAGTTGAGACCGGACATCTGTCGGGCGAAACCGTAAGATAGGCGAACTCCCTTGCCGAAGTCGTACCAGAAGCCATAGTCGCGCTTGACCTCGTCTCGGTTGTCTCCGTGACGGTCGATGTTCACGTCCGTGATGGAGACGCCAAAGTTCTTCGTCACCGTCGAATTAACGGTGTTCGCGCTCAATCGCTCCGAAGTGCCGTCTGCAAACTGGGTGCTCGTCTGCTCCGTTCGAACCGATGTCCCACGGTTGACTTGCGTTTCAACAGCTACCGTTGTCGTCCGAGAGTCGGCAGCAGTGGCGTTGATACCAGACAGCTGTCGATTCTCCGAGGCATAAGCGACGGTGGTTTTGCCGAGCTTTTTGCTGAAGGAGATCCGATCCGCGCTCTCTTTGAGCAACTTGTCCGATCCCTTAAGATCGTGCGAATCCAACCTCGCTACGGCAAAGTTGAACGTCGGGTCGACCTGCCATTCGACGAAAAGCGTTTCTCGGCGACGGTCCTCGGACGTAAAGCCGTTCGCACTCTCGAACATGTTCCAATCCAGCTTTGCCGTCTTGGACGTCCACAGGAGCTTGCCGTCTTTCTGAGAGAAACCGTTGAGCGTGTTCAGCAGACCCATCTCAGAGTCGCCCAACATCGCCATCAAGTTGAATCCCTTCTCGATCTTTCGCTCGTTGTAAGCCATCTGCAGGTTCTGCTGATTGACGCTTACGTTCGTGCGATCGAAGGAGGTCTTACCGATCTCGGATTTGACCTGACTGAAAGTGAAATTGCCGCCTTTTCGCAAGGAACCCGCGAGTTGCGTATCTAGGCGTCGAAGCCCAGGGACAGCGCCGAGAGCCGCTTGCTCAAACGTCATCAAGCGAGTGATCTCGTTGAAGTTCTTGCCAACATCCAGGCGGCGCATGGAGGCCCGAAGATTCTTGGTCTCAAAAGCGACTCGCTCCGATAGCGTTCGATCTTTCGCACCGGTGACGTTCAGCGACTCGAACGTGTATTTCGCTCCGCCCTTTCCTTTAAGCTCAAGGCCCGTGAAGTTACGGTTGATCCCATCGCTTTGGAAGTAACGACCTTGGTCTTCCGGTCGCACCTGGCCACTGTACATTCGTGCGATCTGATTGATCGTGTTCGTTCGCTCTTGCGCTTGTAGCGAACCGAGCCGTCCGAAGCCTCGATCGACGCGATGGCTAATGTGGTTCAGGCTCCAACTCTTATTAGAAACGGTGATGGTCTCCGAGCTTGCGTTCTTTTCGTTGTTCGCAACGTTGCTTCGCGAGAAGGTGGCGGTGCCGTCTTTGCCAATGCCGTTCAAGTTGAACGCCATCCATTGTCGGTTAAGACCTGCTTCGAGGCCGTAGACGGCTCGCTCGTTGTTCGGGAGCGACCCGAATCGCGTAAATCCTTTATCGACGGTCTGCTCGCCGAACGAAAAACCGAACTTCTTCGTCTCGAAGGAGAGTTCCCGCTTTTCGATTCCCATGCCGGACGACATTTCGTCGATGCCGAATGAACCGATTTTCATGGTTCCACCCGCTAGAGCGAGAGTTCCATTGAAGCTATTGCGAGACATGCCCTGCTCTTTCTGGAGTTGCGCACGGTCGCCTTCGCGAATGTCATTGAATCGGGCAAAGCCTTGGCCAATGGATTGAGAACCTGCTTCGAACGAGAACGTCTTGCCCTTCAGCGTGTATTTGTTCCAAACGAGCGATGCGTTATCGTCAGAGACCGTTCGCTGATCGAAACCGAACGCGGCGTCCTTTCCGACCTTAAACCCGTCGTAAGCAAACCCTTGGCGCTTCAACCCTCTTTCGCGTTGAAGGGTGGCCGCCTCTCCATCGGTGAATCCAGCAGTGCGAACCGAATCGAACCCGACGAAGTTCTTGCTGACGTTTTGGATATCCGCAGTGAATGTTCCCGATCCTAGCTTGGCTCGAAACTGTTGAACTAAGAACTGCGATGAGCCCTCTTGCGACTCTGCGGTTCCGATCTTCTCGTTCTTATTGAGCGTGTAACCCGATTGAACGTTGGCTTGTTCTCGCGACCCGGAGAAATAGGCACCCTTCAGCGAAAAGGCACCGGCACTGAAATTATTCTGCGCGCCGACTACATTCGACCGCATGACCTTGCCGTCGGCGGTTCGCTCGGTGGCACCAAGACCCATGATCAACCCGGCTTGACCAGGTTTGGCACCAAACTGCAAGGCTCGGTTGCCGCCGATGGCAGCCCCAGAGTTCACGACAGGCTTATTGTCGTATCGATATTGAACGGATAAGGAATCGGTGGAACGAACAGATCGCTGCAAATACACAACGCCTGATGCGTAATCGATTGCGTAATCCTTCCCTGCTTCCAGGAGAGATCCGTTCAGATAAACCTTTTCACTTTTCGGAACAACGTTGCCCCTTCTAAGCGGTTGCCCAGGGGAGGTCGTTCCGATCTGAATGATGTCAAAAGCGAGCGTTCCACCCAGCGTTAACTTTGTGGTGTCAGCTTGAGCTTCTTTTGAAGTGGAAGCGTCGTCCTTGAGCGGAACGATGAGCGGCTTCTCTTCAGGCTTGGGTGCGGGCGCTTGCTGCGCCACCGCTACGGAGGAAAGCAACGGGCAAGGCAGGACGATGGCTGCAGAAAGCGCTATTCGTCGAAGTCCAGTCATCCCATTTCCTCCTTTGTGTAGTTACACGTTTATTGTACGGTTGGAGTTACGGTGAATGGAGTCAAAAACTTGGTAAATCGCACCCTTATTGCAAGCTTGAACAATTACCAGGTCGATTTCCTCGCAATTTCATGGAAAAAAGCGATTGGAGGGAGGGGAACGGTGGTTCCAGCAATCGACTGTATGTCCGACGCACAACAGAAAATCACGCTCGTGTTGACCCATGAGGAAGCCACCGAATTGTTCTTCAGGTGCCTTAAAAGCCCGGACGAGGACAGTCCGCTTTCCGAGCGGGTCTTGAGCAAACTTGCCCGCGCACTCGCCGAAGCCGACGAGTCTGAGCTGAGAATGGCAGTGTAGATATCACTCTACACTGCTCATTCTTAAGAGGGTTCTTTAGAGACTAATCCAGCTACGGGTCTCGCTTGATCGCTCTACAGCATCCAGGATCCTCTGATTCTCATATCCGTCTACGAAGTTCGGAGAGGCAGGCTTTCCTTCATGCAAGCTAACCAAAGCATCAGCGACTAGGTTGATGAATGTGTGTTCATAACCAATAATGTGCGCCACGGGCCAATATCTACCCGCATACGGGTGAGAAGCCTCAGTAGCCTGGATAACCCGAAATCCGCTTAAGTCCTTCGGATCATCGTTGGAGTAATACTCCAGCTCGTTCATTCGCTCCTGGTTGTAGACGATGGAGCCTCTGGAGCCGTTGATTTCGAACGAGTTCTTATTCTTGCGTCCTACGGCAAAGCGCGAGGCCTCGAACACACCGAGCGCGCCGCTCTTGAATCGAGCCAAAAACATGGATGCATCGTCGACCGTGACGTCGCCCATCTTGTCCGAAGCTGTTGCCCCCATTTTGTCGTCGATCTCTCCGGCAATGGGACGTTGCTTCACAAACGTGTGTAGAAGACCGCAGACCTCAGAGAGTTCGCCGCAAAGGAACCGCGCCGAGTCGATGATGTGCGCGGCGATATCGCCGTGGGTTCCGCTTCCTGCAACTTCTTTCTGAAGTCGCCAGACAAGGGGAAAGTTGGGATCGGCGATCCAATCTTGCAGATAGACGCCCCTGAAGTGGTGGATCTCACCCAGGAGCCCCTCCTCGATCATCTTCTTAGCCAAGGAAACCGCCGGAGCTTTTCGGTAGTTGTGGAAGACTGCGTGGTGAACACCGGCCTGCTGCACCGCGTCCAGCATGTCCTTCGCCTCTTGAAGAGTGTTGCCAATTGGCTTTTCGCACCAAACCGCCTTTCCTGCCTTAGCCGCCGCAATGGCGATCTCGGCGTGAGTATTCCCAGGCGTGGCGACATCGATAATGTCGATCTCAGGGTTTTCAACCACCGCTCGCCAATCGGTTGCGTAGTTCGTCCAGCCGAAGTTCGCCGCAGCCTTTGCGACGTTCGCCTCGTTCCGACCGCAGATCGTGTGCATGTGGATATCGGCGGGCAAATCGAAGAACCGATTCACCTGGCGGTAGGCGTTCGAGTGGGCTTTGCCCATGAACTGATAACCGATGAGTCCGACGTTGTATTGCTTCTTTGCCATGATTCCGAACCTTAAGTGCCCAGGATGGGAACGGTTGGACTCATTTTAGGCGACCGGGACGGTGGTTTCCACCTTCCCGGCGATACATCGTTGCACTTACCGTGGTTTTACAGAATCAACTTCTATCGGGTCGAACGTCGGCGACGGATCGCAAGCAGCCCGAGTGAGAGAACCAAAGCGCTTGCGGGTTCCGGTACGACGGCGGCTCCGTTTTGGATGAGAAAGTCTTTGTATGCGTTTAGGTTCACCGCTCCACTAAAGAAGCCGTTGTTCAGATCGTTGCTGAAGGTGTAGTTGGTGCCCGAGCCAGTGGTGCCGATGAACGAGTTGATGCCAGACAGATACTGAACACCGTTACGTTCGACAAACCAACCGCCACCGGAATCGCGACTGGCAAGAGCACCCTCGCCAGGAGTGCTCAAAAGCGACAGGTACGACTGGGATAGCCCCAGCCCGCCCAGGTCTACCGTTTCGGCTAAGTCGACTGATGCCGAAGCGGCTCGGCGAATACCGTTGTTGCCGATGTTGTTGTAGCCAGAGTTGTCCGTGCGAAGCACGCCCGTCGATCCGAACCCGACCATGGTCACGGTTTCGCCCA
Organism: uncultured Fimbriimonas sp.; assembly: GCA_964471545.1. Classification (GTDB taxonomy): domain Bacteria; phylum Armatimonadota; class Fimbriimonadia; order Fimbriimonadales; family Fimbriimonadaceae; genus Fimbriimonas. Next base: position 2,262 of record CAYYJX010000105.1, on the reverse strand, counting down.
CGATATCGTCGGCGAGGATTTTGCTCCAAAACGGCAGAGTTCCGTTGACTCGAAACAGAAGCAAGTCGCCATTCGCAGTAGTCCGTTGGCTCCCCGCAACAGCAGTAAAGACCCCCACTCCCGGAAGTTCGAAGTCCGACATACCGACGTGCTTTGCCGTGAGAATGAGATTGGGCCCTACAGCAACGCCGGACGCAAAGCTGACCGGATCACCCGGAACGCCAACTCTTCCAACCGTCGGGAAGAGAGGAGAATTGGTATCGGTTGCCGTACCCGGCATGACCGCCCAACCTACCGAACTCAACAAACCTAAACCGAGCAGCCCAAGGTATTTCATCTTTGGATATCCAAAACCAATTCCATTCTAGCGACCCTTCCCCGAGCGCATCCCCGTATTTTTGCTAGTCGTTCCGGCTTCGAACGCTGTGCGTGATCCAAGGCAACCCGGCTTGAGGCAAGTAAAATAAGATTCTTGATTACCGCCTCCTCATCCGGTAGCGCCTCCGAAAATCGGACAGCCCCATTCCCTGGGTTCAAGATCGGGGATATCACCATCGATCCGCCCGTGATTCTCGCGCCGATGGAAGATGTCACTTCACTTCCGATGCGGGTGATTGCAAAGAGGATTGCGAATCCCGGACTTCTCGTCACCGAATTCATCAGTGCGATGGCGGTGCACTATGGGGCCGAGAAGACGCTCAAGAAAATGAGAATCGATCCGGGTGAACGCCCGCTCTCGATTCAGATTTTTGGCGCCGAACCGGAGATCATGGCAGAAACCGCCCGGCTCGCTGAGGAGATGGGCGCGGATATCGTCGACATCAACATGGGTTGCTGGGTGCCCAAGGTGTGCAAAACGGGAAGCGGCGCTGCTCTGCTGAAAGATCCAGATCGAGCCGAAGAGATCGTCCGCGCGGTCGTGAACGCGGTGAATATTCCGGTGACCGTCAAGGTTCGGGCAGGGTGGGACTATTCCCTTTTCGCGGCTCCCGATCTCGCCAAGAGGTTCGAGCAGGTGGGGATTAAGATGCTCACTCTGCATGCCCGATTCGCAAAACAAGGATTTGAGGGCGAGGCAGACTGGCGCCTCATCGGCGAGCTACGCAAAGCCCTTTCGATTCCTCTCGTGGGAAATGGGGATGTCAAGACTCCGGAAGATGCCGTAAGGATGCTCACCGAAACCGGTTGCGATGGCGTCATGGTCGGCCGAGCCGCTATCGCAAATCCGTGGGCACTCGCTGCCATTACGGCCGCAGTGAGCGGTAAGCCCCTGCCACCCCCTCCTACTCTTGCCGAGCGCATCGAAGTCGCCCTAGAGCATGTGTCGACCGCCATTCGTTTTGAGGAGGAAGAGTTCGAAAAGCGAATGAAACGTCCGCTGACGGAGGGTGAAAAGAAGGATTCGGAAGGTCGGGCTGTTCGGGCACTTCGCGGCATTGTTCCGATGTACGTCAAGGGCTTCGAAGGGGCCGCACAAGTGCGCTCCGAGCTCTATCAGTCGTCTTCCTTTGCCGAGATTTCAACGACCTTGCAAAAGGTGCGTCACATCGCTGATTCGGCTATCGAACCAGATCAGCGCCTCTCGTCGTAGATCGAAGAGCAAGTCTGTCTTTTCGTCGTCCTCTTCCACCAAAATCTAGACAACGATGTCCCTCGCCCGCGCCATAGTCATCAAAACCGCCGCCCTCCCTCCTGTAGAGGCGATCGTTCGGAAGTCGTTCCTATTCAGACCGCTCGTGAGCCGGTTCATCGCGGGAGACGATCTGGAACACGCGGTTGAGGCGTCCTCGCATCTGCTCGATGAAGACATCCGAATCTCTCTGGACTACCTGGGCGAAAATACCAAGTCCGAGCAGGAGGCTCTCCATGCCATCGCCACTTACGAGCGAATGCTGAAGGAGATCGACAAGGAGAAACACGTCCGGTCCTATCGAGAGAGTGGGGCGCAAGGGATCGAGCCACTCAACATCTCAATCAAGCTCACGCAGTGCGGATTAGATCAGGGTCAGGAGTTTGCCGAAAACAACTATCGGCACGTCCTACGAGAGGCACAGACGCTACAGAACTTTGTGCGAATCGACATGGAGAGTTCGGAGTACACCGAGCGCACGATCGATATCGTCACGCGGGTCCACCAGGAGTTCAAAAACACCGGCACGGTTCTACAGAGCTACCTTAAGCGCAACGACGAAGACGTGGACCTCATGATCGAAAAGCAGATTCGAACGCGCTTGGTGAAGGGTGCCTACCTAGAGCCAGACA
>CAYYJX010000104.1:0-10354 GCA_964471545.1 uncultured Fimbriimonas sp. | reverse complement strand
AATCGCGTATAGTAGAACTATGGTAGACACAGTTCTACCCATTGAGAAAAGGCCACGCCCGCTCAAGGCGCTCTTTCTGGACCTGAACGCGTACTTCGCTTCGGTCGAGCAACAGGAGCGTCCGGAGCTTCGTGGCCGCCCGATTGCCGTGGTGCCGCTTGAAGCGGACACCACCTTCGTCATTGCCGCGAGCTACCAAGCCAAACGGTTCGGGGTGAAGTGCGGCACCATGGTTCGAGACGCCAAAGAGATGTGTCCGGGCATCGAAATCGTCAAAGCCCGACCCTCTCTCTACACCGCGTACCACCGACGGATTGTCGAGGTAGCCGGAACCGTTCTGCCTGTTGAAGAGGTTTGCAGCATCGATGAGATGCGTTTCGAGTTGCTCGGGAGAGAGTGTGAGCCGGAGAACGCGAAGAAGATCGCCTTGGAGATGAAGCGAGCGGTCGCAAAAGGAGTAGGCGAATGCATGACCTCCAGCATCGGCATCGCCCCCAATCGATTCTTGGCGAAAGTGGCGAGCGATATGCAGAAGCCAGACGGTCTGACCGTCCTCACTGCCGAAGACCTCCCGCATCGACTCTTCGAACTTGAGATCACCGACTTTGTAGGGATCAACAAGCGCATGAAGGCTCGCCTAGCCGCCTCTGGAATCTTCTCGGCCCGAGATCTCTGCACGGCCAGTAAGGCGGAGTTGTTCCGCGCCTTTGGCGGAATCATCGGCGAGCGTTGGTACTACGCGCTGCGGGGCTTTGAGCTTGGAGAAGACACGCATGATCGCAAATCGCTCAGCCATTCTCATGTGCTGCCGCCTGAACTTCGCACCGAGCAAGGGTGCAAAGAGGTGCTGCTCCGGCTCATTCAGAAGGCAACCGCCCGTCTGCGCGCCAACGGCCTTTGGACCACCGAAATGTCATGCAGCGTCAAGGGCTTCGAGAAGTCTTGGAAGGCGCACGTGAGATTGAATGCCACCCAGGACACGGTAACCCTCAATCGCGAATTCCTCGCGCTGTGGGAGTCGAGAGACTTCGTTCGGCCCCGAAGTGTCAGCGTGTGGTTCACCGGATTGCACGCTCGCACCGAATTCACTCCCTCTCTCTTTGAAGAGGTCTCCGAACGGACGGAGCGGGAGGATCGGCAAGCGTTTAACCACGCGATCGATAAGGTGAACCAGAAGTTCGGAAAGAACACCGTTTTCGTCGCTGGAATGGAGCGCGCCAAGCACGCCGCAGACGAGAAGATCGCCTTCCAAAAGACCGAGCTCTTTTCGGAAGGGAAAGGGGATCACGAGTGGCCGGATACCTTCCGTGGTCTGGTTCAGTAGCAATTAGCCTGAATAGAGGGTTTCCAGCTGGTCAAGGTGCTTCTCCATGGTTGGAGGGTTGACCATGAACCTTTCTCGTGCGGCTCGCCCAAGTCGTTCGGCGTAGGCATCGTCTTGAAAATCGCTCAGCACCTCCGCGAGAGCCGACGGGTTGTCGTACCGGAAGGATCGACCGGACACGCCTTCTTCAAACCAGTCTGTGGCGACCGTGATATCGGCAACGATTGGGGCCACTCCTTGCGCCATCGCATCGAGCGTCACCAGCGAGGCGGTTTCAAACCACTGAGAGGTCATTAGCACCGCTCGCGATTCTGCATAGAGGGTGCGCACTCGCTCCGAGTTCACCCAACCCAGATACTCGTGTTCCGGGTACTGCTCTTTGATCGATTCCATCAGCGGACCATCGCCGCCGAAAGTTAATCGAACGCCGGCTTGCCTTGCTGCCTCCGCCGCCACCAAAGGACCCTTCTCCTGAACCATTCGGCCGAGCCACAGGTAGCGCGGCCGATCTCTGAACGGGGTCGCCGCCACCTCGGTAGGAACCTCAATCGGATTGAGCAACAACTCCTTGGGCGTAGCGTGCGGCAAATACGGAGCGAGAATGGTACGCGACTTTTCAGAGACGAAGAGGAACCCTGCCACCCGATCAAGGGTGCGAGAGAGATGGTGCTGCTTCCATGTTCGGCCGAAACGAACCATTTTGGCGGCTCCAGACCACGGGCCCAAGCAGAGACACTTGTAGCATCCCACGCTTAACGCGCGTTGCCCACACGGACGGTCGTTCGTAGAGTCGTAGAACGTCGAACTGGTACAGGCGATGTTGTAATCGTGACAGGTGACGTAACAACGGAATCCCATCGCGACCGCAAGGTCCAGCGCCGCCACCGTGAGGAAGCTGTAGAAGACGTGAAAGTGAAAAACCGTTGATGCCGGGTCAAAGGCAGAAAAGGTCTTATGAAGCTGAGTCTTGAGTTCGGGATCCCCCCAAAAGGTCTGCAACTTTCCAAACTTGGAGGCCCTTCCCCATTCCATCCAGTACGTGTCGCGTTGAAGTCTATGGAACTGAATCCCCGCCTCTGTCAGGCTTGAATCCGGCTCTCCGGTGCCTATCACAGCGTGGACTTCGTAGCCTCGCTCTAACAGCCCCAGCGCGGATCCAAAGGCAACCTTTTCTGCACCGCCAACAACCGAGCCATGGTCGGAAATGATGACGACGGTCGGTTTGGACATTTCAGCTTTCCAGAGATATCAGGGCCGTTTGCGGCTCGCGCCCAGGCTTGCGTGCGTGGAATCCTTCGGGATCGGCAAAAGAAATCTGAAGGGTTTTGTGAGATTACCGGTAATACCACCTAATCAAATGGGTTCGAAATCGCCAATAAGAACAGTGAGATGATCATTCCGCTCGTTTTGGGTTATGTGGTTGGCGCCGTTGCCATGTACACGCTTCTACTCAAATTCGCACCCGTGGTAGAAGAAGAGAAAGCAGCCGTTGCCACTGTTTCCGGCGACACCCTCTATCTCTTCGAAGAGCAACGCAAGGCTGCTTGACTGACCAAGCGGTCCGTCCGGCGATAGGCGTTTTCGAACTCTCTGCTAGCCTCGTTCAACGACGGTTGGTAGACTTCCGCTATTCGGTTTCGGAGCCGAGGGAAGGTTGGCAGTGCAGAGAGATTCTTCGGCGTTTGAAACTTCCTCCTCTTCGGACATCTCCGCAGGAACTTCCGCGCCGATCACTTCCGGGCGCAAGCCCGCCCGCAAGCAGAATTCCGACACCACCTGGAATTGGGTTCTGATTCTTGCCCTCCTAGGCACGATCTACTACTTCTGGATCTTTCCGCTTCAATTCCCTCGGAAGCCCCTTAAGGTGATCTTCGAGAACGGGTCTTCCTCAACTCAACGTGCCTCTACCGGCGCGGGGACGGACGCGACGGGTGGAGCAGCCCAAGAGGCGCCAACCACGGCACCGACGGACGGAGATCGCTCGCAACAACCCACAACGATCCAAGGCTCTACCGAGCCCGAGAACGGCTCACAACCAACCCGCTGAACAAGGCGTCAAAGACGATCCCCGGGTTTACGTTTCCGAGCACCATGCGGTGGGCGCGAATCAGTTTGTTCAGCCAGTCGGCCGGGGTTCGCCGATCTCCGTACAGCAGCTGAGCCAGCAACTGGATGGCAAGCGCGTTGGCGGCTCGAGCGTTTAATTTCTCCGAGTCCTCCAGACCTTTGGCAACCTCCCGGAATCTCTCCGAGAGCGCAACCGCGTGAGAAGGCTTAGCCCCTAGAAGCTGATCTGCGAACGAGAGGACGGTGCCGTAAACCTCTTGATTGCCGGCAAACCGTTGCAGAATGGCGGGGGCGTAGCCCGCCATCTTTCCCCATCGCTCGTCATCGAACGGGTTCTCCGCCTCTTCTGGAGAAGGAAGATCGCAAGCGATTGAGAGACAACGGGACCGGATCGTGGGAGTGATCGACGAGATCGAGGTCGTCATCAGCAAAATCTTGCCGTGCTCAGAGGGCTCCTCCAGCGGCTTGAGCAAACTGTTCCGAGCCGCATCGTTCATCCGGTGCGCATCATGCATGATCACCACTCGGTTCTTTGCCACGATCGGGAGGGTTCGGAAAAAAGTTCGGAGCGGAGTTCCCGTGTACTCCTTGTCGGCCGGGTCGACCTCGGTGATCTGAGACAGCTTAATGATGGAAGAAGGCCCTACTGGAGTTAGGCGAAGGACATCGGCGGAGTTGTCCCGATCAAACGCATCCACAGCCTTCTGATAGCGATCATCGCCTGCCCCTAGCCAGTAGCGAGCGATCTCGTTGGCAAGGGCCGACTTACCCGCTCCTTCCGCTCCGTAAAGCAGAACCGCGTGAACGGGACTCTCCGACGCAATGAACCTGCGCACCGTCTCTTTGGCGCGTTTTAAACCAGGAAGCGCCTCCAGGCGCGCCTCCATCGAGTCAACAACCGAGGAATCCACTAAAACCTCTCAAACTCGGCAACGTTCAAAACAAAGATCACCGCGCCGCCAACCGGAACCTTTACAGCGGTGGGAACAAAGGGGGTGGTGGGACCGGAATCGAATGGAGCCACATTCACCAGTTGTTCACGGCTTTGGCAGTTCTCCGCGATCACTTGCTTCAGCACCGGGAGATCTTCTTCCTCGGTTCCAACAAGGAATGTGGTGTTCCCTTCGCGCAGGAATCCTCCGGTGGATCCGATCACCGTGAACTTGAACCCCGCCTTGACCAACTCGTCCGTGATTCGACCTCGATCGCGGTTATGGACGATGCAGACGACGAGTTTCATGCGGTGCATTATAGCAAGCAAAGAGGAAGGAGACCGCAGACCTTTTCAGGTCGGCGGTCTCCTTCTAGGTTCTCTTTAGAGCCGAATTACTGGCCCAGGCCCCAGAGCGGGTAGTTGATGAACAGGTTCGGGTTGTTCGAGATTCGGATGGTGCCACCGGTGAAACCGCGGAGGTTGCCCGGGGTGCCGTTCCAGCCTTGGCTCGGAGTGGCGTTGACGCCGTACTCAGCAGCGGTCGGCGTGAGCGACAGGAATCGCTCGACTTGGTAGAACTTCGCAGAACCGTCGGTGTGACCCACTACGACGCCTTGGAAAGCGGCTCGGTTCTCGTCCGGGTTGCCCAGGAGGTTACCGTTGTAAGCAGCGTTCTGGATCTTGTACTCGTAAGCCCAGAGCTCTCGGATTGCAGGGGGGAACGCCGTTTGGGTGGTTCCGGTGTCTGCAGCTGCGAGTGCAACCGGAGCGACGCCGATTTGAGCGTTGCCCGATTCGAGGAGCATAGCCGTCGCCGAAGGGTTCGGGATGGAGGTCATGCTTCCACCCAACCAGCTGTTTCGGAACGCGCCCGGTCGGGTCGGGTTGCCGTAGGTGTTCAGCTGTCCGGTGATGGAGGTGTTCAGCAGGTAGCTACCCGTGATCTGACCGCAACCGGCCCAGGTGCCGCCAGGGCAGGACGGGGTGACAACGTTGGTTCGACCGCGTGCCGGGTTGAAGAAGATGTCAACGTTCTTCATGTAAGGCATCACCCACTTTTGCCAAGAGAAGTGGTTCATTCGGTAGAAGAACGCACCGGTGGTGCAGCCAACGCCAGTCGGGTTGAACGGTTGAACGTTCAGCGCCGGGTTGAGCGCCGTTCCCGGCTGACAATCGTCGTTTCGGGGGAACATGTCGTCGTTATCCGCGCCGTACATCACGATTCCGAGAGCCGACTGCTTTTGGTTGCTGATGCTCGCAGACTTCTTAGCAGCAGCCTTCGCTTGAGCGAAAACCGGGAAGAGGATGGCGGCGAGAATCGCGATGATCGCGATTACGACGAGCAGCTCAATAAGGGTAAATGCCTTTTTCATTGGATAAGAGTCCTGGTATTGGGTCGGCCAGACCGGTTAACCACCTTGTCCTCCAGCGGCCAGGGACTTTGACATCCCAACTTCACAAAAAGTTTGGAATCCTTTTGTTAAGGAATTGTTAAGAATCGTTCTCACTGACAGTTTAGAGCAAACGGTTCTTAACAATCCAAGGATTCTACGAGGGTTTCTGATCGAATCGTCAGAAAGGACTCATCTTCCAACAGGAAGCGCATTTTATCACTGCCTGTAAGAATGTCAATGGGCATCTTGTCTTCCACGTACTCGTAGGGCGGCAGTTTCCAGGCGAATCCGGGCAGGTCGACCTCGGGAGAGTTCGTTGCAAACCGGTCTAGCTGAACACCCTCCACCTTGTGAACCCCCGTTTGACGAATGGCGGAATGGATCATGGCGAGCGCAGTGACCACGGGCTTGAAAACCGATCGATCTGTCACATGAAGAAAGACTCCGGAGCACACTTTGCCCGCGTGCTTGTTAAATGTGGGCTGAAATTCAAGAGGCCGGAAGATCACCCCTTCCAACCGATACTCCTGCAAGTCCTTTGCCCAACGCTCCCCATTCAAGAACGGCGCGCCCACAATTTCGAACGGTCTCGTTGTTCCTCGACCCTCGCTGAGATTGGTCGCCTCGAACAAACAGCCTCCGGGATAAACCACCGCCGTATCGATGGTCGGCATGTTGGGACTTGGCATCCCCCAGGGAGCGTCCGTTTGATCCAGGTAGAGGTTCCGATCCCAACCTTCGCACTCGATCACGCTTACTTGCGCACCCGGGTAGTGCCTCTCGGCGACCATGGTCGAGATCTCGCCGATCGTCATGGCGTGGCGAACGGGAACGGGGTGCAGGCCCACGAAACTCGTGTACTCCTCCAACAAGCCCGGACCTTCTACCGTGACGCCATTGATCGGGTTCGGACGATCCAAGACCAGAACCGGAATGCCCAATCGGGTGCAAGCTTTGATGCAAAGCGCGGCTGTCCAGATGAAGGTGTAGTAGCGGGCGCCCACGTCTTGAAGGTCCACCACCAGAAGATCGAGCCCTTCCAGCATCGCATCGGTAGGTTCGCGGTGAGTGCCGTAAAGCGAGTGCAAGCGGATGCCGCGCCAACCCCCGCCCGGCTCCCATTCGATCATGTTGTCTTGGGTGTGACCGTACAAGCCGTGCTGAGGGCCGAAGATCCCCTTCAGTTCGAAGATTCCGTTTAGGTGGGCTCGGTGGAACGACTCTAGGATGTGTTCGTACCGGGAATCGATGCTTGCTTGGTTGCAAACAAGTCCCACTCGTTTGCCTTTCAAAGGGGCGAAATCCGCCGCAATCAATCGATCCAGTCCAATGCGCATCGTTGCCGTCCGCCTCGTCTTCGGTCGTTCGAAGGAGGCTACGAAAGGGTACCGCCGGGACCCTTTCCCCTGAGTCTATTGGCACGTCCCAACCCGGTCAGTTCACGAGGAAGTCTGAATCCTTCATAATGAGCGGGAAAGATAAGGACATCTTTCGCGTGCTTTCTTAAGGAGACCTGAAATGAAGAACTTGGCCCTCAAGTGGATTGTGCTGGCGCTCTCCGTTTTCGGAGCGTCGCTCGTCACGAAAATGCTCAATCTTGGGTTTCAAGTCGACATCCTAGACGCGAAGAACGCGGTTGTCCCCGGCAAGGTGCTTACGTTGCTGCTTGGCGTGGCCGTTCTGGCGTTTCTTAACGCCACTCTGGGCAAGATTCTGAAGTTCCTCACTCTCCCGCTGAGTTGTCTCACTCTTGGACTTTTCTCGCTGGTGGTGAACGCGATTGTGTTGATGCTGGCCGCTTCGTTCAAGTTGGGCTTTATGATCACCCAAGACGGGTTTGCCGGGTTCCTTTCCGCAGCCGTCGCAAGCGTTCTCATTTCGCTGATCAACGGTCTTTTGGGCATCTTCCTCCCGGACCCGAAGGACGACTAATTCGGCGCGAGCCCGCCTTTCATCCTCCTCATGATCAAACGTCAACGCCTTCGCAAAGCGGTCGCCCCGACCCTTGTGATTCAGAAAGCGGCGTTGCTCGTCGTCATCGGAGTGCTCACCACCGTGGTAGGCGCGGTGATGAGTTTCACGCTCCAAATTCAGATGGGAGTTCGCTGGCTAGACCGCGCCGCCAGCCAAGCCATCAGTCAGTACATCGACCCTCTGGAAACGGATAAATGGGTTCACTGGACGGGGGCGCTCCTCATCTTCTTTGGCATCTTCTTGGTGGCAAGAGCGGTCCGCACCATCTTTGTTCACGTTATTGAAACGCTGAACCCGAGCATGAAGAGTTCGCGAGTGGACGTTTACGTGCGTCGACAGCAACTGGCCCTGGGACCTCGGATCGTCGCGCTCGGAGGTGGCACCGGCCTCAGCACGTTGCTTAGAGGTTGGAAGCAGCACAGCTCGAACATCACCGCCATTGTCACCGTTACCGATGACGGCGGAAGCAGCGGCAAGCTGGTTCAGCAAAAAGGCATGCTCCCTCCGGGCGATATTCGAAACTGCTTGGTGGCGTTGGCAGACGCGGAAAAGGCGATGACCGACCTTTTCCAATACCGGTTCCGCAACGATTCCGGCTCGCTCTCCGGCCATGCCATGGGGAACCTGCTCATCACTGCGCTCGTGGATCAGGCGCAGGGCGACTTTGAACGCGCGATCAGCATCGCCAGCGACGTTTTGGCGATTCGCGGTCAGGTTATGCCCTCGACCCTCGATCACGTGGGTCTCAAGGCGGTGATGGACGACGGCACCGAGATTTTTGGGGAGACCGCCATTGTTGAAGCCGGCCAGCGCATTCAAACCCTTCAGCTGGCGCCCAACAACATCGATGCTTACCCGCAAGCGATTGAAGAGATTCTCAACGCCGACATTATCTGCATCGGCCCCGGAAGCGTTTACACCTCGGTTATTCCCAACCTGCTGGTTCCCGGAATCGCCCAGGCGTTGAAGAAATCCGATGCGGTGAAAGTGTACGTGTGCAACGTCATGACTCAACCGGGAGAGTCCGACGACTTCTCCGCTTCTCAGCACGTCGCCGCGATTCTCAACCAGGTCAAGGATCGAGTGTTCGATTATGTGATGGTCAACACCGCCATGCCGTCTCAACAAGCGCTGGAGAAGTACCGCGAGTACGGACAGCACTTGGTGGATGCGGATATCGACCGCATTCAGGCGATGGGCTTTAAGGTGATTCAGGGCAACTACATGTCTGAAACCGACGTGGTTCGGCACGACCCCATGAAGGTGGTCGGCCGACTCATGTCGATGATGGGCCACTGATCCCCAACAAGGTGAAGGTGGGCTACTTGTTCGCTTCTTGAAGCATCTCCGCGAGGTCGAGCAAGCGAATCTCTTCGTCTGGCTTCACCTGCTTGATCGAAGCATCCAGCATGATCTTGCAGAACGGACAGCCAAGCGCGACCGTCTTTGCGCCCGTTGCCAATAGCTCCTCTGCACGACGGTTGGAAGGTCGCTGATTTTGCGGCTCTTCCATCCACATTCTTCCGCCACCCGCACCGCAGCACAGGGTTTTTCGACCGTGGCTCTCTGGATTGACCATCCCCTCGGCAAGGGCTCGCGGAGCCTCGACTTCGTCGTTCACTCGGCCCAAGTAGCAAGGATCGTGGTACGCCACCGATCCTCTTTCCGGCTTTGCGGCAAGCAGGGCTCCCTTAGACACCAGCGTTTGGAGCAGTTGCGTATGGTGGAACACTTCCAGCTTCGCGCCGAAATCGCCGTATTCGTGCTTCAAAGAGTTGAAGCAGTGCGGGCAAGCAGTGACCACTTTCTTCACTCCGTACCGCTCGAACACCGACTGGTTCTGCATCGCCTTCTCCTGGAAGACAAACTCTTCGCCCACGCGCCGGGCCGGATCGCCCGTACACGCCTCCTCGTTCCCCAGGCACGCAAACTTGATTCCCGCCTTTTGGAAAAGCTCGGCGGTGGCTTTGGTGGTCTTCACCGCCCCCCGATCGGTGGCGCCTGCGCATCCCACCCAGACCAGGTATTCAAACTCCACCCCGTCTCGGCAGAGCGGAATCTCCATCCCCTTCATCCAGTCTTCTCGGTTGCCTCGCACGCCCCAGGCGTTATCCGTAGAGGCGGTTTGGCGGAGCATGTTTGCCGCCGAACCCGAAAGCGCACCCTCCGAGACCAGGTTTCGACGAACGTCGACAATGAGGTCCACGTGCCGAATGTTCACCGGACACGCTTCCACGCAGGCGTTACAGGTTGTGCATTGCCACAGCGCTTCCTCGCTCATCTTCGGAGCCAGTTCTTCGCCCGTTTGCAGCGCGCCCCGGGCGTCTTGAACGATCTGTTTAGGATTGAGCAGTTTGCCTACACCGTACGCAGGGCAAACCTCGGTGCACCTGCCGCATTCCATGCACGCATCCAGCGACATGAGGTGCCAGCGCGAGAAGTCTTTGGCGACCTTCGCACCCACCTGCTCGGTCTGCTCCACCTCTTCCATGGGAATGGTGCGCAGCGCGCCCATCGGCCTTTCCGGAGTGCCCGCCGTGCTGAAGATCGCCAGCAAAACGTGCTTAATCCGCAGCTTGGGAAGAACGGCGAAGAATCCAAGGACTAGAACGATGTGGAACCACCAGAACGCTTTGTAGGCGATCGCCCCGATTCCCGCCG
>CAYYJX010000103.1:0-10387 GCA_964471545.1 uncultured Fimbriimonas sp. | reverse complement strand
AGACGGCGTCGGTACTCCAACAGGTCGCGCTTCACTACGAGTAGCTCCCGGAGGTGATCGGTGTCCCCTTGAAAGATACGATCGCTCAGAAGGTCGATTCGATCTTCGAGGCTCTCCAATGCTGGGAAGTAGCCATCGATCACGGAATCTAGAACCGCGTGGAACATCATTCCAACCTCCTTTTCTGCCGTCTGAGGGCGTCGTTCCCACCGCTCCTTCAACTGTTCAAAGGATCGGACTTTCTTTTCTGAAACCGTCAACATGAGATGGGGACGGAGGAAGATTGCCAGCTCAAAGAATTCCGGCCCAGAATCTTCCACGGAAAGGATTGGCAGAACAAGGAAGAGGTCGTCGTCGATCTCCTTTAATTCAGGACGCTCATTGGCACTCAGGGCGTCTTCAACGAGCAACGGGTGAAAACCAAACGTACCAAGCAGAAAATGCTGCGCCGCTTCCCTATCGACGACTTCCAGGTGGATCCACGTAACTCCAACTTTGCCCCGAGCCCGCTCGATCGCCTCTGCTTCAGTTGCAGGATGGAGGGCGTGCTCATCCACGCAGGCCACGAGAAGTTTATTAGAATCCCCCACTGAAATCAGAGACGGAAAACTCTTCTGTGTTGAAGCGGGACCTAACGAATATTGAAATACTTGGCTTCGGGGTGGTGGACGATGATGGCGCTCGTCGACTGCTCCGGCGTGAGCATAAACTCCTCAGTGAGACCAATTCCTATATCCTCTGGCTGAAGCAGCTCGAACAGCTTCGCTTGGTCTTCTAGGTTGGGACAAGCCGGATAACCAAAAGAGTAACGTGCTCCGTGATACTTGGCGCTGAACAGCAGCTTAAGCGAATCGGGTTCCTGATCGGCAATGCCCATTTCCAATCGGATTTGCCGGTGCCAGTATTCGGCGAGCGCCTCGGCCGTTTCAACGCCCATTCCGTGAACGAATAGGTAGTCCTGGAAGTTGCCGGACTTGAAAAGTTCGCGCTCGTACTCGGAGACCTCCGCACCAACTGTCACGATATGAAACCCAACGGTGTCCACCGCAGAGTCGACCGGACGGAAGAAATCTGAAAGGCACAGGCGACGACCATCCCTTTGCCTCGGGAAGGTGAACCTCAGCCGTTCCGTTCGGAGATCGTCGTTGTAAATGATCAGATCGTTCCCTTGGGAATGGCACGGGAAATAGCCCCACTTCACGCGCGGCTTCAGAACGTTCGCCAGCTCACGTTTCAACCTTTCGAAGGTGGGATGAACGTTCTCTTTGAGCCAAATTTCAAACTCGGCATTGTTCATTCCCTCGCTACGTTTGAACTGCCACTGTCCTCGGAAAAGGGCCACGGGATTGATGTATTTGTAGAGCTCGTTGATGTCGAACTTCGTGAACTTCCTTGCACCGTAGAACGGAAGGGTCGGCGATTCCTCTTGAGGACGAACGTCGGACCGCTCGCCCGTGAAGGTGTAAAGCACGGGATCTAAGGCGTCGACGCGGTGGCTGCCAACCCTTTTTCCGGACTCTCTCGGAGTGAGGTCGTCGAGTTCAGGATCGCTCTCAACCGCGGCAGCGGATTTAGCGACCTGGCCATCGGCACCTGAAGAGGACAACTCTTCCATCAGTCGCAGACCTTCAAAAGCGTCTTGCGCGTAGAAGACGCTACCGTGATAGATCTCTCGAAGGTCTTGCTCAACGTAGGCGCGAGTTAACGCCGCTCCACCCAGAATCACCGGGAAGTGCTGCAACCCACGCTCGTTCAATTCGATCAGGTTGTCCTTCATGATCAGCGTGCTCTTGACGAGCAGGCCGCTGAGGCCAATGACCTGACAGTTATGTGACTGCGCCGCATCGATAATGGCGTTGATCGGCTGTTTGATTCCGATATTAACGACTCGGTAGCCGTTGTTGGAAAGAATGATATCGACGAGGTTTTTGCCGATGTCGTGAACGTCTCCCGACACCGTGGCCAGAAGAATAGATCCCTTCTCCGAACCCTCGACCTTCTCCATTTTCGGTTCAAGGTGAGCCACGGCCGCCTTCATCACCTCAGCGGACTGGAGGACGAACGGGAGCTGCATTTTGCCCGCGCCGAAAAGCTCACCAACCGTTTTCATGCCATCCAAAAGGATTTCGTTGATGATGGCAAGCGGCTCGTAGGATTCCAAGGCGGCCTCGAGCCTGGCGTCGAGGCCCTTTTTGATGCCGTCGACGATATGTTTCTTCAGTTGGTCCTCGATGGAAAGACCTTCAAAAGCGTCCGAGCCGGTGGAGGAAACCTTGACGTTCTCAAACTTCCCCATAAGGGCAAGCAAAGGATCGTAGACGCAAACCTGCTCCGTACTGTTAGACACCGACATAAAGGATACCGGACCCGGCTGAACCGCCCTTCGACCTATCAATCACCGAGAATCTATCCTTTTCCGAGCAATACCTTGTATAAATCTCTGTAAGCCCAGGAAGGGCGATAAGGATATCCATGAACTACGTAAAAACGGGTCTCATTCTTGGAATCGCAGCGTGTGCAATGACCGCAAACGCTCAGTTCGGCACGGCCAACAAGGCTGACCTGCTTCCGGTCGAAGGAAAGAGCGGAATCTACGGCACGGCAACCTGGTTCTCTCAGCGAGTAAGCGGCGGCGGATTCAGCGGAACCGCAACCGGCGTGCTCTTCAACGCTGAAAAGGCGCTCTCGATCAACGGCGATGACGTTCTTGCGCTCGGTGCTTACTACGGCGATGCAGACGGATCGGTGTTCTCGCTGTACGCGAAGAAGTACCTTGCCGCCAACTATGGCGTCCAACTGGCTCTCCTGAAGACCGACGGCGTTGACGATCTCGACTTCACGCTCTACGGCATCGTCGACCTGACCCAGGCAAAGGAAGGCGCAACCCGCGTTCAAGCCGGTCTTGGAACTTACTATTCCGGCGCTGGCTCCGACTTCCACCTGTCCGCCTATCTGAAGGCTTCGCACCCGCTGCAAAACGGTCTCTCGATCGATGGCACCCTTTGGTACACCGATTTCGACGGATTCCGGTCGACGGTCATCTCCGTTGGCGTTGGCTACAAGTTCTAAGTTCTCACCTTAGAATCGAAAAAGCCCCCTCCGATTCCGGAGGGGGCTTTTCTTTTACTGAACGTTTGCGGTGCCTACCAGACTCCGCGCAGCGAAGTTCCAAACTCGCGGATCACGTACGCGCCGCGCTCCGGCTCTAGGAGAGCCGAGTGATAGACGGTTTGCTCAGCGCCCCATGGGTCCACGAAGCGGTGTCGCATAACGATGCGAACCGACCGACCTCGATACTGCGCATCGACGACATTGTAAGAACGTGTTTTAGCATTCAAGACGTTGTCGAGCAGCAGATCGTAAAAGTCGTCTGCATCCACGGAGTACTCGTATCGCCCGTCTCGGAGGATAGCGACTCGGCCATTACGAGGAACGACTCGTGCCACGGATCGACGATCCCCTTGCTCGAAGGCATCGACAAGGAAAGCGATTGCTTCATCTTGCTGGCGAGCGTCTCGCCGGTCATCCCAACGATCGTCTCGGTTGTTCCAGTTATTGCGCCACGGGTCAAAGGAGGTCCATACGAACGATGTTCCCATTCCCCAGTTCCATCCCGGATTCCAGTTGGAAACCACGATGATGGCGTTGTTGTTGAGGTAGGGCGGCAAGAACGTGTATCCGTACCAAGGAGAGAACACGAAAGAGTTAAATCCACCGATCGGCGCGAACGTATAGTTCGGGAAGCAGAACAGGTCGTCTTGCCAATTCCGATTGTAGTGGTAGTAGCCCCAGCGCCAGTTGTTCTGGACCGCAAATGGATCGTTACGATTCACTCGGTCGAACATTCCGTTGGTGTTTCCACGCAGGTCCGGAATTTGGCTAATGGTGATCCGACCGGACTCTGACCGACCGTTGTTGATCGTGCCGTACCTGGAGCGCGTCGGTCGATTAGGAATGTTTGGCAGGTCGCTACCGGAACCAAATCCCCCTGGCAAACGATCGCGATCTCGTGAAGGAGCGTTCGGAGCCTTAGGGGCATTGGGGGCACCAGGAGCAGATGGAGGTGTCCGATCGCGATCTCGCGACGGTCCGTTAGAAGGTCCGTTAGAAGGACCATTTCCTCCTCCCTTGCTTGGAGGATTCGACGGTCCGGAACCTCCGCCGCCCTGTTTCGGGCGACCTCTATCAAGGCCACCTTGCGCGAAGGCAACTGTCAGAGCCATCGGCATTGCAATGGCTAGGGCCCAGACACGGAAGTGTTTCATTGTCCTTATACTTAACTTAACGAATTCCATTGTCCTTCGTTACATCCACATATCCCAAAGAAACTCGTTTGTTCTGCAAATTCCCGGAGTGAACCTGCCAATAATTACAGGCAATGAGTAAGCGAAAGATCGCCGTGATTCCGGGAGACGGAATCGGTCCTGAAATCACCGATGCGGTTCTAAGCATATTGGAGTCTGCCGGTTTCGAGGCGGACTGGGAGTTCCTTGAAGCAGGGCAACCCGCAATGGACAAAGGCAAGCCGCCCATGCCGGAAGAAACCATCGAGCGGATACGCGAGATCGGAATCGCACTAAAGGGTCCAACCGCAACTCCTATTGGCAAGGGACACAAGAGCGCAAACGTCGCTCTGCGGCAAGCTCTTGACCTGTTCGCAAACGTACGCCCGGCAAAGACGCTCCCGGGTTTGAAAGGTCCCTTTGCTGACAAGCAAATCGACATGATCATCGTTCGGGAGAACACCGAGGACCTTTACGCGGGCATCGAATACCAAGCGCACCCGGATGTGGCTCAGGCCATCAAGGTCATCACTCGACCCGGTTGTGCACGATTGTGCAAATACGCCTTTGAGATGACGAAGAGCCAAGGCCGCAAGCGACTTACCGCTGTTCACAAGGCGAACATCATGAAGCTCACCGACGGCATGTTCTTGGAAGAGTTTTACAAAGCGGCAAAGGACTATCCCGAGATCAAAGCCGACGACATCATCGTCGACAACTGCTGTATGCAACTGGTGACTAAGCCAGAGAGCTTCGACGTACTGGTCACCGAGAACCTGTATGGAGATATCGTCAGCGACCTCGCCGCCGGACTTGTAGGCGGTTTGGGACTTGCACCGGGGGCCAACATCGGCACCAACTGCGCGGTTTTTGAAGCGGTTCACGGTTCCGCACCGGATATCGCGGGCAAAGGCGTTGCCAATCCAACCGCCCTTCTCTTCTCCGCTCTCATGATGCTGCGGCACCTTGGTGAAAATGAAATGGCGGACCGGATAAGCAAGGCGGTCCTTCGCGTTTGCTCCGACGGTCAATGCCTCACCGTCGACCTAGGCGGCAAAGCCAGCACCGAGGAGTACAAAATCGAAGTGATCAAGCGGGCCCAAGACGCGGTCAGCGCCTAGGACCCGGTCAACTAGCAAATCAGGGCTTCGCCGCGATCTCGTTGATAGTCAAACGAATCGGCGAAGCCTTGCTGCTTATCAGCAGGTTGTTTTGCACCACCCATTTGGTTGCCGTGAAGGCAGGTTCAATGGTTCCCAAGTTGCGGCTCGCCATCGGGAATGAATTCGAGGTGATCGCAAGGGCCAACTTGCTTCCCTTCTTCACCCGGTGCGCAACATCCCAAAAGTCCATGCGAACCGTAAACGGCTTACCCGGCGTGATTGGCACCCTCTTCTCGAAGCCCTTGCGGTAACTTGCTCGATACTTTGCTCCTTGACCGAGCGGCCAAACCGTCCCATCCGGGCGGATATCGATGAGTGTGGCGAAGAAGTCGGTGTCGGCAGCGTTCGTCTTCACCTGAAATTCCAGCCTTGCCGATCCCGCAAACACTCGGTCGGCGGCGAAGGGTGCCGTCACAAAGAACGGATCGTCTCGCACCATGTCTTTAAACTTCACCGGATTCTGGCTCTGGATATCGAGTGTTCCGGTCAGCTCCTTCGGCACGGTGACCTTTGACGGGTCGAACTTAATCAGTAGGTTTCCAGGGGTGGGGGACGACCCGAGAACGTGCTTGAGAGTTTTGCCCTTTTGAATTTGCCCGAAGAAGCTTACAGATTTGCCTTTGGGCGGCCAAACGGAAGATTCGCGCCACCGGTTCTCGCCCGTCACAAAGAATCTTGATCGAGCCTTATCAGCTTGTCCCACGGACTTGTCCTTGAGATAAGTATCGAAGAAGCGCAGGTATTCCGAATCGAGTTCGAGGATGGCGTTGGCTCCGAAGTCCTCCCCCAATAACGATCGGGTGGTGTTGAACGCGTGAGTCCAAGGGCCATAGATCATCCACTGCCGACCATGACCTTGCTTGGCAAGGGCTCTCCAATGCAGCTGAGTGCCAATCTGGTCGCCATCGAAATAGCCGCTGATGTGAAAAACAGGAATCGTAACCTTGGCGCTTTCCGCTCCAAAGTTCCAGCCCTTCCAGTCTTTGGCGGTCTCTCGCTTCACCCACTTGTCGAAGAGCGGGTAGTTCTTGCCGAACAACTCGTCATCGATCTTCGACATGGGCAACTTCTTGAGTGCCTCGGGCTTTGTGATTCCTTGGGTCGCCGCAGCCATGTTGGACTGTTTCGGATCGGCCACGATCTTCAGCCACCACAGGTTTTGGAAGAGGGTGAAGACACCTTGATCGTACGGGAGATTCTCCATCGCCGAACTGGGCGGGCTCACTTGCGGGATGATCGCCTTCAGAGCGGGTGGCTTCAAACTTGCCGCCGCCCACTGAACATATCCGCCGTAGCTGGCGCCGATCATGCCGACCTTTCCGTTGCTCCATTCCTCCTTAGCAATGGCTTGAACCGCGTCGTAACCATCCTTCGCCTCAAAGATGAATGGGTCCCATTCGCCTCCGGATCCACCTGAACCTCGAACGTCTTGGGAAACAAAAACGTAGCCCCGTTCGGCCCAAAACTCCGCTCCAAAGGCAGACATGGCTCGTCCGTAGGGGGTTCGGCTGAGGATGGCCGGGTACTTCCCTGCTTCCTTTGGCTTAACGATCGTTGAAACCAACTCGACCCCATCCCGCGTCTTCATCTTCCACTCGACGGTCTCGACTTTGTGGGTTGCTTGGCTTAGGTTCGGATACTTCGCTAGGGGATCTTCAAACACCTTCTCCGCGCCATCGGCGATGTACCGCACCTTCTGCGCAGGAACGTCCATTGCAAGAACATCCCCTTGCTCGTCCAGGAAGTAGTCGAGACCCACACCTGGAAAATCGACATGGTAGACCCGCACTGAGATCGACTTTCCTTTCACCGGGCGAGTGATCGAAGGCTTGGGTGAAATCTTTAGGTCGATCGGTGTCCAGCTATCGACCAGGTGTATCTTGACCTTTGTGTTGGGGGTCTCCACCCCGGCAAACATGTCTTTGCCAATCTGCGGGTGCAGGTTCGCCCAGAAGACTTCTTTGGGATCGGAATCGAGCGTGATCGGCTTCCCATCTCCCCGATCAACCGTCAGCTTCTTTCCGGCAAAGGTCGACTTAACGTTCGTTTTCCCTTGTTCAAGGGCGAAGTTCAGCTCGGAAAAGACTCCCTTCTCCTCCAGACCGGTGATTTTCGAATTGATCGTCACGCCTGGACCGGCTTGCATGGAGAGCTTTGACTCCACCGATTTGCCCGTTCGGCGATAGGAATAGGTCCCTAGCTGAGTGGTTGTATAGAAAATCTTGTATTCGATGGTTGTATCGGCAGGTTTCCCTGCCCCGAACAAACCCACCACCGATAACGCAAAAACCGTATGGAGTCCCATTGAACTGCCATACGGTTTACACCCATTCCTCGCTTCGCGCGAGAACTATTTTTTCACAATTTTGAGATTAAGGCTTTGGCCGCTTCCATGAATCGAGCAATGATCGGATCTTCGGGGAACAGCTTGTTCCCTTCCGTCATGGCTGCGAGCATCTCATGCGGCTTACCCGAATCTCGATAGCAGAGTCCGAGCCACCGGTAAGTCTCCATAAGCGCTTCCTTTTCCTCGTCGGTCAACTTATCGAAGTTGCCAACACCCACGCTTCGAGCTTTCTCTAGGAACGGCAATGCGTGCTTGATGTCTCGATCCGAGTACGGATGACCGGGAAGGGGCCTCATGTAGAGGAAGCCGATCTGGGTAAGAATCGCGATGGAGTTCGGATTCTTTTCCAGTCCCTGTGCCAAGAACTCATGGGCCGCTCGAACGCCCGCCATAGTGTTCTCCCATCGCAGGATCGTGGCTCCGGTTGTCCAACCGGGTGCGAACTGAGGATCGAGCCACGTCATCAATCGGAAAAGCGGCAGCGTCGATCTCGGGTTGTTGTGAGCGTGATTGGTCATGTCCTTGTACGAAGCAGTCGCTCGTTCCAGGTCTCCGATCCATCCACGAAAATCCCGATTGGCAGGTGGAATCACCGTCACGATCAGGCTGTCATCGTGCAACTGCGCCTTATCCGATTCGGAGTTTCCGACTCCCTTGCGACCGGCTTTCACCTCGTCGTGCGTGAGTAGCCGCATTTCAACACCGTTGTGCAGGTAGAGATCGGCTCGCAAAAACATCCACGAGGAAAGCCCGGTTCGGAACTGCCCAAGCAGCGACGCCGCAGCATGGCTATCGTGTGCTTCAAGGCCGACGGCCGGCTTGACCGGGTTGACCATCGGTCCCAAGTCCGCCACCAACCAACCACTGCAAGCAGCGGCCGCAACGGTGAACGGAACCATGAAAGACTTCTTTTGTTCCGACATGGTTAAACCGCCTGCTTACGGAACTTGACCCATCCCAGCGCCATGGTTGCCGATGCGTAAAGGAGCATGTAGCCGAACAGGGACCACATCACCCAAGCTTGAACGGGACCCCAGTTGATGTTCACCACTCGACCACCCATATCAAAGAGCGAAACCTGCGGCAAAAGCACGCTGATCAATTGGAAGATCGGCCGAATCGCATCAGGAGCGGAATCGTAGCCCATCACCAAGGCTCGGCTGATCATGCTCGAGCCGAAGGCGAACACGAACGACATCGTTGCCCCCGCAGACGGAGTCATGTAAGCGCTTAACGTCATCGAAAGCGCACAGATGACCACGAGCCCCATCATCTTGCCGAACAGGTACTGGAGCATGATCGGCTCGAACTTAACCTTGAAGACAAGAAGCGCTAGGGCGGTAAGTGCGGCAAGGATCAGGAACGCTATCCACGAGACCAGAACTGCGCCAAGCAGCTTTCCTGCCAGAAGCTGACCGCGAGTTATCGGCCTCGCGAGCAACGGATAGAGCGTCCGGTTCTTGATCTCATCCGGAAGCAGCCTTGAAGAAGTAAGGATCGCCAGAATCGTGCTGAACAGTCCAAGGACGGTTACGGCGAGGTCCTTCGCAAAAATCTCTAGGCCATCGAATCCGAAAAAGCCGAGAGTTCCAGCGGTGAGAATGATGATGAACCCGAGGATGGCGACTACCCAAAGGTCTTTACGGCGAAGACTTTCAAGAACAACGGTTCGAGCAAGTGCGGTGTAAATTCGAAGGTTCATGCTGCCTCCTGGATGGTGTGGACGAAGTACTCCTCTAGGGAGCCTTCTTGAGAAACAATGTCGAGGATCGTGCCGCCCTTGGCCCGAATACGCTCGGTCGCGCCAAGCATCGACTCGGCGTTGGCGAATGACGCGATGGTGATCCCGTCCGCGCCGGTGTTCATGTCTCGTGCGATATCGGAAACATTCGCGGAACCCCGATAGCTCAGTCGATATTCCCTAAGCTCGTCTTTGAGCGTAGACATGGTTCGCTCTTCGATCAGTTGACCCTTGTGAATCAGAATCAAACGATCGCAGAGCATGTCGACTTCGGCGAGCTCGTGGCTACTAAAGAACAGCGTGGCGCCTTCGTCGCGCTTGGCTTTCAAAAGGGTCCGCAGTTCTTTTCGACCGACCGGATCGAGACCGCTCGTGACTTCGTCGAGAATCAAGAGTCGCGGGTTTCCGAGTAGCGACTGAGCGATTCCAACCCGTTGAAGCATGCCTTTGCTCATGCTCCTATTCAATTTGTTCTTTGCGTGTCCGATGCCAACAAGATCAAGAAGGTCATCGATTTCTTTGCGGAGAGCCTTCCCGGAGAGCCCCTGCAGTTCCCCGTACATGGTTAGCGTTTCAACCGGGGTGAGGAACGGGTAGTACATTGCCACCTCGGGCAGGTACCCGATCTTTGTTCGCGATTCAGGCGTCCCAGCTTGTTCTCCAAAAATCTCCAGAGTGCCCGCGTCAGGTTCCACAAATCCCATGAGCGCTTTGAGGGTCGAAGACTTCCCTGCACCGTTTGGGCCCAGAAAACCGACGATCTCGCCTTGAGCGACAGAAAAACTCAGATCGCGTACTGCGTTGAGCGATTCGCCCTTCTTGGCTCGGTACGTGACCCCGAGGTTATTAACAC
>CAYYJX010000102.1:0-10407 GCA_964471545.1 uncultured Fimbriimonas sp. | reverse complement strand
CGAGCGCAAGAGTTTTCACCCCTCCAAAATGACCAAGAGGATGAATCCTGATGGACTCATCCTCTTGGTACTCCGGACGGGATTCGAACCCGCGATCTTCGCCGTGAGAGGGCGATGTCCTGAACCGCTAGACGACCGGAGCGTTCTGACCCAAAGAGAATACCCGACGGCTTTTCTGGTTTCAACTGGGAGTGAGTAGGGAAGTCGAAAAACGACTTCCGAGCCGGTGGCGGCCATAAACGAAAAAGCCCGCCGCAACAAGGAGACGGGCGAAATCTCGGCCGACGCTGGACGAGAGGGCAATCAAGTGCAATCGAGTCTTTAGGAAAAACCGTCCGACTCGGAAGGAACCCCTTCCCCCCGAGCGGACTTCTCAGAGGCAAATATTAGTGAAGTGCGACTTCCGGTTCGGCAACCTTGGCTGCCGGAGCGGGATCGGCCATGAACTCTTCGTCGAAGATGCCGTAGCCTTCTTCTCCGTGATAGTGGGTGTCCAAACCAAGGGTTTCGACGTTCTCGTGAGCGCGCAGGCCCATCGCCTTGTTCACGCCAAGAGCCAGAAGATAGGTGACGATGTACCCGAAGGCGAGGACCACGGCAACCGCAACCACTTGCATGAGGATCAGGTGGCCTTGACCTTTCTCGAGGTTGCCTGCAATGGCAGGGTTGATCTTCGCGCTAGCGAAAACGCCCGTGAGGATCGCGCCGGTGAGACCACCAACGCCGTGAACGGCAACTACGTCGAGTGCGTCGTCGAACCCGAGCTTGTGCTTCAGGTCGATGGCGTACTGGCAGATGACGCCTGCAATGAGACCCATGATGATCGATGCACCCGTCCCGACGAAGCCTGCGGCGGGGGTGATGACGACAAGTCCGGCAACGAGTCCGCTAGCGGCACCGATGGCGGTCATTCGCTTGTGGCGTAGGTACTCGGCGCCAAGCCAAGAGAGCATCGCGGCGGCGGCGGCCAAGTGAGTGGTCAGGAACGAGTTGATCGCAATGTCGTTGATGGCAAGAGCAGATCCTGCGTTAAAGCCGAACCATCCGAACCATAGAAGACCTGCGCCCAGGAGGGTGAGCGTGATGTTGTTCGGCATCGGCTTACTATCCTTTCGAGGTCCAAGAACCTTAACCAGGGCCAGCGCCGAGATACCAGAAGCAAGGTGAACAACGGTGCCGCCTGCAAAGTCGAGCGCGCCGAGCTTCAAAAGCCAGCCGTCCGGGTTCCAGACCCAGCAAGCAACCGGAATGTAGACCAAGAACGACCACAGGGTCATGAAGACGACGTAAGCATTGAATCGAACCCGCTCTGCGATCGCACCGGAGATGAGCGCCGGGGTGATGATCGCAAACTTCATCTGGAACAGCATGAAGAGCATCGCGGGGATGGTTTGCGTGCCGAACGGCTCCGTCGCAGAGATGTTGTTTCCGAAGGCGTATTCCAACGACCCAATCAATCCGTTGGTCGACTTGCCGAACGTTAGCGAGTAGCCGATGAGCACCCAAATAACGCTCACCAGACCCATCATCACAAAGCTCAGCATCATGGTGTTGAGAACGTTCTTCTTCCGAACCATGCCGCCGTAGAAAAGGGCGAGCGCGGGAGTCATTAACAACACCAACGCGGTGGATACGATCATCCAGGTGGAATCAGGCGCGCTTATCGCGGGCTTGTCTTGCGCCATGGCAAGCGTTCCCAAACCAGCGAGCAATAACGATGCAACTGTACGTGGCAGACTCATCAAGATTTCTCCAAACAGAAACCCTCACCGTCTCTCGCCACTGTGCGCGGTTGGGGCAGCATTAACGCAACGCTGCGTGATGTGCGCATATTAACAAAAATTTATTAATTGAGCAAACGTTTATTTCAAAATCATTGCCTTGTACTGCCAGTCCCGGCTTAATTGCGATTGAGAGACGGCATGGGGCCCTCGCTCCGCAACACCTGGAGGAAGCACGTTTCTACCCTTTACGGTATCGCCAAGCTCGATCACTTGAATGTACGTTCCACGGTCTCGGTATGGGATTCCTGGTTGACCCGGGACGGGGATGGTCCCCGCGACAAACTTTCGATCTTTCAGTTCCGCCTGCGCCTGGGCAAACGCTTGCTTGATCAACTCTGTACCGTTTCGTCCTTCCAAGTAATTGATCTTCGTTTTGCCCTGAATCGCTCGGTAGAGCACCGAGTTACCAGCGACTAGTCGGAAGTTGGAAGGGGAGGCAAAACCGCCCGTGACAGGCGTGAAAACGAGGGAGCGGAGTTTATCTTCAAACAGTGTGTAAAGAAGGGAATTCGCTGATCCCTCCAGCAGAGATCCATCGTAACCGGCAAACTCGGGGATGTCTTTCAAGAAAGAAGAGAAGTAGGGGAACGTCTCGGCTTTGCGAGCGATGGCGAAGATCGCTTTCTCCGCGTCTTCCGCCCCCAACTTGCCTTTGGTCAGCTCATCAACAAGGATGCGATTTCGGAAGATCGATCCCCACACGGGGGTGTCCAGATTGGGCCACCAAGAGACGGGCTTGTTGTTCCAATTCGCAATCAGTCCTCCCTTTGGATTCCAAACGTGCGGCATCTGGTCAAAAGGAATCATTCCTTGCCAATCGTTTTCGCCGCTGGCGGGCACGGGCAGCCGGGGGTCAACCGTTTTTGCCCGAACGGGGACCGATCCCGTATAACGCCACCCAATTTGGCCGGACTTGAGAGCAACAAAGAAATTGAAGTTCATCGTTACGCGCCGAAGTCCGGTTTCTACTTGCCCGGTGGTCTTGGCATCGTAGAGCCCGAAGAGCCCCTCCAGACTCTGCACTTCTCGACCCTCATAAGCACGCCGCTTGACGAAGAGCACGGATTTGGCCTCGCCTCTTGTTGGCTGAAAGGCCACCGTTCCAAGGACGGTCGACAGGCGGACACCTTCAGAGTCCTCTCCGCCCTTCACCAAAATCGGGAGCGTCGTCTTCTCTGGCTTGATGGATTCTCCCTTCCATTGGTATTTGCCGCTTTCGTCCAGCTTTACGGCGTAAACGTCTTCAACATCGGCGACGCCCGTGGTCACGCCCCAGGCAAGGTCGGGGGTGGCACCCACGAGAACGCCAGGCACTCCTGGAACATCCATTCCCGCAACGTCGCCGCCGGGCCAATGGAGCGAGGCCTCGTGCACGATGCTCGGATTAGTGAAGCCCATTTGAGGTCCGGAGAGGAGAAAGGGCTTGGCGGTCTTTGATCGGCTAGGATGAACGACGACGCAGTAGCTCCCGCTCTGAAATGGCGCGGCTACGCTCTGAGCCACTGCTCTTTGAGCGGGGCGATCGTAAGCCGTTGCTGCGGGAAGAAGGTCGAGCAGACTGAGTTTTGGAAGTCGGTTGTACTGGTCGCTGAACGACTTCGCCGTCGGATTAGGAAAGAACGGTTTGGTTTTTACCGGATCGTCGGAATCCGCCACGGTGCAAATGGCCTCTTTGTCGTTTTGCCAAAGGAAGTCTTCAAGCGCCTCGTAGGTTCGGTCCTTCAACTTCGGCTGCGTTTTCATGTATTCGTACAGCGTCCAGTTCCGGAGTTCTCCCGCTCCGCCTCGACCAAACTGCTGCATCAGCCGAACGGTGATCGCAAGGCTATCGGTGATCGACCAAGGTTCCGGTTTGAGCCCGTTCTCCGCGTATTCTGGGGGCAGGTTGCCTTCAGTGCTCGCCCGATCAAGGTAAAGGTTCACCCCTTCGGCATAGGCCTCAAAGGCTAATTTGAGCCGATTGGAGAGACCCTGGAACTGATTGTTTAGTTCTTGATCGGTGTAAGCCTGAGAGAGCGTGGCTTTGTCTGAGGCGACGAACTTGGGTCCGAATGCCGCCGCCATCTTGCCTCGCGCCATGCGACGGCTGTTTTCCAACTGCCACATTCGGTCTTGGGCAACGGCAAAGCCCATCGCCACCATTGCCTCGCGAAAACTCTTTGCTCGAATGACGGGTACGCCGTACTCCGTTCTGGAAATGACCTCTGCAGCATCAAAAGATGGACTGACGGTGGTGAGGCCAAGGGTTGCAAGCAACCAGATCGGGTGCGGCATACCGCCATTCTATCGCCGCACCCAATGGCTAATTCTTACTTTTCGAAAAAGTTGAGATCAGGGAAGCGGGCGACGGTTAGACCCGCCCAGCGCTTTTCCCTTGCTGATACTCATGACACCGTAAACGATCGCGCCGATCACCAAGGCCGGGATGAGGAACTTGAAGACCAAGGCGATGGTCGCCAGTAGGATCGTCTTGATGACCCAAAAGCCAACGAGGACGCCGACGCCCGTCCAGAGGATTTTGCTGAGAGTCCAGTTGTTGTTCATTTCTGATGCTCGTTGATAGGTTCTTACGTTTGGCGGGCCATTAGGATGCGAGTCGTTCGCGAATAGGTCGTAATCCCCGCTCGATCAGGCATCTTTGGGTGCCAAACTAACCTGTCTCATGACGGTAGGGATAGTAGGAACGGGCTTAATTGGAACCTCCATCGGCATGGGGCTGGTAGCGGAGGGTGTCACCGTCCTTGGGGTGGATCCAAACGCGGGTGCGCTTCAGGTTGCGCAGCGTCGCTTCGGAATCTCCATGCCTGCCGAGATCGCCGACTTGCGGGATTGCGAGGTGGTTTTTGTCACGGCCCCGCCAAGGTTTTGCGCGGATGTCATCACCGAAGTGTTAAACGTTGTTTCAGGCGAGACAGTCGTTACCGACGCTACTTCGGTCAAGTCCGAAATCGTCGAGGCCGTCAGGCAAAAAATTGGTTTATTGCCCAACTTTGTGCCAAGTCACCCCATGGCAGGGCATGAGAAGTCCGGTCCGGAATACGCCTCACAGTGGATGTTTAGAGGCGCCAAATGGCTGGTTACCCCCCACGAAGGCTGCTCTGGGACGGCGATCAAGAAGCTGGAAAAGGTCGTCGAACTCCTCGGCGGGGTACCCGTTCGATGTGGCCTTGATGAGCACGATCGCGCCGTTGCCGTTGTGAGTCACTTGCCGCACGTGTTCGCCGCCTTGCTCGTCAACTATGGTGCGGAACTCGAGTCAAAAGACATCGGCGGCGGCAGTTGGCGGGATCTCACGAGAGTTGCAGGGGTCGATCCTGATCTTTGGACGCAAATCCTGACCGGGAATAGAAGGCCCGTTGCTTCTTTGTTGCGCCGAGCTGCGCAAGACTTGGCGGCGCTTGCAACCGACCTGGATGCGGCATCCCTTGCCGATTCAACTAAAAACGTTGGGGTAGATGCCTTCTTCCGAAATGCGCAAGAGGCTAAGAAAGCTTTTGCGGAGCCTTCCAATCCGGAAATCAAGCCGGTTCGGCGCTCCAAGAAGTCAAACTAGATTCTCATGAGCCTCCGCGTCACCCGAGCAACGTCGGTTTCCGGTCAGTTTCGACCGCCGAGTGATAAGTCTTTGACGCACCGCGCTTATATGTTCGGTGCCATTGCAAGCGGGACGAGTCGGGTTTTGAATCCGCTTCGGGGAGAGGATTGTGAATCTACGCGGCACTGCCTTCAGGCGATGGGGCTAGAAGTGACCGAGATCGATAACGGCTTCGAACTTCGCCCTGCAACAGAGTGGTTGGCACCCAACGCGCCCCTCGATTGCGGCAATTCGGGCACAACCATGCGGCTGCTCTCCGGGCTGATTGCTTCAAGACCTATCACGGCTACCTTGGTTGGCGACGAAAGCTTGAGTCGAAGACCGATGAAAAGGATCGCCACCCCGCTGAAGCTGATGGGGGCAAAAATTGAAGGGGACCAAGCGCCGTTGATCGTACACGGTGGATCACTCAAGGCGATCGACTACATGAGTCC
Organism: uncultured Fimbriimonas sp.; assembly: GCA_964471545.1. Classification (GTDB taxonomy): domain Bacteria; phylum Armatimonadota; class Fimbriimonadia; order Fimbriimonadales; family Fimbriimonadaceae; genus Fimbriimonas. The sequence goes on along the minus strand of CAYYJX010000102.1, from coordinate 4,594 downwards.
GGTTGCGAGCGCCCAGGTGAAGAGTGCCATCCTTTTGGCAGGGCTACGAGCCGACGGGCTCACGATTGTGCGCGAGCCCAGCCTCAGTCGAGACCACACTGAGCGGATGCTCACCTTCCTCGGAGTCGATCTTCAGACCACAACCCTATGCGACGGGACCGTTCAGCATGTGCTGGAAGGGGGCCAAGAGATCCGGCCATTCACATTCACGGTGCCCGGAGACATCTCCTCCGCGGCATTCTTCTTGGTGGCCGGTGCGTTATTTGGGAGGGAAGTAGTCGCGACCGAGCTTTCGCTCAACCCTTCAAGAACGGGCATTTTGGATGTCTTTGAGCAATGCGGGGTTGGCTACACCGTCGATTCCCCGCAGTCGGAGATGAACGAGCCATCTGGGAACTTGGTGTTGCACCCTCGGCAAAAAGACCTGAAACCGTTTGAGATTCGCGGTGACCTTGTCCCGCGGCTCGTTGACGAAATTCCGGCTCTTGCTGTCCTGGCGACTCAAGCCGAGGGCACTTCGATCATTAAAGACGCCGCCGAACTCCGGGTAAAGGAAACCGATCGGATTGAGACCGTTGCAAAGCATCTTCGCTTGATGGGGGCCTCGGTTGAGACGTTTGAGGACGGGATGGCGATCACGGGCCCGACTCCGCTAAAGGGAGCAAGGGTACAAGCTAAGGGTGATCACCGCATCGCGATGGCGTTTGCGATCGCCGGACTCATCGCAGATGGCGAAACGGTGATCGACGGAGAAGAATCCATCGCGACCAGCTATCCGGGGTTTCTCGACGATCTCGCTCGTCTTGCCACCTACTAAGGTGCAGGGGCCTCCTTGCAGCGACTAAACTCATTGGCTGTGGATACCACTCACCTCGTGATTGCCATCGATGGTCCTGCAGGCGCAGGGAAGAGCACGGTTAGCAAGATTCTTAGCCAAAAGCTCGGTATTCGCTATCTGGATACGGGCGCGATGTACCGGGCAATTGGTCTCCGAGCATTGCGGGAACAGGTATCCACTTCTGATGAATCGGGGCTGGTAGCGCTTGTCGAGTCGTCGGAGATCTCGTTCGGCGAAGGAGATCCTCAGCCCGTTTTTATTAACGGCGAGGACGTCACCAACCTCATTCGCACGCCAGAGGTGGCTCAAGCTGCAAGTGAACTCAGCACCAAAGGTCTTGTGCGCGTGGCAATGGTCAAGCGCCAACAGGCGATGGTCGCCAAGGGTGGCGTGGTTCTGGAAGGGAGAGACGCCACGACGACCATTGCACCGAATGCCACGCTCAAGGTTTATCTCACCGCAAGCTTGGAAGAGCGGGCGAAGCGTCGACACCTAGAAAGCAAATCGAAAGGGATGGCACTGGACTACATTAGCGTTCGCCGAGACATTGAAGAACGCGACCATAGGGACATCACCCGAGAGGAGAGTCCTTTGACGGTTGCCGAAGACGCTCATCTCGTGGAATCGGCAGGGCTGGATCCGCACGGGGTCGCTGAAAAAATCATCTCGCTGCTCGCTTGATTTCTTGGGCGGCGGACGTAGAAAGCCTCGGTAAAATGCCACCCGACGGGAACTTTGTTCTCGCACCGAATCATCATGGGAAAATTCTTCGCACCTAAGGATTGGGGTCGACTTCTGACGGCCATGATTACGCCGTTCCATGCCGATGGAACGGTCAACTACTCCGAGGCCAAACGGGTGGCTCGGTACTTGGTCGACGAGCAGAAAAATGATGGTTTGGTTGTTGCCGGCACCACCGGTGAATCCCCGACCCTCAGCCACTCCGAGAAGCTTTCCCTGCTCGACGCTGTGCTCTCCGAGGTCGGTGACCGAGCGGCGGTCGTATTTGGAGCCGGAACGTACAACACTCTCGAGTCTATGGAGCTTGCCAAAGAAGGCGAAAAAGCGGGGGCTCATGGCGTGATGGTGGTCAACCCGTACTACAACAAGCCTGGCCAAGCCGGTTTGAAGGCTCACTTCGAGGCGGTTGCCGGCGCGACCACTCTGCCAGTAATGCTCTACAACATCCAACCGCGAGCGGCGATCAACCTAGAAACGTCCACGCTCTTGGAACTCGCAAAGATCGAGAACGTTGTGGCGGTAAAGGAAGCCAGCGGCAATCTCTCTCAAATCTCTGACGTTATTCGACTGGCTCCCGAAGGATTTCGGGTTTACAGTGGCGATGACGGCTTGACCTTGGCGATCCTTGCGCTGGGTGGGCATGGCTTGGTCTCGGTGGCGGCTCACTTGTTCGGGGGTGCTTTGAAGACGATGATCGATTCGTTTGAGTCCGATCCGAAAAAGTCTCGAGCCATCCATCATGCGGTGACGCCGGGAATCACCGGTTGCTTCCATGCTCCGAATCCTGTCCCTGTGAAAACCGTTTTGTCTGGGCGAGGCTTCGAAACTGCAGCCCTGCGGTTGCCCTTGGTTCCGGCTTCGGACGCGGAGAAGAGCCGCATCCTGGAGCTTGTGGACCAGTCGGATCGATCCCTCAAGCAGATCTAACTTACTGAATCGAACTAGGTCGAATTGACCGCCCAAAGAAACTCTTGTAACTCTCTAGCGTCTGTAAACGCGAGAACACAGTTATGGGAGTTTCTGCTTTTATTGCGGGCACGCTGTTAGCAACCACGGGTATGTCCACCAAATCTACGGAAGTGACCGTTTACAACCAAGGCATTGGTTTCGTAAAGGAAAATCGTCTTGTCCAAGTGAAGAAGGGGCGTCAGTCGGTGACGGTCGATGGAGTGGCGCAGCTTATCGACACCACATCCGTCGGATTCCGATCGATCAGCTCTCCCGGCGCACTGAGCATCCTTGAGCAGAACTACCGCTACGACTTGATCAGCCCCCAAGCCATCCTCGCGAAATCGGTTGGCAAGCGCGTGAAGGTCACTCGTGCGTTTGGCGCATCGAAAGAGAGCGTCGAAGGCGTTCTTCTTAGCTCGCCGACTTCGGTAGTCGATGGTCCAAACGGGCAGTCCACCCAATACAACGGCATGGTTGTCCGCGCGGATGACGGCTCGATCATCCTGTCGCCCATCGGAGAAGTTTCGGTTATCGAAATGCCCGCAGGTTTGATCAGCACCCCGTCGCTCCTTTGGGAACTCCAATCGGAGAGAGACGGTGAGGAAGAGATCGAACTCAGCTACATCACTCAAGGAATGAAATGGGATGCCAACTACGTTTTCACGCTAGACCCGGCAGGAAAGGGTGATCTTCAAGGTTGGGTGACCATCGACAACAACTCCGGGGCGAACTTTGAGAACGCCAAGCTCAAGCTACTCGCGGGAGAAGTCAATCTTGTCCGTCCCGCTCAACCTGAGATGATGATGATGAAGAATCGCCTTGGTGGGGCCGGGGGAGCGGTAGCCGATGGATTCCAGGAGGAGTCGCTCTTCGAGTACCACCTTTACACCCTTGGGCGCCCTGCGACCGTTTTGAATAAGGAGCGGAAGCAACTGAGCCTCCTTTCGGGTGCCGATGTTCCGTTCCGGAAGCGCATCATTGTCGATGCCATGATGGGATTCAACGGCTACTACCCTGGTGAAGGCGAGGTAGGCACCGGCAATCAATCGCCCCTTGTCAAAGTCGAGTTCGTGAACGATAAGAAGAGTGGATTGGGCATGCCGCTTCCACAAGGAAAGGTGCGCATTTACCAACGGGATAAATCGGGTTCCGTGCAGATGCTCGGCGAGGACGCGATTCGCCACACCCCACGCGACGAGAGAATTTCACTCAACGTTGGGCGCTCCTTCGATATCGTTTCCCAGCGAAAGCGAACAAATTACAAGCGCCTCAGCGACCGGAGTTTCGAAGAGACGTTCAAGATCGAAGTTCGGAACCGAAAGGAAGAGGCTTCGACCGTGCACGTCTACGAGCGGCACTGGGGAGATTGGAAGATCACGAAGAAGAACATGGACTTTGTGAAAGAAGACTCCAATACGGCCGTTTTCGAGGTCAATCTCAAGGCGAACGAGGTGAAGGCGGTGGAATACACCGTTGTCACTTCCTGGTGATCAGAAGTTAGCCGAAGCCCCGAAGTACTGGATCAAGTGCCTTAGATAGAGAAATCCGTAGGCGAGAAAAGCGACCCACGTGCCGAGTTCGGCTGTCGTGGGTCGCTTTGTTCGTGCGTACTCCAGAATCCCGACAGGCACGAAGACAAAAATCAGCTTGGCGATGGCAAATCCGATGCCGCCGAACCTCGCCGCGATCGCCGCGAAGAATGGATTGCCCTCTCCAAACCCGATGTGAAGCCAAAAGAGGGTCGTCACAAGGTCGAACGTTGCCAAAACAACAAGGCAGAGCGTGCTCAAGTGGACTCGCCCTTGAGGCCCTAGCGGGCGACTAAAGGCAGAGCTCAAGTTCATCGCGGAGTGCTTCGGTGGTTGAGGAACGGGTGTCCCTACGGTGTTGATCGCCGTTGCTTGGGGATTCGGTGGACCGCTGGGAATCTGGCCGGTGTCGTCGGCCGGCAGAATAATCTGCGGTTGCGAAGGTCGCCGCCGTGGACTTGGAGGGTTTGCAGGCGCATGGGGACCGGGTGATCCATTTGGGTTGACCGGGCCGTTCATCTTGAAGTGGGAGACG
>CAYYJX010000101.1:5956-10468 GCA_964471545.1 uncultured Fimbriimonas sp. | reverse complement strand
GAGAGGCACTCATCGCCGGTCAAAGCCTCTCCGGATCCATGAAGGCGGCTCCGCAGATGTTTCCGACGATCATCGTGGACATGATCCGAGTCGCAGAAACGGGCGGCAAACTGGATCAAGCTCTTGCGAACGGTGCGGGCTATCTGGAACGCCGATCCGAGCTGAAGCGCAAAGTGACCAACGCGATGATGTACCCGATGGTCATGCTCGCGGTTTCTATCGCCACCATTCTGATCTTGGTTGTGGTGGTCATGCCGAAGTTTAGCCAGGTGTTCGAGAGCATGAAGGCAGAGTTGCCCATTGTCACGAAAGTGATGCTCTCTTCCGGAGCGGCGATTCGGAGCAATCCGATTGGGTCTGCCTTGGGCGCATTGGCCCTGTGCATCGGCATCTACTTCTTATTCAAGCAAGAGCCTGTCCAAGTGGTTGTGGGACGCATCGTTGGTCGCCTGCCCGTTGTTGGCGAGTTGATCAAGCGCTTGGCTCTCGCACGGAGTCTCCAGTCGATTGCGACCCTCTCCGCCTCAAACGTTCCGCTCTTGATCGCCATTGAGCAAGGAGCAAAGGTGGCAGGAGAGCCGCGCATTCAAGACGCACTGATGCAGGTTCGAAACGCGATCGAACAGGGCAAGTCCATGTCCGACTCCATGCTGGATACCGGGGTCTTTCCAAAGAACGTCGTGCAGATGGTGGGTGTGGGAGAGCGAACCGGACGCTTGCCCGTGCTGCTCGAAACGCTCTGTCGTTCGATGGAAGAAGATATCGATGCCCGCTTGAAGGCAACCGTTGCCTTGGTGGAGCCTCTGATGATCGTGACGATGGGCGCCATTGTCGGCTCGATCACGATGTCCATCATCGGTCCGATTTACTCAGTTGTAGAAAAAATTAGATAAACCGTTAAGGTTCTATTCAGGCAATCCGATAAAGAAAAAGGCACGGGGAAAAAATGGTTCACGCACTTACGCTTAAGAAACGAAGAGCTTTCACTTTGGTGGAGCTTTTGATCGTCATCATCATCATTGCCGTTCTTGCTGCAATTGCGATTCCTAAGTTTTCCAACTCCAGTATTCGCTCGAAGGAATCTGCCCTGCGCAGCAACCTGAAGCTGGTTCGAAATGCGGTAGACCTCTTCCGAAACGATACGGGCGTCTATCCGAAAGTGCTCGGCGATCTTGCGGCCGTTGCCGCACCTGCTAACGGCTTGAACGCTTCTGGCGCAAATACTGCCATTAACGCAACCGACTGGCGCGGACCGTACATCGAAAAGCTCCCGACCGACAGCGTTACGGGTGGCGCTCTGAACTACGACACCACATCTCCGAACGTGGGTCGAGTCCGAGCCGCGGCCACGGGCAACGGATCCGACGGTACCGATTACCAAACCTGGTAACAAAACTTCCCCGAAACATTAGCGAAGCGTTTCCTCAGCGTTGAGGGAGCGCTTCGCTATTTCTGTATAGGCGAGCCTCAGTTTTTAAGCTTCCGGGACTTCCCTTGCGACCCCTGCGACCTTTGCCGCAAGATCGATGCTCTCGTCGAGAGCCGCCCAAGAAGCTTCGTAACTCGCCGTTAGCTTCGAAAAAGAATCGGTGGTCCCACCTCGGCCTTCCGAGGTCGCGAGGGTTTCCACTCTTTCTCCAAGGGCTTCCAAATCCACAAGAGCGTCCGACAACTCGGTGAAGAGTTCCTTCCAACGCGCTTTGTTCGATTCAGGGATCTTTTCGACGTCGTCGAGGATCTGTTCGAGGCCGACTCCAAGATCTTCCGCCATCACCGATGCTTCTTCGACGTTCGTCTTCGCATCACCCTTGACGGCTGGGGCTACCTGTTCCAGGCTGTCCCGGATATCGGCGAGAGAGTCGCTACAGATGTTGAGCTGGTAGGTCACCGCTGCCGCATCCGACTGGTTCGTCGGAGTCTCGGCTTCCTTAGTCGTCCCCGCAGGCGCTTTCGGTGCCCCCGCCTCTTGCTTCCCGCTCGAACAGCCCACCAGAGAGAAGCCGATGAGGGCCGCAAGAGACGCGCCCATCCATCGAGACATGAATTTGCCCGAGATCATTCGTTTGACTCCCCTTGCAACATGAAAATGGCCATTCGGTTGGGCTATAATACTATTTTGCGAGGAATCATCAGACAGTGATTTACGTCAACGTACAGAACAACGAGTCGATCGACAGCGCCCTGAAGCGCTTCAACATGAAGCTTCAACAAAGCGGCGTTCTGCGCGATCTTAAAGAGCACAGCCACTACGAGAAGCCGAGTGAAAAGCGACGCCGAAAGGCTCGCCGACGCCCAGCCCGCGGCTAAGCGCTCCTGATACTCGCATCACGCTTTGAGATGTGCCGATCAAGTGTTGATCTTCCTGATGAGATCACGTTTTGATCGGCACTTCTTTGCGTCTTCATATGCCATCTGAACTGACTATGCCAACGGAAAGGATTACCGTTGACGTTGTCTTTGCTCCCAACGTCGCTAGCGCCGAGCCCGATCTTTCCGATTGGCTTACGCGCTCGGTCGCCCAAACCTTGGCGAAGCACGATGCCGTTGGTAAGGTTGATTTGCTCCTGACCGACGACACTGAAGTTCGCGCTCTAAACCATCGATTCCGCAACATCGACGACACCACCGATGTTCTCACTTTTCCCGCCTATCACGGTGATCTCCCGGAATCTGCAGACGAGCCGCTTGGGGATATTGCGATCAGCGTTCCCTACGCCCAGCGGCAAGCCGATGCACGAGGAGTTTCTCTTTCGAATGAATTGGCGATGCTCGCCATTCACGGGGCGCTTCATTTGGTCGGTTTCGATGACATCGGAGACGAAGATCGTCGTATGATGCAAGAGGAAATGAACGCGATGGCGATTGCGCTCGGGCTTCAGCCCGATCCGGAATGGTCTTCTCTGCTCCACGAGAGTGAGGGCGATTCTTCGCGCAAGGAGGATTCGGCGGGCTAAGCCCTCCGCCCATGCGTCGTCCGCAAGATATTTACAAGCCGTTCGCGGTTGCCCTTAACGGCATCATTTTCACGTTCAAAACGCAGCGACACATGAGGTTCCACCTCTTTGTCGTTCTCATCGTCATCCTGTTGGGTCTGTTTGTTAACCTGGCCCTTCGCGAGATGCTGGTGTTGCTCTTCACCATCTCGTTGGTGGTTGTCGCAGAGATGTTCAACTCTGCGATCGAAGCGACGGTCGACCTCGTTTCGCCTAACTACAACCCTTTAGCGAAGTTTGCCAAGGATATTGCGGCGGGAGCGGTTTTGATCACCACGATCATCGCCCTTGTCGTGGGCGGATTGTTGATCTTCGGCGAGAGTCGGTGGGACGCTCTAAAGATCAATCTCGCCTCTGACGCTCCGGCGATTCCTCCCGTGCTTCGCATTGTGCTTGGGTGCATGGTGGTGTTCGTTGCCGTCGTCATTGGTAAGGGCCTTGGCAAGCGAGGACAGGTTCTACAAGGCGGTCTTGTTTCCGGTCACGCGGCTTACGGATTCTTCTTTGCCACCTGCGCCGTCTTTCTTACAGACAACCCGGTGGTGATGGCGCTCGTGATTCTGCTCGCCGCCATTGTTGCCCAAAGCCGATATGAAGCCAAGATCCACTCTCTTCCGGAGCTATCGCTGGGAGCAGCGGTTGGCACCGTGATCGGTCTTGTTTTCTTCCAATTTCTGCCGAAATAAACTATCAGAAACATCTAACGCATGAAGGACAACCCTGCTGAACGTTACCGGCGAAGTGAGCCATTGCTTCGCCGGTCCGAGTCCACTCTCCTACTCGTCATCGCATTCGCGCTCTTTGCGGTTATCGCATTCGGGCGACAAGCGGATGGATTTGTGCGGTCGGATGTTTCGACCCTCAAGGAGCCCGCTGGAAGCACCTGGCCCGCTATCTTTGCCGCGCTCCTCTTCATTCTTCTGAATGCGGCTTTCATCTTGGTGGAGAACGCGGTTGCGCTTCTGCGTCCCAGTCAAATACGACTGTACAAAGACAAACCCGCGATCGCCAACAAACTAGAGGACCTTCTGGCGCGCCAGGCCGAAGTGATAGCGAGTTGCTCCTTTGGAAGCCAACTCATGCGCGTCGCGTTGGTCTTTATGGGCATGGTCGTTGCGGTCGCGGCCGCTTCTCTTGCCGAGGAGATGCTCGGTTGGCCATTTACCTACGCGACGATTTTAGGCGGAGTGGCTGCGGTCGGCATACCGATCTTTCTGCTGAACCTCATTCTGGGAGAGTTGGTCCCGAAGAGCTACGCTACGCTCTACCCGGCACCGACGGCGGCTCGGTTGGCAGGCTTTGCACGCTTTTCGAGCGTGGTCTTTAAGTATCCAGCACGGTTGGTTGTCGGAATCGCGAACCTGTTCGCCGCACGATTCGGTGGAAAGGCGACGCTCAACGATCCTCTGCGCGCAGAAGAAGAGATCATCACGCTTGTAGAAACGGCTCAAGAAACGGGCGCGATTGAAACCGACGAAAGCGAACTGATCCAGAGCGTTTTTGAGTTTACGGATACGGT
>CAYYJX010000101.1:0-5946 GCA_964471545.1 uncultured Fimbriimonas sp. | reverse complement strand
GGGCGCTGGACATCGGCAACCGTCGGATCGGCGAGATCATGACCCCGCGAACCGACCTTGACGCCATGCCGATCGACAGCGACCCGGAGGAGGTTGTGAAGGTGATCCAAACTTCCGGCCACTCACGAATCCCGTTGTACGAAGGAACGGACGATCAGATCATTGGCATCATTCACGCCAAGGACCTGTTGCTCTCCATGGTCAAAGAGTCCACCCCAAGCATGCGGCGTCTGATGCGCCCGGCCATGTTCATCCCAGAGAACAAGAACTTGCACGAGCTTCTTGCCGAGATGCGTGCCGCACGGGCCCAACTTGCCATCGTTCAAGACGAAATGGGTGGCACCGCGGGGATCGTTACCATCGAGGACATCGTCGAGGAACTCTTCGGCGATATTCAGGACGAGTACGACCAAGAAGAACCCGAAGTCTCTGAACACGCGGGCGGGTATCTGGTTGAAGGCAAAACCCACCTAGACGATGTGAACGATGAGATCGGATCGGAGTTCCATAGCGATGATTTCGACACCATCGGCGGATATGTCTTCGGGCTTTTCGGTCGCCAACCCAAGCTTGGCGAGTTCCTCGATGCGGACGGACATCGGTTCACCGTTGCCGAAACAGATGGTCGAAGAATTCAGCGATTAAGAATTCAAAAACTGGAAGAAACCGAATCGCTCGGCGTAGAAAACGGTCGGGTGTCTGAAGTTTCCGCCACTTCTTGAAAAAAATGCCCCTTTAGGGGCAAGCCAATTTCTGGATTTGGGAACCTAGACAAACCGTTCTTGGAGAAGGTACCAACTGATCATGGCAAGCGGAGTCGAGAGCACGGTTTCACTGGAGCAGGGCGGATCGGCGGCCGTTGCCGAATCTCCTCATCGACTCTGGCTGGTTCGAAACTTCGACCTATTCAAGTGCCTAAGCGATGCCGAACTGAGAACCCTTGCCGACCAAAGCCGAGTCGTTCGATTTGAACGCAACGACCACATCTGCATGAGCGGCGTTCGACACACTCACGCCTATCTTGTGAAGGAAGGCAATGTCCGAGTGGTCGCAACGAACTCCCAAGGCAAAAGACTCACGCTTGCCATTCTCAAGCCGGGAGAGTTGATTGGAGACATCGATCTCTTTGGAGATCGAGAGGCGACCACGGTCGAAAGTGCCGAAGCGGTGGATTCTGCTTCCCTTCTCGCCGTACCAGTGGACATCTTGCGAACGCTCGTTATCAATAAGCCAGAGCTATCGCTTGCGGTTCACAAGTTGATCGGCGATCGACGGGCGGAGATTCTGAATCGGATGCAAGACGTTTTGTTCTTGACCGTACCGGAGCGTCTTGCTCGACTCATTTTGAGACTCGCCAAGGACTATCCCGGCGAGTCGAAGACGGGGCGACGATTCGTCAATCTGCGTCTCACCCATGCCGAGTTTGCCGACCTGATCGGATCGAATCGGGAAGCGGTGAGCGCCACTTTTGGTAAGTGGAAAGCCGCCGGACCGGTGGATACAGTGAAGGGCTTTGTCGTCATCAAAGACGAAGCCGCCCTTAAACAGATCGCCGGCAACTAAGCCACCGCACAGACAACTTCATAAGAGCGCAATCGGGCCGAAAGGACAAACCGAGGGCGCTCTTTTTATTTATCGACCTCTTTGCTCCCAATTCCCTGAGTTGGGCAAGGGAGCGCCGATCCGTCATGACGTGTCCATTTGGACACAACCGAACAGCAGAAGGAACCCTGAAGGAAATGGACGACAAGAACAAGTACAGCAAAGAAGAGATCGAACGCCGGCTCAGTAAGCTGAGCGAAGAGCAACGCGAGGCAGCGAGAGCTCAACTCAAAGAACTGACCGACGCCCTCGATCGCAACTCTCCGTACAAGAACCTTTTCTGGGAACTGGGCGGAGAGTGCATCTACCGCGACGACCCACGGCTGAAATCGGACCTCAGCCGCGATCAGATCAAGGCGTCTGTGGAAGCAAAAGAAGAAGTGCTCGAGTTGGCGAATCCCCTTGAGGGTGAGCGGGGACCGGTCACTTGCTTCCGTGCATCCATGGCCTTCGTGCAGTGGTGTTACGACATCGCTCCCCACCCTTACGTTGCCGAGATTCTTCCACTCTTTAAGCCGCTCAGCACCGCACTGGTGAAGAACCAGATCAACCTTGCCCGGTTACTAGAGAAGGACCTTCTGTTCCAGACGAAGAACCTGAACTCCGTGGGAGCGGCGGCAGGAATGATCGGAGTGCGTTTGGGCGACCCCGCTGCGTACACCGTCATCTGCTGCTTCGGGCTGAAAACGCCGCCAGTACACTGGAACGAGTTGGTGAGAGGGATCACGACCGAAAAGAAGGAGATGCTTGCCCCTCATCTTCAAATGAAGCGTTCGTTCGAAGACGCCCGAAAGTGCACCGTCCTGCGGGAGCAAAGGCTGATGGAGGAGGGCAATATCATGGCGGCTTGGCAGCTCCGCCAAATCTTCAAGGTGTTTCTGGATGGCCTCCGAGATCGACTGGACGAAGACAAGCGTCGCAGCCTAGACCCAACCAGTGCCTTCGAGTAGATGGCTTCGCCCCCGGAAGGAGGTTCCGGGGGCGAACATCGCTGGATGAACTTAAATCGGGAACAGAACTTCGACCTTGGGGTTCTCCGGGAAATCTTCCGGGTAGCACTCGTAAATCTCTCGCCCACCGACTTCGTAAGCGTCGTTGGGGAGATTCTCCATGAAGACATCCTTGATTTGCTCTAGGGTTGGGGCAACGGTCACCCGGAATTCGCCGCCTTTTAGTTCCCACGCCTCCATCCCGGCAGGGACAGGCCCGTTCGATTCAAAACAGGCAAGGTAGGCGAACACGCCGTCCGGCATCCCTTCCCACCGCCGCAAAACGCCGTAACACTCGCCGTCCCACTGAACTTCTTTCATTCGAGGAACGAATTGATCCCAAAGTGCCATGACCTCGTCGTTCGAGTTGGTCCCAACGTAGAGCATGCCCACCACTCGCATCGGCGGAACAACTTTGCTTCTCATGTCCCAATAATACGGCGAACACGGCACCTGGGTTGAGGTTAGATTTGCGTTCGAAAATGTGCGATTTTTGTTGCTTCTAGATTGGTTTCCGCTTACGATATGGAAATGATTGGAAGACTCTCGATAGTCGCCCTGGCAGCCCTGTTTCTCGGTTACGCAGGGTGTAGCGGAGGTGTCTCCGCCCAGAGCGGGGCGCCGGAAGGCTTCCTATTCGTTCCCCAACGGGCAAACGCCCTTTCCCTCCTGGAGACCGACGCACCCTATCTCAACTTCAACTTTATCGGTTGGGGTCCCAATTGGAGTTGGACCAGCTTTGAAGAAACTTCCAAATCGCCGGATGGTGCGGTAAGAACGGCAAAGGCGAGATTGAACACAGGTGCAACCCTCACTTTGGAGTGGCGAGTGACGGGCGGCGGGTCAAGCGGAGTTCAGCTAGATTTGAGCGTCTCCTCCGATCGAGACACTGCCGTGACCGCCGTGGTCCTCTCTGTGGAACCAGATGGAAGTGCTTTTCAGGGTGGCAGTGTTCGGTCGGCGAGCGTGACTTCTCCGATCCCGGTGGGCATTCGAGACTTCGGCGCGGGAGTCGGGCGACTCGATTTGGTCGATTCCGCAAAGCGTGCCTCGTCGATCACGCTGGAGCCGGCAGGTCCGGTCTCCTCAGATGGTGGAATCCGTATCGGGCTGGTCCCAACTCAGTTGAAAGCCGGGCAGAAGTACACCAAGCGGATCCGGATCACGCCCCCAAAGGCCACCCTTTTGGTGACCGATCCGAGCAAGATGCCGGACGATGCGGCTTTTGAAACGTGGTTTCCTTTCCTCCCAGCGACCCAAGTCAACGGACCGGACGAGATTTCTCTAGCCTCGTGGCTGGAAGCACCTGCCGGGAAGGGCGGTCGAGTAAAGGCGATCGGCGACAAGCTCACGGTGTCAGGAAAGCCGATCAAGCTGTGGGGAATTAACGTCTGCTATTCCGATTGCGCCCCACCCAAGGAACTTGCCGATAGGCGCGCCGAGTTTTACGCTCGGAACGGAATCAACGCGGTGCGTTTGCACAAGTATGCAGATGGTCCGGGGTGGGCAGGCATTCAGTCTCCGGGATCGTTCGCCCAGTTCGACCCGGCCGCGCTGGATCGCATGGACTACTTCGTCGCGAAGCTCAAGGAGAAGGGCATTTACGTTAAGCTCTCCCCAACTTTCGGGGTGAAACTTGGACAAAACGACAAAGCAAGTGTGCCGTACCACGCCGAGTTTGGAGCCATCAACGGAGCTGACGGTCGGGTTGAAACGCGGCATGGATCGGTCTTCCTTTCGAAGGAGCTACAAGATCTGCAGATCGCCCAGACCGTTCGATTGCTCCAGCACAAGAACCCCTACACCGGACTGACCTACGCCCAGGACCCCGCGATTGCCATCGTCGAGATGTTCAATGAAGACAGCGTTCTCTTCTATGGGACTCAAGACCGCCTTCAGAAGATTCCAACGCTTCGAAACCGTGCCGCCGCCGAATTTGCCGCATGGCTTCGAGCCAAGTACGGAAGCGAAGCGGGTCTCAAGAAGGCATGGGGAGAGGGCGGGCTCAACACTTTTGCGAGCGAGGGCTTCTCGGGCGAGAGTTTGGAAAAGAACTATGTGGTCCCTGCCGGGAATCCGTGGTTTTATGACCCTGACCAACTTAAGGGTTCGCAGCGGAACCGCGGAAGAAGACTGCTGGACACGATGGAATTCTTGACCGGGCTCCAGGACAAGTTCTATAGCCGTTTCGAAAAGGCGGTTCGAGCAAGCGGATACACCGGAGAAATGCTCGCCTCCAACTGGATAGCGGGTCGTGGGGCAAGCCACTATTGGAATCTTCTCTCCGACTCCAAGGTGGGCATGATCGACCGTCACAACTACTTTGGTGGGGGTGAAGAGGGCCGAATCAACGATGCTTCGATGCTTGCCAAGCCGGGGTCGGGCATTTTCAGCATGGGTACCACCCAGGTGGCGGGGCGACCATTCAGCCTTTCCGAATGGATCCACGTATTCCCGAACGAATGGGGTGCGGAGGGTCCGGCCATCCTGGGAGCTTACGGAATGGGACTGCAAGGATGGGACGTGTCGTTCATCTTCCAGAACCGGGACGAAGGAACTTTCTCCTCGCGCGTGGGACGGGACCAATGGGACGCCACGTCTCCCCAGGTCATCGGCCTCTTCCCCGCCCTTTCACGCATGATCCATCGAGGAGACGTCAAAGAGTCGGACCTTGTGATTCCGCGCAATGTCAGCCTCGGGCAACTACGGTCGGGCAGTTTGGGGTTTGACGAGCGGCAAGACGCCTCTGGCGATGTGAAAGACGGGGATTCGGAGACAATCCCAATCGGCTCATTGGCGATTGGGAAGCATGTGGTCAACTTCGGAAGCACAGACACGCCAACGCCCAAGTTCGATCTCTCCAAGCACCAGAAGGAAGGCACGCTTCTTTCCTCCACGGGTCAACTCAAGTGGACCCCTGGTCGATCGCGTAAATCCGGATTCTTCACCATCGATACTCCCGCAACAAAGGGAGTCATTGGGTTTGCCAAGGGCCAATCCCTCAATTTAGGAGGTGACATTATCAAGCTGGATTCTAAGTTCGCGTCGCTTACGCTTACCGCGCTGGATAAGGATTCCACCCTCTCCAATGCGAAGCGAGTTCTGGTCACCGCAATCGCCCGGGCGAGATCGGCAGACACCAAGATTTCGGGATCGATGCTGCTGGTAAACGGCAAGGGACCGGTAGTAATGGAGCCGGTGATTGGCTCGATCAAGTTCCAACGATCCGGCGTTCCCAAGGTCTCCATCTTGGACGCTTACGGTAGGAAGACCGGGCGAACGGCCCCCATTGCAGACGGGACTCTGAACATCGACGGTCGAAAGGATCGCACCTGCTACTACTTGCTCGAGTGGT
>CAYYJX010000100.1:0-10529 GCA_964471545.1 uncultured Fimbriimonas sp. | reverse complement strand
ATTGCCTAAAGTTTGCTTTTTGGGAGTTAGGGAAAGGGTCGGGTGGGGTGGTTCCGGGGTTCCCAGGATTGTAGCGTTGGGCATACTAGACCACCCCAATATCCACATTCAGCGAGACCGTAGGGACTTCCTTAGCCCGCCGACATCCCACCGTCGACCAACAAGCTTGCGCCCGTGATGAACGAGGCCTTGTCTGAAGCGAGGAACAGGACCGCCTCTGCGACCTCCTCCGGCTTACCCACTCGACCCACCGGATGGAAAGACGCCGGGATATCGTAATTGCCACCGAAGGCCCGATCCGCCATTTCGGTTTCGATTGCGCCCGGGGCGACCGCATTCACGCGAATACCGCTCTTCGCCAGTTCCAAGGCGGCGGTTTTGGTGAGTCCTTCCACCGCGAACTTCGTGGCGGCATAGAGCGCTGCGCCCGGGAATCCGATATGGCCCGCCACGCTACTGGTGTTCACGATGGACCCACCACCGGTTTGAAGCATCGCATTCACCACCGCGCGGTGGACGTTGGCGACCCCCCGGACGTTGATGTTGAACAACTGATCAAACCCGCCTTGTGTGGATTCGTGCAATTGCTTCCCCAACTCCCCTTCCACGCCCGCGTTGTTAAAGACGGTATCGATCTTGCCGAACTTCGCCACGGCTTGGTCCACCAGGTTGTTCACCTCGGACTCGTTAGCGACGTCGGTTTTAACAAAGATTGCCTCTCCGCCAAGCGCCTGAATCTCTTGCACCACGGCGTTGCCATGCGCCTCTCGGCGACCCGCGACAACCACCTTGGCGCCCTCTTTTGCGAAAGCGAGAGCGGTGGCTTTGCCGATTCCGGAGGTTCCACCAACGACGAGAGCAGTTTTGTTTTCAAATAGTTTCATTCTGTACCGATTGTTCTGAAATGATGGGCAGGCGACAGCAATCCCCTCGATCAAAGTCGAGTTCAACGAAAGGTGTTTCGAAGGGGTGGGAGGGCTAGACGGTGACGATGAGAGTGGCGAGGGTGAATTCCACACGCCGGCGGAGAAGGTCGGGATCGTTCACCGTTTTGGCGGCAACATGAAGCCCATTGAGATGATCGAGGACGAAAGCAGCGGCTTCTAGCGGAGTGAGGTCGATGCGCATCATGCCTTGACCTTGCCCGAGAGCGATGGTTTGAGCGATGCGGCGACGAACTCGATCGTAGTGAGCCTCGATAAGAGCGGCGATTTCCGGATGGTGGGGCGCCAGTTCCACCGCCGCATTCATACAGAAACAACCCTTCCGGGAACACGGAGTTGGGTTTGCCTGAACCTGCGGAACGGCGGTGAGCAAAATCTGACGGATGGCGTCGACCGGGTCGCGAGAGGCATCGAGGAGCTTTTGAACCTCAATGAATCCACGATCTTGATACTCTGCCAGGGCCTGCCGGAACAGCTCTGCCTTGTTGCCGAACGTATCGTAAAGACTGGCCTTTTGAATGCCCATCTCCGCAGTGAGATCGCTCATGGAAGCCGCTTCGTATCCCTTTGTCCAGAATACGTAGACCGCTTTTTCTAGCGCTTGCTCTACGGAAAATTCTTTCAATCGACCCATTTGATGTTTCCTCTTGTCTCAGTTTCTCTGCTTCAAGGCTTCCTAACGTTGATTATTGACCGACTGTTCCAAAATTGCCGGTGCGAACTGAAAAATCGCTACGTTCCGCAGAACGTTTGGTATTCCGGGTTCTCCTCATACGGTTTTGTTAAGAAATCGCGAGCGTGCTCGGGCCCTTCAAACGGACGCTCCAGAGCGCCCATGAGATGCCCTAAAGGCTCAAAATCACCCTTTTCCACGACCGACTCGATGGCTTCTTCCACCCATCGGTTCCTGGGGATGATCCACGGATTCGCCTGCTTCATTGTTTCAAGGGCGGTTATCTTGTCTTCTCCAACCCGAGATTCCCACAGGAATCGCCACTCCTGAAACTCGGGGGTGGCTTCTAACTGCAGGGGAACCGCTCTGCCTTCGCTCAGGGCACGGAAAGTGTGGGTGAAATCGGCTTCGGATGCCTGCATCAGGTGTAGCAGCTGCTGGACGATCTCAAAGTCGCCCTCTTGCTCGTCGGCAATGCCGATCTTTGCGAGCATTCGTTGCTTGTAAGCGGCATTGAACCGCTCGGCGAACCCTTCCAGAGCGTTCTGGGCCATTTCAATGGCGGTCTCCTTTTCGGAATGAAGCAAGGGAAGGAGGGCTTCGGCGAACCTCACCAGATTCCAATGACCGATGTTGGGCTGGTTTCCGTACGCGTATCGACCTTGGTGATCGATGCTGGAGTAGACCATGCCAGGATCGTAAGCGTTCAAGAACGCGCAGGGACCGTAGTCGATGGTTTCGCCGCAAATGGACACGTTGTCCGTGTTCATCACCCCGTGAATGAACCCAATGCTCATCCAGTGGGCAATCAAATCGGCTTGCTTGGCAATCACCCTTTTCAACAGCTCCAACGGCGGGTTTTCCGCCTCGATCGCTTCGGGGTAATGGCGTTGGATGGTGTAGGCGGTCAGGGCCTTCAGCGCCTCATAGTCGCTCATTGCGGCGGCGAACTGGAAGGTGCCCACCCGAATATGGCTTGCGGCGACCCGAGTAAGAACAGCCCCGGGCTGAGGAGCCTCTCTATAAACCGCCTCTCCGGTGGCGGCAACGGCTAAGCTGCGGGTGGTCGGTACGCCAAGAGCGTGCATCGCCTCGCTCAGGATGAACTCGCGAAGCATCGGTCCCATCGCGGATCGACCATCGCCTCGCCGGGAATAGAGCGTTCGCCCCGAACCCTTGAGTTGGATATCGTAGCGATCTCCCGTGGGGGTGACTTGCTCGCCGAGCAGGATCGCCCGACCATCGCCGAGGATGTTGAACTGTCCGAACTGATGCCCTCCGTAGGCTTGCGCGATTGGCTGCGAACCCGGCGGCAGCGCATTGCCCGCAAAGATGGCGTCTTGAGTTTCTAGAACTTTGGCGTCCAAGCCCAACAGCTCGGCAACGGTCCGATTAAGAAGCAAAAGGGTGGGTTGCTTGACCGAAATGGGTTCGGTAGGTTCAAAAAGCCCTTTGGGAAGCGATTGGTAGGTGAATTCTAGGTTCCACCCTGCCCCTTCCAGTTGGGCTTGATTGCTCGCTTCCATTGATATGACTGTTCCTACTCCATTGTAGAGCCAATGGTTTTTAGGAGAAAGACCTTAGGGTGCAGTAGTAGTGAACACTACTACTGCACGAATGGGTTCGTTAACCGCCAAACAGAGCTTGGCGAGCGTTCAGCTTTTCGACCTTGGCGTCGAGTTCCGCAAGAGCAGCTCGATCGCGTTCGATGATCTCCGGGTTTGCCCGAGAGACGAACTGCTCGTTGGAGAGTCGCCCGCGAAGCTTTTCTGCCTCTTGGGTGGTCTTAGCCAGGTCTCTTACGATGGCGGCGCGAATCTTATCGAGGTCGATCGAGTCATCGATCGGCAGGTGCATGTCGATGCCACCAGAGGTGGTGCTGACGTGCTTGCCGCTTGGGCGACCCTTTTCTAGCTTTTCGAACCACGCCTGAGTTCGCAGAACGAACTCACCGTTGCCCAGATCTCCTTCCACGAAGGCCACCGGAGCAATCTTCATGGGCGTAAGGTCTAGTTCGGCGCGTAAGGCGCGCAGGGCGCGAGTGGCATCGAAGACCCGCTCGATTCCCGCCTCTGCTTTCGCATCGAGCAGGGAATCCGGCATGGTTGGCCACGCCGCCGACATCAAGAAGGCCGACTTGCCCTTGATAGGCAGGTACGAGTACAGCTCTTCCGTGATGTGCGGCATCACCGGGCTGAACATCTTGAGGAAGGCGTCGATTGCCTTAAGCAGCACCCATTGCGGGGTGGTTCGCATGGCGGGATCGTTCAATCGGGGCTTAGAAACCTCGATGTACCAGTCGCAGACGTCGTTCCAGAAGAATCGGTACATGGCTTGGCACGCCGACTGAAGGTCGTACCCTTCGTAAGATGACCGCACTTCCCGCTCGGTTCGCACCAGCTTAGAAAGCAGCCAACGGTCGACCTCTTCCAGTTCAGCCGGAACCGATTCCAGATCTTGCTCTTCGGTCACGTTGAGCAGCACGAATCGAGTGGCGTTCCAGATCTTGTTGCAGAAGTTTCGGGCCTCTTCGTTCTTGCGTTCTGAGTACCGGAGGTCTTGGTTCTGACCGGTTTGCGAAAGAAGCGTGTAGCGCAGAACGTCTGCACCCAGGCTCTCGATCACCGTCATCGGGTCGATTCCCGTTCCGAGAGACTTCGACATGCGTCTTCCGTCTTCTCGAAGCACGGTGGCGTAGATCATGACGTCGGCAAACGGGCTCTTTCCAACCAAGTCGTAGCTCATCATCGCCATTCGGGCGACCCAAAGGTTGATGATGTTGCGGTCGGTGATCAAGCAGTCGGTGGGGTAGTACCGATCAAGGTCGGCGGTTTGCTCCGGCCATCCCATGGTGGCAAACGGCCACAGACCGCTGCTGAACCAGGTGTCCAGAACGTCGTCGTCTTGCTTAACGATCTTCTTATCGCCTGCTTGCGCTTGGGCTTCCTCCCAAGAGTGAGCGGCAAAAGAGGTTCCGTCCTCCGTGTAGTACACCGGAATGCGGTGACCCCACCAAAGCTGACGGCTGATGCACCAATCCTTGATGTTCTCCAGCCATTCCAGGAAGATGCGCTCGTAGCGGTCGGGATGGAACTTGATTTCTCCCTTCTTCACACCCTCGATCACGGGTTCGGCAAGCTTGGGTTGATCCACAAACCACTGCTCGCTCAGAAGAGGCTCAATGACTTCACCAGACCGATCGGAGAGGATGATCGGAATCTCGTGATCCTCAATCTCCACCAGTGCGCCTGCGGCTTCGAGATCTTCCACGATCTTCTTGCGCGCCTCGTACCGATCCAGCCCTTCGTAAACGGAAATCGCGGCTGCAATCGCTTCCGATTCATGCTCGCGACTGTATGCCGCCGACACCTTGGCGTCCAAATCCAAGATGACGGGCATCTCTAGGTTGTGCCGCACGCCCACCGAGTAGTCGTTGGGGTCGTGCGCAGGCGTGATCTTCACCGCGCCCGTGCCGAACTCCGGATCGGGATAGATGTCGGCGATGAGGGGGATTTCTCTGCCCACAAGCGGCAGTTTCAGCATCTTGCCGACCTTGCCCTCGTACCGAGAGTCGCTGGGGTGAACGGCAACCGCCACGTCTGCCAGCATCGTTTCTGGCCGGGTGGTGGCGATGACCACCTCTCCGGAGCCATCTACAAACGGGTATCGAAGGTGATACAGCTTGCCTTTGCGCGTTTCTCGCACCGTTTCAATGTCGGAAACCGTGGTTTTGAGCTTGGGATCCCAGTTGACCACGCGCTTGCCTCGGAAGATGAGACCGCGCGAGTACCAGTTGATGAAGACATCCAGAACAGCTTTGGCGTACTGCTCGTCGAGCGTAAAGCGCGATCGCGACCAGTCGAACGCACAACCGAGCGATCTGAATTGGTGAAGGATCGTGTCTCCCGATTCCTTTCGCCACTCCCAGACGCGTTCGATGAACTTCTCTCGACCCAATGCCGCCGCGCTGCTGCCTTCTTTGCGAAGTTGCTTATCGACAACGCTTTGAGTTGCGATTCCCGCGTGATCTTGCCCAGGCAAGACCAAAACGTCTCGACCGAGCATGCGGTGGAATCGACCCAGCATGTCTTGGATGGGATAGCAGAGGGCGTGGCCCATGTGCAGCGATCCAGTGATGTTGGGAGGAGGGATGGTGATGCTGTAGGGTTTCTTGGTGGGGTCTCCGGAAGGGGCAAAGAGCCCGGCTTGTTCCCACTTGGCGTACCATGACGCCTCAACGCTCGCATCGTAGCGATTCGGTATTTCCATGTCGTTCACCCTCTTTCATGTCGTGAAAGAGTGGGTAGAGGATACCTTTTTGAATCTACGGGGCGCGTTAAGGAGCGGTGAAACCGGCAATCGACGTTTCACGGGAATCTTTACAGTGAAACAAGCTGTGAGCACTCGGTGGGTATTGGTAAGATTGGATCGTGATCGCTGCCGCGCTCTTGCTATCCGCCGCCTTACCCGGCCCTTCTGTCAGCTACGAGTCGTTGCATTCCGTGGCAACCGCTTCTAGCGTGTACGCCAAACCGTTCACCGCAAGAATGGAGTTTTTCGCTCGGCAGTTCTTGGGCACTCCCTATGTGGCGTTTACCTTGGATCAGGAAACCAAGACCGAACAGTGCACCGTGGTTCTTGACGGTTTGGACTGTGTGACCTTTATGGAGACGGTCCTCAACCTGTCTCGGGCCAGATCCATTAGCAAAGAGTCGGTCGTGGGTGGTGTTACCTTCACTCGGTATTGGGGTGGCAAGCTTAACGGCTACCTCAGCCGACTGCACTACACCTCCGACTGGATTTACGACAACGAGCGCAAGGGGGTCGTGAAGGACATTAGCGACGAGCTTCCCGGCGCCAGCCGATTCACGAAAGAGGTGGGCTACATGTCGGCCAACCCAGATAAGTACAACGTGCTAAAGGCGAACCCTTCGTTAGTGCCGCAAACCAAGAAGATGGAAGAGGCTTCCAACGCGCGCACCAAGTGGTACGTGCCTATCTGGGCGATTAAAGAAGCCGAAAAGCAGCTTCAAACCGGGGACATCATTGCCCTCACCGGAGGTCCGAAGGGGATCGATTGCACCCACGTTGGGCTGATTATTGTGGAGGGCGGGGTTCCACACTTTGTGCACGCCAGCAGCGTGGGCAAAAAGGTGGTCTTCGATGCTCGCCTTTCGGATTACCTAAAGGGATCGAAGACCACCGGAATCATGGTCGCTAGACCAACGGGTCGCTAGATTTACTTTGCGGAGGTCGAGGTGCCGGATCCGCCTCCGAATCCACCATCACCGCCCGCTCCGCCCTGGCCACCTGCGCCACCTTGGCCGGGCCTGCCACCGGGTCCACCGGGTCCGCCAGGACCGCCGGGTCGCTGGATTGGAAGCGCAACCTGCTGCACCACTCGGAACGACTTCTTATCCACCTTATAGATGGTGTTGCCCATCGAAGCGTAGATGGCATCGTCTTCCACCTCTAGGTTGGTAATGCCAGGACCCGCAAACGGCATTTGACCGCCGCCGAATCCACCTTGACCGCCAAAGCCTCCCTGGCCACCGAAGCCGGGTCGCTGGGGACCACCTTGCGGACCAGCCTGTTGGGCTTCAGCCGGAAGAGCCATCATCACCGCGGTTAAGCCGAGTGCCACCGGAATGGCAATGGCGAACGGAACGAACTTGTTGCTAATTTGCATCGTCGATTTCCACCTACGGGTGATGCTAGCACGATGCCGTTCCGACCGCCAGACCGGTTTCTAGTGATAATTGAACGTGTTAAACGTCGAAGGTGATTCCCTGCGCCAACGCGGGTCGATCGACTCCGTAATAGGTGGTGCTGGTTTGTCGGCGCATGTACGCCTTCCAAGAATCGGAGCCCGACTCTCTTCCGCCGCCCGTCTCTTTCTCACCACCGAACGCGCCTCCGATCTCGGCGCCGCTGGTACCGATGTTCACGTTGGCAATGCCGCAATCGCTGTTGCGCTTGAAGTACTCCGCCTCGCGAACGTCGGTGGTCATGATTGCCGAGCTGAGTCCTTGCGGAACGGCGTTGTGAATCTCCAGCGCCTCTTCCAAGGTGGTGTAGGGAATCACGTAGGTGATGGGGGCAAAGGTCTCGGTGAAGATGGTTTCAGATTGCTTGTTGAGCCGAACGACCGCGGGCTTCACATAGAATCCACCGGGGAACCGATCCTCCAAAGTGCGCTCGCCGCCCACAATTTCCACCGCCTCGGGTCGCACTCGATCCAGCGCTGCCTGCATGTTCTTGAACGAATCTTCATCGATCAGTGGCCCAATCAAGGTGCCCGCTTCTAGAGGATTTCCGACCTTGTTTGAACCTAATGCGGCGTAGTTCGTCTTCAAGGACTCAAAGACTTTTTCCACCAGTGAGTGGTGAATTATTACCCGTCGCGTGGTAGTGCATCGTTGCCCGGCGGTTCCTACGGAACCGAACAGAATGGAGGGCATCGCCACGCCTAGATCGGCGCTTGGAGTGACAATGATGGCGTTGTTTCCGCCCAGTTCCAGCAACGATTTTCCGAATCGGGCGGCTACGCGCGGACCTACGGCTTTGCCCATTCGCGTGGAACCGGTTGCCGAGATAAGAGGCACCTTCGGGCTGTCCACCAGTCGCTCTCCCTGAGCCACCGCACCCAGAATCACCTGGCTAAGACCTTCCGGCGCCTCGGGGAAATCGGCGGCGACCTTTTGGAACAACGCCTGGCACGCCAAAGCGGTGAGCGGGGTTTTCTCGCTTGGCTTCCAAAGACAAGAATCGCCGCAGACAAACGCCAAGGCAGAATTCCACGCCCAAACCGCTACCGGAAAATTAAACGCGCTGATGATGCCCACCGGACCCAGCGGCAACCAGTTCTCTTGCATCACATGGTTGGGCCGCTCGCTGGCAATAGTGAGACCGTAGAGCTGTCGACTGAGACCCACCGCGAAATCGCAGATGTCGATCATCTCCTGCACTTCGCCTCTTCCCTCTTCCAAGATCTTGCCGCACTCCAGGGTGACCAAGGTGGCAAGGTCTTCTTTTTGAGCGCGTAGAGCCTCGCCGAATCGCCGAATCAGCTCGCCGCGACGAGGCGCGGGCACGTTTCGCCACGCCTTGAACGCCGTTACCGATCGATCGATCTTCGCATCGACCTCTTCCAGCGTGTCGAACTTCAGAGACGCCAGTTTCGAACCATCCACGGGGGTGGTGACCGTTAGGTCGGACCCTTGGTAGTCGGCAAGGTTAGGAATGAGTCTCGCCAAAAGCGCGGCGGTGTCGGTCATGCCTTCATGTGTACCCGCTGTGCGGGAACGAACCGTCAGTGGGGTGGTTAATCCAACGCGTGTCGAAGCGCCAAACCCAGCGCTCGAGCCAGCCCAACCGGAACCGCGTTGCCGATCAGCCTGCCAATGGCGACAAGCGAAGGCTTCCCGGCGCACTGGAACCGCCATTCCTCTGGGAACGATTGCAGCACCGCCATCTCCAGAGTGGAAAGGCCGCGATGCTCGGTGGGGTGGATGTACCTTCCCTTCGAGGGGTTATAGGCGCTGGTACGGATGGTGACCGAAGGTCGATCGAGCCACAATCGGCCGAACGTATCCGCCCCTTGATGCCCTCCGTTCCGCCAGCAGTTGGGCAGCATCTCTGGCGGAAGCGCCTTAAAATTCTCGCCGGGACCCAAGCGCTTCATGCGATCCACCACTTTGGGGCTAATGCCCATTTGCACCGCGTCGGGTCGGTCTTGATTCCACGCTTTTAGGTTGGAAAAGGCATCGGCAACGGTTCGATACGATCGAAAAGGTCCAGCGGAAACGGTCTCCGCATCAAAGAACGCCCGGTGCTTCCCTTCCGATTCAAAGTGCGTTGGAGCGGGCAGATAAGGCTGCGCCCCTCGCACCCCGATCATCACAAATCGTCGACGAATCTGGGGGTCGCCGTAATCGGCGGCGATCAGGATGCCGGAGACGGTTCGGTAGCCCAGAGCGTTCAGCTTCGCTTCTAACCCGGCTTGCACCTCGGCGTTGCGTGGGTGCGCAAAACCCTCCACATTTTCAAACAGCACCGCCTTGGGCAGGATTTGCTCCACCAACCGTAGGTAGTGCGCGTAGAGGTCTCCGTTCACCGGGTCGGCGGCTCCCTTCTTGAGCCCAAGGTTGGAGAACGACTGACAAGGCGGTCCGCCCGCTACCACGTCTACCTCGCCGCGTTTCTTATTTATCTGCACTAATAATTGCTTGCCATCGACCTGGCGAATATCCCCTTCCATCGCGCCGTTGCCGTTGACGAGGAGCCAATTCGGTCGATTGGCGGCGAGGGTCGCACGGGCGTGCTTGTCCATTTCCACGCAGCCCAGAGTTTCAAAACCCGCTTGCTCTAAGCCAATGTCCAGCCCGCCCCCGCCGGAAAAGAGCGAGACCACGGTCAGGGGTCGTTGCAGGGGTGGTGGGTTCTCGATGGAGATGTAGCGATCCACCCCGCCGGCGATTCGGGCGACCTTGGTTTTCGTCTTTCGGGCGATATGGGTCGGTTGGGCGGTGGATGCCATGGATGGGGACGGAGGGTTTCGGTTAAGGGACGGTTGAACCTGCTCAGACGTTGCCGGGAATGTTTCTTTCTAGCCGGGTCGGCGATTGAAGTGCCGGGGCTGTGCCGACTTGTTGGGGAAACCACCCCGCCCCTGCCGGGGCACCCCTCCGGTGCCTGCCCCGATTTATCGGGGAGGGGAATTGAGTGGTTGGTGCCGGAAATTTCTTGCCCGCCGACCTAGTGAGCCTTTTCCCAGGTCTTGAAATCGCCCGTCATGACGACCTCGCCCGACTCCGGCGTATAAACCCCACACGGGCCGCTCGGCTCAGATTCCTCAATCGCACCGTCGTCTAACCGCGAACCGTCCATGCGATACACCGGGAAGTAGTATT
>CAYYJX010000099.1:0-10569 GCA_964471545.1 uncultured Fimbriimonas sp. | reverse complement strand
AGCAAAATAGCGACCGCCAGCGCCACGATCATTCCGGCGGGAACGCTGACGAGGGCGTAGCGTGCCGAATTCCACATGGCGTTTCCGAACGTGGGGTCGGTGAGAGCGGAGAGATAGTTGCCGAGTCCGACGAACTCGGGGTGCGGTCGGTAGAGTTTCCACCGGAAGAACGAGAGCCCGAACGCGACTGCGATCGGCAGCAGAGCGAAAAGCGATAGGTGCAAAAAGGCGGGGGCAAGAAAGAGCCAAGCCGTTCGAGATTCTTTCCGGGCGGCCGAGGTCATTTACGAGGCTCCTTGGCGAATTCGCGATCCACTCGCGCGGCGGCGATCCTAAGCGCCTGTTCGGGAGTTCTTGAGCCGCTCAAGACCGACTCCATTGCCTCCCTGCCTGCATTCTCCACCGACTCGTACCCTTCGATTCGGCTTCCGATAGGCGGTTCTGCAAGCGGAACAATCCGCTGCAACTCTTTCTCTAATCGCCCGAGAGGGCCGTTGAGCCTTGCTTCAGCAACGTCTTTTCTAGCGCTGATGGCAATGCCCGAAGAGTTGTACTTGGCTTGATTCTTCTGAGACGACCAATACCGGATGTAGGACCAGGCGAGTTCGGGGTCTTTGCATGCGGCAGAGATTCCGGTACCCGCCGCATAGAAGACGGTTCGAGATGGCTGAGTGCTTCCAGGCCGAACCGGAAGTTCGATGACGCTGATGTCATCGAGCGTGGGCGCATCGGGGTTATCCGGCTTTCGCTCCTTGGGGAAACTCACAAGTGCCCCATGCCCCGTGACTTGCATGGCGGCTTGCCCTGAAGCGAAGAGATCTACTCCGGAAGCTTGGATCTGGCTGAGGGCGGGAGCCACTTTGTGGTCGGCCACCAGACTCTTCAGGAACGTAAGGGTAGCAACATTCTGAGGGCTATCCAGAGTGCCGGTTGCCTTCAGATTCTGTTCGTCCAGCACTTCCCCACCGCCGTTCCATAACCACATCACCCAACCAGGCATCCAGGTGGTGAGGAGAAATCCGTATCGCGGCTTGGCCTTGTCTAGCCGGGTAAGGGCTTTGCTGATGCGCAGGAAATCATCCCAATTCCAACCCGGTTGGGGCAGTGGCACTCCCGCCTCTTGAAAATGTCGTTTGTTCAGCATCACCACCATCGGGGTGAAGTCGGTGGGAATGGCGTAAACCTTCCCTCCCCGCTTTGCGGTTTGCAGCGTGTTCGGGAAAAACTGATCCAGCAGTTCGGGGTCTCGTTGCAGATACGGAGAAAGGTCTCTGAGCATGCCGTTGTTCACGAACAGCGCACTACTGGAAGCGTCTAGCGTCACCACGTCGGGAGTGACTCCGGCGATGTGAGCCAGAACCATTTTGGGAACGTACTCAGCGGGCATCTTCTCGACGCGCACGTCGATCCGCTTCCCTTGCTCCGCAGCGACCTTCTCGAAGTCTTGATAGATGGATTCCACCAGTCGGTCGTAGTCGCTGTCGTCTCCGGCCTGTCCCCAGGTTGAAATTCGGAGAGTGGGGGCTTTCGCCGGACCCGAACAACCCGCCAAAAGGGTCAACAAGACAAAAGGGAGAATGCGCCGTTGCATCGCTGGAAAGGAAGATCGACTGATAGGATAGCGGTTTGAATGGTGAGCGTGGGGTTCGTGCGGTAAACACATTCAATGGTTCGCGCCGAATTTGCCTTTCCTGAAGAGATTTTGCAGGCCGCCGATGAGGGCCGACCTGCCGTCTTTGCGGTGGGGATCATTGAATGGCACGGAGCGCATCTTCCGGTCGGACTCGATGGGTCGGTTGCAACGGAGTTCGCTTCTCGACTTGCGGAAAAGGTGAACGGCGTTCTCTATCCCACGCAGTGGAACGCCATGACTGCCCTTCCGCATCGCGTCTCGTCTGAAATTCCGTCGCATCTATACACGGGATTGATCGACGCATGGTTGGAAAGCTTGCGTCTGGTGGGTTTCACGAAGGCGCTGGTCGTCACGGGGCACTACGCCCAAGGCCACCTGATTGAATGGTATCGCGGCGCTGTTAGGGCGATGGATCGCGGGCTGGTGGTTCACGTCGCCACGCCTTTGGAGCCCTTGGGCAATGGCGACTTGCTGGATCATGCGGGTTATTGGGAGGCAGCTCAGTACCTGGCGCTCTTCCCAGAGAAAGCTCGTCTGGACGCTTACGATGCTTCCAAGTCGTCTAAGCACACCGCTTTGCTGGGTAAGGATCCACGCGAGGCATCAGCCGAGGTCGGAGCAGACATCCTGTCGAGAGCCCTTTCGGCATGGGAAGCGTGGATTCGGCAGGATGATGAGTCGCTCAGGGCTCACTACCTGGCGAGCGAAGCCGCCATGGACGGTTATGTCGAGCGCTTCTACTCCGGTTCTTGGGAAGAGGCCATTCAGAAATGGTGGGCGACCAAAGAGTAGATGGGGCTTAGGTAACGGGCTTCATTTCTTGTCCGAACCGCTCCCACTCGTTGTTTTGCAGCACCTTGGCGAGGGCCTCTGCGGCAAGATACACATCTTCAAAACGAGTGTAAAGCGGACTGAAGCCGAACCTCAGGGCATCCGGTCTGCGAAAGTCGACCACCACTCCATGTCCTTCGATAAGCGCTTGAGCGACTTGGTAAGCGTTCGGGCACAGGACAGCCACATGGGCGCCTCGATTTTCAGCCACGGCGGGACTCAGGAGTTCGATTCGACCCATCTCGACAAGGGGTGCCAACAGGTCGATGAAGGTGGAAGTGAGCGCCCTGCCCTTTGCGGCAATGGCGGGAATTCCTGCCCGATTCACCAACTCTAACGACGCATTGAGCGCCGCCATGGAGAGGATCGGAGGCGTGCCTGCAAGGAACCGATCGATGCCCTGAGCGGGCTGATAGGTCTCCTCAAATTGGAACGGTTGAGCGTGGCCAAACCAGCCAGGAATGGCAATTTTAGATTCACTTTGCACACCGGCATGAACAAATAAGAACGCGGGGGCGCCTGGTCCACCGTTGAGATACTTGTATCCGCAACCAATAGCGTAATCTACGTCCCAATTGTGGAGATTCAGCTCTACCGAGCCCGCCGCGTGGCTAAGGTCAAGAAGCACTCTCGCACCCTTATTGTGAGCCTCGGCAACGATGGTCTTTGAATCGTGAACTTGCCCGCTTCGGTACGAAACGTGGCTATACGAGATGAGAGCTGTCGCGGGGTCGACGGCGGCGAGCAGGTCCTCCACCGCAATCGTTTGCGGAGTGCTCTCCGGAACGATCGTGAGCCTTCCACCAAACTGACGCGCGACCTCGGCGAGAACGTAGAGATCGCTCGGAAAGTTGTGAGCATCCGAAACGATATTCACCCGTCGAGGGTCTTTGGCAACCGCCGATTCTAAAGCGGCGAAGGCGGTTTTGTACAGATTGACCGACGTAGAATCGCAGCCGATCACCTCTCCCGATTGGGCGCCAAGGATAGGTTCCAGTTGCTTGCCGATTTGTTGAGGCAAGGTGTACCAACCCTCGTTCCAGCCTCGGACGACGCGATCTTCCCAACGCGCAAGCTCGGTTTGGACTGCTTCCTTCGCAACCAGCGGCATGCGACCTAGGCTATTGCCCTTGCAGTAAACAAGGTCCGGCTCGGTTCCGAAACCGAACTGGGACCGAAACGACGCAAGTGCATCGTTTCGATCCCAATCTTGAAGCTGTTGTCGTGTTGGCACCGGGCAATTCTACGCCGGAACCACCACCAATGTCGGTTTCGTTACGCGGCCCTAACGGCAGCAACTTCTGTCTTCATCGCCTTTACCGTGTTCAGCACTTTACGCCGGGCTTCCGGGCCCATTCCTGCGATCTGCTCGGCAAGGAATTGAGCGAACTCACTATCCGATGCCTGTTGAATGGCATCGATCATTTCCGAGCCGACGCGCATAGGGGCTTCCATCCCCGAAGATTGCCAACCGGCGGTGAGGGGAACAAACAGGGGTTTGCCCTCTGGGGCCTGAGTCATGCCCAGCCACTCGTCGAGATTGCTCAGATCCCACTTGCGCATAAATGCGGCTTGGTTTCGCTTGATGTTGGCTTCGTAGTCGATCTTGAGGCCCGCAAAGGTTTGCGAACCTTGGTGGAACAAGAAGGCACCGTCAATGATCCAGTTGGTGAATCCGGCGAGTTTGCAGCGAAGGTTCAAGTCATCGTCTTCAAAGTTCCCAATTCCAAAGATGGGATCGAACCCTCCGACCGCATCCAAGCACTCCTGGGTCATCAAGAAGAGCAGCCCGCGAATCTGAGGCCACGGGGTGGCGCTCGAGTGGTTGCTCAGAAGGTACGTCTCTGCGCGGCTCATGAGTCCAGGCAACGAGTCGAACGCTCCGATATCCACCTGCTGGCGACCCGCGACGTAGTTGGACACCGGACCGATCATGCCCGGCTTGTGACCCATTGCCTGAAGTTGCATCGCTGCATCGGCGAGTTCGCTCATACAAGCGACAGAGGGGTACACGTCGTCGTTGGTGACTCCGTAGAGATCAAAGCCACCCATTCGGCGGAGAGCATCGAGTCCCATGTTGGACCCGGCACCGTAGCCCACGTTGGTCTCGCTTTCTACAAGCGTTACGATATCCTTCCAGCCCTTGGCGAACTCCCGCCACTTAGCAAGATTGGCTTTGTTTGTGCCGTTGGCAACCACGGCAAAGTGGAGCTTGCCCGGGTAGTACCGAGTGAACGCCAGAATGGCCTCTTGAGCCTGCGCCACGTTATCGACGGTTGGCATGGAGAGTCCAATGGCGGGCCATTGAGGAATGGGAGCATCGCCGATGACGGCAATGCAGTACATGGCTTCGTCATCAAGACCCTCGGTGATGTTCCCCGGCCAGTTTCCTTCTTGCGAGAGGAACCTTACTTGACGGTCTGGGAACTTGGACTCGATGAGCTGGGCGAACTCTTTAGGAGTCCACTCGATGGTGTGAAACTTATTGAGAGGCTTATCCGAAAGCTTGTTTCCCGGTGAGTGAGTCTTTCGGTTCGGCGTGCTGATGGCGATGCTGCCTTTACAGGTCTTCAACGCATCCAAGAACTTCTCAGGGTCGGGTAGGTGCTCAATGGTCTCGAAACTCACGACGGTGTCCGCAATCGAGTAGTCCACTTCGCAGCAGTCGGCCGCACCATAAGTGCAGTGGGTGTATCGGGATCGAGCATGCCGAACCGCTTCTTCAGAAATGTCAAAACCAAGAGCCGTCTTGGCAAAGGTTCCGGCATATCCGGTCCCGTAACCTTCTCCCGAAGCAACATCCATGACGCTTGCATCCACGTACCACGGGCGGAAGTAGAGGTAACGCTGCCAGTGGAAAAGCTCGGTTGCAGGATCGCTGAGAAGCGGAATCATGCGCTCTCCGGTCCAGGCGAGCGTCGGGGCAGACTGATGTTGCGGATGCATCCTGTTAGAAATATCGGCACCCTTTTGTGAACCTTCAGGTTAAAAAACTTGATAAATCGGTTTAGGGAATTGCAAGAACCTAGACCAAACCACCCGTAGTTGGTTAACCTGAGTTCCGTGCCTGAGACGCCCGTTGTCGACGAACTCCCCACCGGTGAAAAGCCGGTTGCCACCGAGACACTGGTGGTGCCTGTTCCAGACGCTTTACCCGCCGTGCTGACTCGGGATCACCGATACTTGGTGTCCACACTGGCGAACATTAAGTTGAGCGAGGCACCGGATGAGTTCATCCAACCCGCTTACCGATTCGGCCCTGCCTCTTTCGTCATCGTGGAAGGCGATGCACCCACTGAGGCAGTGATCGGCACCTTTTTGAACGAAGCGATTAAGCCGACGGTTCGCCCCCTTTCCAGAGGGCTGGACTGCGAGCTCCACGGGCACATGGTTTTTGTGACGCTGGAGAAACCGCAAAACCTTTGCCTCGACTTTAACGGGGACAGCCTCTACCTGTTCCACATTCCCGGACGACTGACCCCTCCGACGGACGATATCATTCGGTTTTCGCCCGGTCCGGTGCATGAAGCCGGGGTGATTCACCTCAAATCCGGCCAAACACTTTGGATCGAGCCGGGCGCCATTGTCCGCGCCCAAGTGCGGGCAAGTTGCGCCGACAACGTGCATATCGGCGGAGGAGGCATTCTGGTGGGCAACATCCAAAACGACGGTTACGACCCCAGAATGGTGGTGTTCGATCGTTGCACCAACGTCACCATCAGCGACATCACCATGGTCGCACCGCTTTCATGGATGGTCACGTTGGGTGGGTGCGAGGATGTCCTTATTCGAAACCTGCACCAAGTTGGAGAGGTGATTTCTTCTGATGGGATCGATATCGTCGGCTCCAAAGATGTTCGCATCGAAGGCGGTCTGCTACGGAACAACGATGACTGCATCGCGATCAAGGCTTTCGATTTGAGTTCCTCCTGCCCTTCTATGGAGCTATGGGGCAAATGGGATCAATCGCCGAGCAACATTCGCGTCACCGGAGTTATTGCCGCCAACGACCGCGCAGGCAACGGTTTGGAGATCGGGCACGAGTTACGAACCGAATCGGTGAGTGATGTTGTGTTCGAAGATATCGACATCTTGCACGTTCACGGTCATGGTGCCCCGCTCTCGGTGAACCTCGGCGACCGTGCCACCCTTTCCGACATCACATTCCGCAACATTCGTATTGAGCACTACTACGACAAGTTGGTGAGTGTTCGAATCATGAAGTCTCGATTCAACACCGACGAGGCACGCGGGCATATCAAAGGAGTCCGGTTCGAGAACGTGTCGGTCGTAGAATCGGAATACAACCCCGGGTACTCAATTGCCGTCATTGGCGGATGGGATGCAGATCATACGGTCGAGGGGCTTGAGTTCCACAACTTTAAGTTAGGCAGCCGAACTATTTTAAGCAACGACGACTGGGATCTTTACACGCGGTTTGCGGGTCCGATCGCTTACTCGGCAGACTAGTCGACCAGCGCCGCGATGAAGGTCCAAACCGTACTTCCGACGTTCTTCCTGCTGACCAATCTTTCTGAAGAACCGTGGCGGTTGGTGGCGTCCCTCACTCGTTGCCTTGCCGATTTTGAACTTGAAGAGGTCGTTCCGAGCTACGAGTCGATCGGGATTTACTTTTCGGTTCCCGTCTCTGAATCTGCGGTGAGGCAAGCCCTAGAGAGCTTTCGATACACGTCAACGGATTGCACGAGTCGGAGACACTCGATCCCCGTTTGCTACGAGTACGGTCCGGACTTGGCAGAAGTCTCAACGTCACTTGACTGTTCGATACCCGAACTGATTGAGATTCATTCGATGTTAGTGTTTCGGTGTATGGCTATGGGCTTCTCGCCGGGATTCGGTTATCTGAGGCCCCTTGAAGAAGGCCCTCTGCCAAAGCTGTGGACTTTGCCGAGGCTTGCCTCTCCGCGCAAGGTGGTTCCGGCGGGCTCGGTCGCCATCACCGGCCGACAGGCGGCCGTTTACCCTCAGGCGACTCCGGGCGGTTGGAGACTGATTGGTCGAACCCCTATAAAGATGGCCGACCTGAACACAGGGGAGTTTCGACTGCGCACCGGGGATGAGGTGACCTTTCATGCCATTGGTGCAGATCGGTTTGGGGAATTGTGGGAAGCAGAGCACGGTGAGCCTTTCCGACCCTCGTAGAATCCAGTAAGGCGCACCGGCAGAAGCAATCACCGGTAGCAAGCCTTCACCTGGTGGCGGTAAGGTGAGAGTGACCGAACGATGACGCCCGTTCGGCACCCTTCTCCTTACTGAAAGGAACAAGCGCTGCCCGGAGTGGGTTTACGCTCGATGAGATGAGTGTTGACTCTCGAATCGATGAGAGGGCATAAGCGGCGTCGGCAAGCCGTGCAAGAGCACAACCGCAATCAAGAAGGAGAGAAGGATGAAAGTAGACATCAATGCCGATATCGGTGAAGGTTATGCGTACGATGCCGATCTCTTAAAGATCATTGGCTCCGCCAATGTTTGCTGCGGTGAACACGCAGGCAGCGAATCGCTCACAGAAGCAACCGTTTTTCAATGCAAACTCGCCCAGGTGCGGATTGGCGCCCACCCGGGATTCCCCGACCGAGTGGGAATGGGACGTCGATCGCCTTCCAACACCGAGATCGATGTATGGCTGTCCTCCCTTGCTAACCAGGTGGAGCGGTTCGTCAACAAGTTCGACACCGACTACATAAAGCCTCACGGTGCCGTTTACAACATCTTGGCCCAGGGCAAATCGGCACACTCTAGCTTGTGGGATCGAATGGTGGACGTCTTGAAGACCGCGCGTCGCCCGTTGATGGGTCTTCCAGGCTCGGGTCACGAGAGACTTGCCGAGGAGGCGGGAATCGGCTTTATTCGTGAAGGTTTTGCGGATAGAAAGTATGGCTCGAACGGCTTGCTGGTCCCTCGAAGCGTTCCCGGATCGGTGCTCGACGATCTGGATCAGATTGCACGCCAAGTAGAACAACTTGCGACAAAGGTCGATTCGATCTGCATTCACGGTGACGCACCGGATTGCGTAGAAGTTGCAAAGCGCGTTAAGGCGACCCTTTCCGGCTCCGGCGCGTCTTTGCAATAAGACCATGGCCGTAACCTCCTCTTTTCTTGCCGCAGTTGCCCTTGCGGTTTCTCCCGGTTGGCAGCAACCGGGACCTCCTGCTTTGCGAGTTCTGCGCAACGAAATCGTTACCACCCTAGGCGAGCCGGTGCAGCTAAGAGGATTGAACATCTGCTCTCTGGAGTGGTCCAACGAAGGCGAGAACGTGGTGAAGTCCACCAAGGCAGCCGTTGGAGAGTGGAAGGCGAACCTGATTCGGCTCCCCTTGAGCCAAGACCGGTGGTTTGGGAAGGCGCCTGGACAAGCCGATGGAGGAACGGGCTACCGCAAGATCGTGGATCAAGTATTGGACGTGTGCCGAGAGACGAACACGTACCTCATGCTCGATCTGCACTGGTCCAACGCCGGGCAATGGGGCAAAAACATCGGTCAACACGCCATGCCCGATGACCATAGCTCGGCCTTTTGGACAGATGTCGCCAAGCGGTACCAAAACGATCCGTGTGTCCTCTTCGACTTGTACAACGAGCCTAGAGACGTGGACTGGTTTGTCTGGAAAGACGGAGGTCCGGTTGCGGAGAAGCAAAAAGATGGATCCACGCTGAACTATCGAACTCCCGGAATGCAGGCCTTGCTCGACGGTATTCGCGCAACCGGAGCAAAGAATTTGGTGGTTGCGGGCGGTTTGGACTGGGCCTACGACCTACGCGGCATCGGTGCTGGAAATAGCTTGAAAGATCCCAAAGGGAACGGAGTGGTTTATGGCGTGCACGTGTACCCTTGGAAGAAAGACTGGGAAAAGATGTTCGGATTCCTAACCGATAAATTCCCCGTTTTTGTCGGAGAGGTCGGCTGCGAAGTAGACGCCAAATACGAGAGCCCGTATGTTTGGGGTCCGACTGTCATGGCGTACATTCAGTCCAAGAAGCTGTCTTGGGCGGCCTGGAGTTTCCACCCGACCGCCAGCCCCAGCATGATCCGCGATTGGGAGTATGAGCCCACACCCGCTTGGGGAGCATTGGTTCGCCTCGCGCTCTCCGGAGCCAAATTCCAACCCATGGGAACACGCTAGGAGAGGATCGTTTGATTCGGCTCCATTCTGGCGGTCGTGTCGATGTGCTCGCCCACCCGCAGCGTCTTCGTCGCTTTGGCGTTCCCGTGGGCGGACCTTTTGATCCCACCGTTACGCAAGTTCTAGAGAGCCTCTTGCCTGGGCCCGGACGCCTTGTGATCCTAGAGTGCAGTGCCGCAGCCGCAGTCTTTGAGGCGGAGTCGCCGGCAACGGTTGCTTTCTGGACGAGCGCAATGGGAGGCCGTCATCCACTGAATTCAGGGGATGCGTTTCGCGTTGAACTGGGCGCAGGCATGAGGGGTTGGAGCGCGGGGCGGCAATTGGACCTTGCCTCATCGGTGGTTAGCCATCTGCTCTCCATCGGAGAAGGTGTGCGGGGCGTCGAGATCGACCTCCCTAGCCGACGAGTGGATCCTGAGTGGCTTCCGAAACCACCGACTGAGATTCGATACATCCCCAATGTGGAACGGGATTTTGGGAGGATGACTTTTCAGGTGGATCTGAGGATGGACCGAAAAGGGATTCAACTAAACGGCGAATTAGGATCTCACGCCGTCGAGCTACCAAGTGCGCCCACGACACCGGGAAGCCTGCAATGGACTCCGGGAGGGTCGGTGCTACTTCTAGGGCCCGATGGGCCCACCATCGGAGGCTATCCGCCAATCGGAACGGTGCCGATGATGGAGCTTGGCAAGGTTGCTCAATTGAAGCCGTTGACCTCCGTGACGTTCGAGCCCTGTTCGAACGAACACACCCTTGTGGAAGAGGTTCATTGGAGAGCGACCTGGACAGAGCGGGCACGGTGGTTGTCACATTTTTGAAAAAAGCCGGTGATATTTGACAGGCGATGCGGAACAACACCTATGCAGATTGCCGGTCGTCTCGATTTAGACGAGCGTCGGCTGTTACAAAGTGAAGAGGGCCTCTGGGAAGTTCCAGTTGGAAGCTCCTAGAGCTTACAAG
>CAYYJX010000098.1:0-10660 GCA_964471545.1 uncultured Fimbriimonas sp. | reverse complement strand
CTCCAACTCCTTCACACTTGCCGTGCGACGATTCTTCTGGGTCGCGATCCAGGCATGAATTCCCGCTCCGGCGATCCCCACGAACATGAGGGTCGGCCCAAGACCAAGCTGCTTGCCAACCCACGCCATCGCAAAAGTGCCAAGAATCCACGCGGCACCCCAAAGGGCGAACCCCCGGCCGTATTCCTTGAACCACTCGGTCTGGTGCTTGCCCGCAGCAGCCATTGTTTCCGAATCCGCCTTCATTGAATAAAGGCGGCTTTCGTAATCGTCGAAAGCGGCCCACAGAGTGGGGTGGATATCCTTCGGCGGAATACGCATGTTCTCAAGTTTACGAACAATGCGTGCCCGTCGATTCTATGTTGCCGATTTGTTAGAAATTGTGTGCAATGTTGTTCGATTCTTGTTAAACTGCGGGCACCATGAGCGTTCTGCCGATCCTTGCCGCGATGGGCTCCCTGCAAGGGGTGAACCTTCGCGCCGACGCCCTCTCCGATCCGCTTTCGCTACAAAACGATCGCCCAGAATTCAGTTGGGAACTGCGTGGCGCAGCCGATGCCAAAAACCTCTCGCAATCGGCTTATCGCCTGATCGTCTCGTCGAGCCCAAATCTTTTGGCAAAGGACGAAGGCGACCTTTGGGATACGGGCAAGGTGGTGAGTTCCAGCACCTTTGGAATTCGCTACGCCGGATCGCAACTCCGTTCCCGTGCCCGCGCCTGGTGGAAAGTCCAAATCTGGGATCAGGCAGGAAGGGAAGGTAACTGGAGTAACTCCGCATCGTTCGGAATTGGTCTGCTCAACCCGACCGACTGGAAGGCAAAGTGGATCCACGGAGAGGCGCCAAAGCCCCTGGAAGACCTGCTCGGCGATGCAAAGTGGATCACCCCGGCAGGAACTGTTCCCGGTGAAGTCCCAAGTGGGAACTACACCTGCCGTCTCGAGTTCAACTCGGCGGGGACGTCCGGCAAGATCGCCCTTACGGCAGACAACACCTTCATTGCCAAACTCAACGGAGTGGAGATCGGAAGAACCACCGATCCCGAAGGCTGGTCTCGTTTGCAAACGCTCGATCTCAAGGGGCTGAAGGCGGGCAAGAACGTGCTTGAGGTCGAGGTAAACAACGCCGGGAAAGGCCACTCGGGTCTACTAGCTCGACTCTCGATTGGCAACCAAGCCATCGTTTCCGATAAGTCTTGGACGATTGATGGCAAGCCTGCCGGAGAACTCGGTCCAAACGGCATTGGGCCCTGGAACAAGGTCCGCTCGACGGGCAAGGCTTGGGTGGTCTCACCCGCGTACGAGTTCCAGAACGGAATAAAGCTGAAGGGCAAGGTCAAGCGAGCCACGGCTTACGTCACCGCGCTTGGAATTGTCGACTTCGCCATCAACGGCAAGCGAGTGACCGATGATCTCTTTACCCCGGGCTGGACGAGCTACAAGCACCGAACCCACTACCGAACATTCGATGTCACGAAGAGTCTGAAGGATGGCGACAACACCCTCTCCGCAACGCTCGGTCAGGGTTGGTTCAGCGGATACGTGGCGTGGGGGGCTCAGCGCGAATATTACGGAAAAATCCCCATGTTCAAGGCTCAGGTGGAGGTCGAATATGCGGATGGTTCGACGGAAACTTTCGGCACGGATGAGGGCTGGAAGGTCGGATCCGGACCCATTTTGGACGAGCACTTCCTGTACGGGGAGCGGTTCGATGCTCGCAAGGAAATTGGCGACCTCAAGCCGGTGAAGGTCGGATCGTTCCAGACCTCGCTCGAAGCTTTCCCGGGTGACCCCGTCCGATCCTATGCCGAGATCAAACCGGAGTCGATTAAGGAAGTCTCAAAGGGTGTCTACCAAATCAACTTCGGCCAGAACCTCACCGGGTTCGTGCGCCTAAAGGTGAACGAAGCGAATGGCACCAAGATCGCCATCCGGCACGCCGAACGACTGGATAAGGACGGTCGGATCTACACCACGAACCTTCGATTCGGAGAAGCCCAAGACGAATACACCTGCAAAGGTGGCGGCGAGACCTGGAATCCCCGGCTCACCTTCCACGGGTTTCAATACATCGAGGTCACAGGTCTCTCTAAGAAGCCGACCAAAGACACCTTCACTGCGCTGGCAATCTCTTCGGCAACGCCGGAAACCGGAACCATCCAAACGTCCGATCCCATGCTGAACAAGCTGGTTTCCAACGCTTGGTGGACGCAGAAGATGAACTTCGTGGACGTCCCGACCGACTGTCCCCAACGAGACGAGCGACTTGGTTGGACAGGTGACGCTCAGGCGTACATCCTCACTGCGTCGTACTATTCGGACGTTCAAGCGTTCTTCCGAAAGTGGCTGGTGACGCTGGACGACGACCAAGAAGCGAACGGAAACTATCCTAAGGTTGCCCCGGTGATCTGGGGTCTCGATGACGGTGGTCCGGCATGGGGAGACGCGGGTGTGATCTGCCCGACCACCATCTACGAGGTCTATGGCGACAAAACCGTTCTTGAGCGCCACTATCCCAACATGGTCCGCTTTGTGGAGTTCTGCCGTGGACGCCAAAATGCCGACCTGCTTCCGCCAGAGAAGTTCCACTGCTTCGGCGACTGGCTCAGCATCAACGCGGATACGCCGAACGATGTGATTGCTCAGGCGTACTTTGCCTACAGCACCGGACTCGTGGCGCAAGCGGCCGAGGAGCTGGGCAAGAAGGAAGACGCCGCCAAGTACTCGGCGCTGCGAGATAAAGCCGCCGCCGCCTTCCGCAAGGCGTACGTCTCCGCCGACGGGCAAGTGAAAGGGAACACGCAGTGCTCCTACGTGCTGGCTCTCGCTTTCGACCTCGTTGAGGGTGATCTCGCAAAGAAGGTCGCGGATCGTCTGGTGAAGGATATCGAGAGCCGCAAGTGGCACCTCAGCACCGGCTTTGTCGGTACCCGAGACCTCATGCACGTGTTGTCCAAGATCGGTCGCAACGACGTTGCTTACCGACTGCTCCACAACACCACGTTCCCAAGCTGGGGCTTCAGCATCGTGAACGGTGCGACCTCTATCTGGGAGCGATGGGACGGCTGGACTCCTGAAAAGGGCTTCCAAGACCCCGGCATGAACTCCTTTGCTCACTACGCTTACGGCGCAGTGGTCGGCTGGATGTTCAAGACGGTGGGAGGTATCAGCCCTATGGAGCCGGGTTACGGAATGGTCAAGATCGCCCCCGTGCCCGATCCGAACCTTTCCTTCGCAAAGACCTCCTACAAGTCGGTCCGAGGCATGATTCGCACCCACTGGAAGCGGTCTGGCAAGGGCTACGAGCTAGAGGTCGTCGTCCCGCCGAACGTCACCGCTGAGGTTCACGTGCCTCTTGCCGATGGCGGCACTCGGAAGGAAATCGTAGGGTCCGGTACCTGGACCTTTAAGGGCTGAGAACACTGCCCGTTCCCGGCTAGGCAATCGGTCTAGCCGGGACTCCCTCAAATGTCATTTTCACACGTCGAATCGTTCCGTCTTCCTCAAAGATCATCCGATCGATGCACGTCACCCGGTGATTCGCATGAGTCTCTTCCAGAGGTCGACGGTGATAACAAATGTAGTGCTCGTCCGTGCCAGGAATGGTGAGCACCGAGTGGTGCCCCGCACCCTTGGCGACCTCCAGATCGGTCCCCAGAATCGCCCCAACCCGCTCGAACGGGCCCAGAGGAGAATCGGCAAGCGCGTACGCCACGCCGTAACTGGAATCGGTCCAGCCACCTTCCGACCACATGAACACGTAAACCCCGTTCCGCTTCACCATAAACGGACCCTCCACGTAGTTCTCCGGCGTGATCTCCAAAAACTCGCCTTCGGTAGAGATCATGTCTGCCCCAAGGCGAACCACCACCGCGTGTTTCCAGCCGCCGTAGTACAGGTAAGCCTGACCGTCGTCGTCGACAAATGCATGGGCATCGATGGGCTGAGCTCCGTGGTGATACTCGGCAATGAGCGGCTTCCCGAGTGCGTCTTGGAACGGCCCCGCGGGGTGACCGGCAACCGCCACGCCGATTCCGGCTCCGTCTCCGGCGCTGAAATACATATAGAAACGTCCGTCCCGTTCGGCAACGGAGGGCGCCCAAGCCGCGCGATTGGTCGACCAAGGCACATCGGCAAAGTCCATAACCTTTCCGTGAGCGGTCCAATCGGTTAGGTCCGACGAGGAGAACACCTCAAAGTAGGTTTGCTCCTCGTAAGCGGCGGAAGTGGTCGGATAAATGTAATAGCGACC
Organism: uncultured Fimbriimonas sp.; assembly: GCA_964471545.1. Classification (GTDB taxonomy): domain Bacteria; phylum Armatimonadota; class Fimbriimonadia; order Fimbriimonadales; family Fimbriimonadaceae; genus Fimbriimonas. Next base: position 6,409 of record CAYYJX010000098.1, on the reverse strand, counting down.
CTGGAACAGATGAAGTTCAGGGTCGGCGTACCACCCCGGAAAAACCGGATTGCCAGACAGTTTGTTCGTTGATTCGCCGCTCATGTGCGCCTCAAACGTTACCGGTTTCACTGCCACTTGGTCTGCCCGTCGGCGGGATTGACTCAGGTTCGGGTATCATCCTGAGGTTGTTCTCGGTCGGTCATGGCGAGGACACAGGCAAAGGATCGCCCGCAACGAGCCGCCGCTCTCTCCGAAAGAGCGAACTCTCTTAGAGCCATCGTTTGCGCCAGCTCCCGTTTGGCAAGTCGTTGATGACTCCCCTTTGGTTGAGCTTCGATCCTTATGACCCAAATTGACAGGGCTCGTTCACGAGTCCGCCAAAGCGTGCCTGAACCCACGGCGTGGGAACCTGGCGCGTTGCCAAACCATGATAACCAACACATTTGCCGCGCTTAACCTTTCCGATCGTTTGCTCAATGCTCTAGACAAAATGGGCATTCAAACGCCAACCCCTATTCAGGCGAAATCCATTCCGGTCTCTTTGGAAGGTCACGATGTCATCGGGATCGCTCAAACGGGAACGGGCAAAACCCTGGCGTTCGGCTTGCCGATGCTGGAGCGACTGTTTGAAGGCGAAACCGGTCTCATCCTTGCGCCCACCCGAGAACTGGCTCAGCAAATCGAAGAGACGCTCGTCAAGCTAGGCACCCGAGCCGTACTTGTCGTCGGTGGAGCGAACATGAGCACGCAGGTTCGATTGCTTCGCAATCGACCGCAAGTCATTGTTGCTACTCCGGGCCGATTGATGGACCACATGCAGCAACGCACTGTCGATCTTTCCAACGTGTCTGTGGTGGTTCTCGACGAAGCCGATCGAATGCTGGACATGGGCTTCGAACCTGCCATTCGCCGCATCCTCTCGCAACTGCCGTTCGAGCGACAAACGCTGATGTTCAGCGCCACCATGCCGCCGGAAATCGAGACCCTTGCGCACGAGTTTCTTTATGAGCCCGAGAAGGTAGAGGTCGAGCCGCCCGGAACCGCTCCTCAGCTGATCGAGCAAGAGCTTGTCTTCTTGACCCATGAGGAAAAGGCGACCATGCTTGCCGACCTGCTCCATGAGCACGCGGGCACGATCCTGGTCTTTGCCCGAACCCGACATGGCGCACGCAAGCTTGCGAAGACCATCCGAACTCATGGTCACACCGCCGCGGAAATCCACTCCGATCGAACCCTGCAGCAGCGCCGTGAAGCGCTCAGCGGATTCAAAACGGGTGCCTACCGCGTGTTGGTCGCTACCGACATCGCCGCTCGAGGCATCGACGTGAAGGAGATTTCCGTCGTGGTCAACTACGATCTTCCCGATAACCCCGAGGACTACATGCACCGAATCGGCCGAACGGGTCGAGCCGGAGCATCCGGTAAGGCGATCACGCTCGCGATTCCGCAGCAGAACGGTACCGTCAAGGCCATTGAGCGACTGCTTGGTAAGACCCTTGAGCCCTCCGAGCGAAGCACCTCGATTCCGAAGTCGTACAGCCGAGCCGAGGGAGAAGCCCCTCCTTCTCGAGGAGGAAAGCGACGCCGATCGGGTCCGCCCCGGCGCCGACGAGAAATGGCGGGTTCGCGAGCCTAAGGCTGCAACCCTCAAATCGCTCTCAACTGGGGTCCTTGCGCGGTGATTGTTGCCGCGTACGGATCCCATTTTCATGAATTCGACTTTGTCTTGAACGGGGCTGCCTTAGCAGCCTTTAGTAGTTGATACATCGTTGAAGGAGACCGCTATAATGCGCCATGGTCTCCCTTCTGCTGCCAACGACGCTGCCTGCCAACGTGCTTCAGCTCTGGTACGAGAAACCCGCGATTGCTTGGACGGATGCGCTCCCCATCGGCAATGGAAAGATGGGAGCGATGCACTTCGGCGGCGTGCTGGAAGATCGATTCCAACTGAACGACGGCACGCTCTGGTCCGGTGAGCCTTCCGAAGGCAACAACCCTGATGCGCTCAAAGCCCTCCCTTTGGTGAGAGAGGCCCTCTTCAAAGGAGACTTTTCCGAAGCAGACCGCCTGATGCGCCGACTCCAGGGACCTTACACCGAATCCTATCTCCCGCTCGGCGATCTCAGACTCAAGTTCGATGTCGAAGGCGCCGCAGAGGCGTATCGAAGGCAACTCGACCTCGATACCGCCGTTGCCAGCGTCTCTTTCCAGGCGAAGGGAGTGGAATATCTGCGCGAGGCGTTTGTGAGCCACCCCGCCAACGCCATGGTCACCCGCCTCACCGCGAACAAGGCAGGCAAGATCAGCTTTACCGCCACCCTAGACAGCCGTCTGCGATACCAAACCAAAGTCGAGCAGGTCGGAAGTCGCCTAGGAGTCGTTTTGCGAGGTCGAGCCCCCAGCCATGTGCGACCAAGCTACCTCAACGCTCAGAATCCGGTGCGATACGACGAGGATCCCAATGGCAAAGGTCAGCGCTTTGCGGCCGTCCTTGAGGTTCGAACCAAGGGCGGCAAGGTCACACAAACAGGCAACGCGGTAAGAGTCGAGGGCGCCGATGAGGCGATCCTCATCGTAACCGTAGGAACTAGCTTCCGTTCCCCATTCCTGGCTCCCGGTCGAGACGTCGAGAAGGTTGTCGAAGTCTGCAAGCGACGAGCGACCAAAGTCGGTTCTCGCTTCGCTCAACTCAAGGCCCGACACGTCGAGGATCATCAAAAGCTGTTCAACCGAGTTTCGCTGGACCTTGGAACCAAGAACGCGAATCGGCCTACCATCGACCGGATTCGCGCCTACCGTGCCGATGAAGATCCCTCGCTGGCAACCCTCCTCTTCCAATTCGGGCGATACCTAATGATCGCCTCTTCCAGACCCGGCGGCCAAGCCGCGAACCTGCAAGGAATCTGGAACGACGAAGTTCGTGCACCGTGGAGTTCGAACTACACCACCAACATCAACACCCAAATGAACTATTGGCCCGCGGAGACCACCAATCTCCACGAGTGCCATCAGCCCCTGTTCGATCTCATTGCCAACGTGTCTAAGGCAGGCGCTAAGACGGCGAAGGTCAATTACGGAGCCTCCGGGTGGGTGGCCCACCACAACGTAGACATCTGGATGCACTCCACGCCCGTGGGCGAGGGAAGTGGCGACCCCGTTTGGGCGAACTGGCCTATGGGTGGAGCTTGGCTAGCCACCCACCTCTATGAGGCTTACCTGTTCAAAAAGGATCGAGCCTTCTTGCAAAAGGTGTATCCGCTCATCAAGGGTGCTGCTGAGTTCGCCCAAGACTGGCTGATTGAAGATAAGCGCAAAAACGCCCTCAAAGACGCCCTGGGCAGGCCGTATCTGCTCACCGCTCCTTCGGTTTCGCCAGAAGTCGGATTCTTTGGTCCGGATGGAAAAGGCCACTCCACCGGAATCGGTGCAACCATGGACCTCGATATCACTCGATGGGTTCTGACCGCCGCCATCGAATCGGCCGAGGTTCTTGGTCTAGACAAGGAAGCCCGAGACCGGTTCACGCAGACCCGCGAGCGCATTCTCCCTTGGCAAGTTGGCGAGCGTGGCAACCTGCAAGAGTGGGCCGATGACTACCGAGAAACCGACCCCAAGCACCGTCACCTCTCTCACCTCTTGGCGGCCTACCCGGGCAACATGATCGATACCGACACTCGCCCGTTGCTAGCAAACGCCGTGAAGACGGCTATGAACATTCGCGGCGATGAAGCAACGGGGTGGGGAATGGGCTGGAGGCTGTGTCTGTGGGCTCGCCTCAAAGAGTCTGAACGCGCCTTCGGAATGAGCCGATTCCTGCTGAATCTGGTGGAAACCAACGGCGTCAACATGAGCAACGGCGGCGGCGTTTACTCCAACCTGTTCGACGCTCACCCGCCTTTCCAAATTGACGGCAACTTCGCGTTCACCGCAGGTGTCGCCGAGATGCTGCTGCAAAGCCATGGAGACTTCATCGACCTTCTGCCGAGCCTGCCGAAGCAGTGGCACACCGGATCGGTGAAGGGGCTCCGCGCTCGGGGGGACATTACCATCGATATGACATGGGAGTCCGGTCGGCTGGTATCGGCAACGCTCACTCCTGGTCCTAACGCTGGTGCATCGGCATCGGTACGGCTGCCGGGTGGCTCGGTGCAGAAGGTGCTGTTCAAGGCGGGTGCACCGGTCGATCTGAGAGGCTAATACAGTTAAATTGTCGAGATAGGTGCTCCATCGAGCCGATTCCATCGAACGATGGTTTCTAAGCGAGGAATCCAATGGGTAAGTCAAAGAATCCAGCTTTGGAACTCGGCGCGACGCTCTTGGTGTGTTTAATCGTCGGCGTCATCATGTTGCGCGTCGTATTTGACACGACCGAAATGGAAGAGAAGGCCCGGTCCCTGGTCGGCCGGCCGGTGGACCAGATCGAAAAGGTTTTCAAAAAGCCGCCCAGGGTCATTCCTCAAGCGGAGTTCAACTCCAAATATCGGGGAGACATTTTGCAGTCGTTCTCCCCAAAGGACGTTCCTTTAGCGGCCGGGCGAGTCTACGTTTACGATCCTAAGCTGACAATCATCCTTCTCTTTGAAGAAAAGGGGATCGTCAAGCGGGTGTATGTTGGCAAAACCTGATTCCCGAACCTGTGAACTCGCTCTTTCGGTCTAGCGACGCCGCCGTCGGATCAATCATGAAGAGTTTGTTCGGACAAATGCAGTAGCGTGTTCCGAGGAGCCGCCCCGTTCCCTCCTGAACCTATCCGTGCATCAAACCCTGTCTCAACGGGCCGAGTTTTGGCTGCTGAAGAGTCGAATGACCTGTAGATTGCAAAACCGCTTGCAAAGTGCGGACAAATCGCTATACTGCATCTGAAATCGTTGATTTGTACGGACATATGATATGTGTCTGTACCAACGGGGGGCAAAGATGCTCAAACCGCCAAGTCGAACCGAAGGGAAACCAATGCACGCGCAGCTGCGTGAGCAGATCATGCAGTTGATCGACTCGGGTCAGATTCCGGAAGGCGAGCAGCTACCCTCCGAACCAGAGCTTGCCTCGATGCTCGGGCTCAGCCGGGCAACCGTGAACCGAGCGCTACAACAGCTGGTTCTAGACGGCGTTGTCGAGCGGACAAAAGGACGCGGCACCTTCATCAAACGGGCCGATTCGGATTTGATCCATGAGGTGGCGCTTGTGTTCACCGAGGACGTGGAAGGCTCACAAGAAGACCACTATTTCGGCGCCATCTACTGGAACCTTGTTCGGGCAGGCGAGAGCATGGGGCTCCGGTTCGACACCATTCGTCTGAATCGACTCGACCAAGTTCTAGAGTCGCGAAGAAAGGTGGATGCGCTCCTCTTCATCAATCCGCCGCTCGCCGCTCTTCGACCCATCGCCTTGCAACAAAACGTTCCCCCAACGGTGGTGGTGGGGAGTAATTGGAGTGGGCTGAACCTATCGTTCGTCGACTCTGATAACCTGTTAGGGACCCAAATGGCCGTTTCGGCTCTAGCACAAATGGGTCATCAACGTCTCCTCTTTGTGGGAGCTTGCCCAGACGACTCCAACTCCCAAGACCGTAGACGCGGTTTTGAGCTGGGCTGTCGGCTGAACAAAGTTGCCGCTGAATTTTCGCCATGGTCGGAAGAGGCGATTGCGCTCGATCCGGCTGCAGAAGACCATATTCGTTTTGCCCTCTCCCGATCGGACCGCCCAACGGCAGTTGTGGCGGGTGGAGCCTTGCTGGCTCTCCATCTTCACCGAATCATCAACGACTTGAACCTGAAAGTTGGTGCCGACGTGTCACTCGTCGGCTACGACGACCCCCCATTCCTCTCTGTGATGCAACCCCCAATCGCAACGGTGGTTCAGCCTCTCTCAGAGATGGCAACGGCGGCATGCAAAGAACTGAAGAGACTCATCGTCTCCCCCTGGGACTCCCCGGCGGTTCACCTCTGTCAACCCGAGTTGGTGCTGCGCGACAGCGCCGTCGCTCCCCGACCCACAACTCCTTCCTTATGATTCGTACTAAGGCCTTTACACTTATCGAACTGCTCGTCGTCATCGCGATCATCGCGATCCTCGCCGCCATCCTCTTCCCGGTATTCGCCCAGGCGAAGCTCGCTGCGAAGAAGACCAACGACCTGAGTCAGCTGAAGCAGTTGGCAACCGCCAACATGATGTACGCCAGCGACAACGATGACTTCTTCATCGTCGTCCCTGCGTTCGCGGGTAACAACCAGCCTCACTGGGCAGACCGCATGCAGCCGTACACCAAGAACCGAGGTCTGTTCGCCGATCCCTCCAACAACGTTGGCGTCTACCGAGACCCAACCTACTGGCGACCGGGCGCGCTCAACCTTGCCGATGCCGATCCGACGCGCATCTACCGGGCGACCTACACCTACAACACATACATTGCGCAGCACGACGGCGG
>CAYYJX010000097.1:3772-11235 GCA_964471545.1 uncultured Fimbriimonas sp. | reverse complement strand
AAGAAGTAATCCGAAAGGATTGCCGACCTCACGGATTGAGGTCAAAACGGCCTCCTCGCTTCATCGCGAGGGGGTCTTTTTTTACAAAAAATCGTGGTTCCGACGCCGATGGCACGCAAGTCGCTACCACTGGTCTTCATGTTTTCAATTGACCGAAGCATTGTTTCCCGCCTCTCCCTCATCTCTGGACTCGCTGTTCTTGGCAGCCAAGCCATGGCGATCGACCTCCAGTTTCTTGGTACGGGTGAAGGACGAAACGTAAGCATCTCCACGAACTCGGGATCAAGCTTCTCCACGGTTTTTGGCGGAGAATTGAAGATGAAGGAAGTTAGCCCCACGCTGAACTTCATCGCCTTCTGTGCCGACCCCAAGACGGGTATGGTGTCCGGTCCTTTTGGAACCACCGAACTCGATTCGAACGTTCTGGGCCGCAAGGGTCTTCGGGCAGGCTATCTGGTGAACAAGTACGCCCCGAGCATCTTCAATCTTCCTGTTGGCAACGACCGAAAAGATCGAGCCGTTGCTCTGCAAGTCGCTCTCTGGGAAGTCTTGGTGGATGGTTCGACGAGCCCCAATATTACGGGCGGATCTTTCCGAGCGCGCAACACCGACGGCTCGGCCCTTAGCGGCAACGTTGCCTCGCTCGTCCACAGTTATCTCGCCGATAGCGGTAGCGATATCGCTCGCTACTACAAGTCGGACGTGGACAGCAAGGGCAAACCGATTAGCCAAGCCGTTTTGACCCCCGTTCCGGAACCAGGAACGATCCTCGCGCTCGGCGCAGGGCTCGCTGCATTCGCTCGAAAGCGACGCAATAAGAAGTAATTCAGCTCACGTTGACTCACACGAGAAAGCCCCGATCCAGATGGGTCGGGGCTTCTTGTTGATCCTCCTAAGGAGTTCGCCTTAGTTGAAGATCGGCGTCCAACCCTTTACGCGGACGCTGTTGCCGCCTCGGGTTGTCGGAGGCCAGCTGAGGTTCGGGTTCCCGTTGCTGTCGATGCTGCACTCGCCTTGCGGTCCCCAGGTGGTCTTGCGCCACTTGGCGTGACCGTCGAGGTAAGCGATAGTGGTGCCGCCTGCGTGACCACCCCGAGTAGCGTCCGCATTGCTCGGATCCGGATAGTTCGCGCAGTTGAGCGTTCGGCTGTACAGTTCGTCCAGCTCATCACCTTCGATCTCGCTGTCAGTCGCCTCAAGAAGGAAGAAGGACTCAGCCGGAGCTTCCCAAGCGGTCAGGCTGCCTGCACCCGTGTTCTGCCAGTCGCCGATGTGCTCGTTGAATCCGTAGGTGGTGAGGTATCGAATGCTGGTGCAGCTTGCGCCAGAACCGCTTGCACACTGAAGTCCCCACGACTGTGCAGGTTGCGGCCAAACGCACTGAGCTCGCGCACCGCTAAGCTCTTGCGGGTTGGTTTCGGGAGCATTCGGGTTCCAGTAGAAACCGCCGCGAGACTTTTGGATGGTTTGCGGCTGTTGCTTGGTGTATGGCTGCAGAAGGAACGGCCAGTAGTAGTTGCCCCATCGGTCGATCGTTCCCGATCCGGTGTTGCCGGAAGGGCAGTTCTGGACGAGCGGGTCGACCATCAGTTGGTCGTCGTTGTCCGCCGCGTAGAGCATCGCCGACGTTGCAAGTTGCTTGAGATTGCTTAGGTTCTCGGTTTGCTTAGCCGCTGCTTTGGCTTGTGCGAAGACCGGGAAAAGGATTGCTGCGAGAATCGCAATGATCGCGATTACAACAAGCAACTCAATAAGAGTAAAGGCTTTTTTCATGAATGCACCGTGGGGCGAACGACCGCCCTCCCTTAACAAATGGTGAAAGCCAATTGTTAAGAAGTCGTAAACGGAGCGTTAAGGCAATGTTAAAGAAAGAGCCCCCTCAAAACTTTGAGGAGGCGCTCACCGGCACTTTATAAACAGATTTCGGATTCAACTCCCACTTAGGGAGCCGATCTCCGCTCTACTTGCCAGGCTTCCCGGTGGAGAGGCCCATGTTGGAACCCTTCTCTACGGCGGGGATTCCCTTCTCCATCCACTGAGGCATCGGAACGCCCTTAAGGTAATGGTCAAAGAACTGGCTGAGTCGGATGCTGAAGTCCTTACGGTTTCGTCGCTCCACCAGGTTGTGGGCTTCTCCGTTATAGTTGAGCATCCAGCAAGCTTTCTCCAACCGGCGCATTGCGGTGAAGAATTCGATGCCTTGCTGCCACGGCACTGCCCCGTCCTTATCGTTCGCCATGATCAGGAGCGGAGTCTTGATCTTGTCGGCGTGGATAAGCGGGGAGTTCTCCAAGTAGCGGAGCGGGTATTCCCAGATGGAACCACCGATTCGCGACTGACCGCCTTCGTACTGTCCTTCCCGAACGACGCCGGACTCACCACGGATGCCACCGTATGCGCTGAGCATGTTGGAAACAGGCGCACCTGCACAACCTGCGGCGAACATATCGGTTTCCGTGACGAGGTAGCCAACTTGATATCCACCCCAGCTTTGGCCTTGGATTCCGACTCGCTTCTCATCGACGAATCCTCGGCGAAGCACCTCGTGGGTCGCAGGGAGAATACAGTTCACCGCCGACTCGCCCGGGTAGCCCGTCTTGTACTTGATGTCGGTCACCAGAACGATGTATCCGTTGCTGACGAACAGCGGAATGTTGATCGTTGAGGCACTCGGGGCAGGCGATCGGTGAAGGTGTAGTCCTTCCGAGTCTCGCTCGTAGAAGTAAACGATCATCGGATACTTCTTGGAGGCGTCGAAGTTGTTCGGCTTGTAAAGCAGGCCTCGAAGCGCGTCACCGTCATTCGACATGTAGTCGACGTGCTCCACGGTCGGCCAGACATAGTCCTTAATCTGTGGGTTGGCGTCGGTGATCTTTGCTCGATTCTCGAACTTGATGTTGTCTGCCACCCAGAGGTCCGGGAATTCTTCCACGCTTTGGCGAGCGTAAACGATCGTGTCGGCGTCTTTTGCCTTGGTCACCGTGTTGGCGGCTTGACCTCGGAGGCCTGCCACCGAACCGAAGGACTTGGATTCAAAGAGAATCGACTTGGGCTTCGTGCCGATCTCGTCCAGGGAGGCGAATCCGCTATCCAGGGTTCGCGTATCCACTGCGCTCAGGAAGAGCGGCTTGGAGAGATCGACGTAGTCCGCATCGCGATCCAGAGGGATGATGCGATAGCGCATCTTAAGGGTTCGGCCCCATCCGTTGGTGAGATTCTTCGAAGCGTTTTTGCCGGTCAGATCGACGTGCCAGATATCGAACGCGTCATACACTAGCACTCCGCCTTCTTTGGTGAAGCCTGCCAAACCAATGAGTCCTGCCGGCGAGGGAACGTCGTTCAATTCATCCCAAATCGGGGGAAGATCCTTGTTAAGAATCTTTTTCTCAAGCGACTTGAGATCGTAAGCGACCAGTTGCTTGCTCTCTTCCTCGTAGCCAATGGCGTACTTGCCGTCTGGCGTTTGAGAAAGCCCGGCTTCCGTCTTCTTCACGAGCAGTCGTTGCTCGCCAGACCGGAGATCCTTAACATAGTAATCCGCGAAGGATTGTCCCCAGCTTGAGCTCTTTCGATACTTCTGATTGTCCGAGACGAGGCCATACGGGTGGTCGAACTTATTCGAAACCGATGCGTTTTGGAACTCCGGCGACTCCAGTTGGACCTTCTTGTTCGAGCCAAGATCGACGAGAACCTCGTAGGATCGGTTCTTCTCGATGGCGACTTGGTTCAGCTGTTGAGACTGGAGAATGCCGTCTTGCCAGTGCCAAACGTCTAGGGTAACGGCTTCGTCAGGGTTCACCTCCGGTGCTTGTTGCGGCTTTGGAGCCACCGCAAACCGAAGTCGCTTGCCCGACTCGCTAAAGCTGAGGGCGCCCGTTGCGATCACAAAGTCTTTGGGAAGATCGGCATCGCCCACTTTCGCGATCTGCTTGAGGCGGTTCGGCCCCACTTCAAATCGGTAGAGCGAAAGATTGGGGGTCTTGGCCGCATAGTCGTCCTTGTCGGTGAGGAAAGCAACTTGCTTGCCGTCATCGCTGAGCGTCATGCGTGGGTAGCGACCAAGTTGTTTCACGACATCGACGTTTTGCCCCGTTGCGAGGGTGTGCAGGAAGATTCCGTCGCCCTTGCCGTCCTTGTCGCTGGTTGCGACCGCCAGGACTTCGCCCGTTTTGTTGAAACTTGCGGAAGTGACGTTTTCTAGCTTCGTCTCCTTCGCGTCGGAGAGTCGGCGAAGAACGTACAGATCGCCCGGCCGGTGATCGTTTTTCTTCTTGACCTCTTCCTTCTTGGGCTCCTCTTTCTTTTCTTGAGCCTCTCCCGCGGGTTTGACCTCGGTTGCTTTCACCTCGGCAGGCTTTTCGGTAGGCGCTGCCGGTGCCGCAGGTCGGGCGGCGGGCGCAGGCTCGGGTCGATAGAGCAGAAAGCCTTTGTCCTCTTCTGCCAACTGCCAAGAGGTGACCTTAGGAATAACGGTCTCTTTGCCCGTTTCTAGATCGACGATGAGAAGAGCGTTCTTCGGTTGATCCTCGGGCTTGGCTTTGTCCTTACGGGCCTTTTTGTAGTCTTCCCACTTGGGAAGGACCGTGGCGACAAGGAACTTGGAGTCGCCAGAGAAGGAGACTCGGGGCTGGGTGGGCGAACCTGCGGGCAGGGTTAAGCTTTGGCCAACCGGAAAGGCGTACTTCTTCTTGGACTTGGTGTTTTGAACTTCCAACACCATGTCTCCCTCTTGAGGAGCAATGGCGTAGGCAACCCACTGACCGTTGTTCGAGAGGGTGGTGCCTCGAATCGACTTCCAACCGTCGTACACCGAATGGTCGAGAATTTTCTTGCCGCCGGGCGTTTGAACACCCATGACAAGAACGAGAGCCATTAAGGCAGATGATTTCATGGCGATAAACCGCATTTTCCCTGATTTCCCGCTTTAAGAGTTCAGAGAAAATGCGATTCGCCCCGCGGAGTTAGCCTCTTCCCTTGCCCAGATAGAGTTCGACCGGATTCTCAAACTCAAGTTTCAGGACCGTGGCGTTGGGATTTGCCTTCACTTGCGCGACGTCGATCCAGAGGATGCCCGGCGTTTCGCCGAGTCCACCGATCATGGTTGAGTTGAGTTCTTCTCCGTTGAGAACGCTCACCTTGGTGGGCTTTGCTCGAAGTCCCTTGACCGCTACCTGGTCGCTCGGCATGTCGAAGACGAAAAGATAAAGGTTGCGCTTATCCTTGGAGAAAGTGGACGCCCCGTAGAACAATCCCGGCGGGAGTCCTGCGACCGTTTCATAGATCGCCTCCGCATTCGGCTTAATCCAAGCTCCAAGCTTTTCGAGTCGATCGACCTGTTCCGGTTGGAGAGAGCCGTCTTCGTAAGGACCTACATCGAGAAGCATGTTGCCTCCCATCCCGATGGTCTCGGCAAACATTCGCACGATCTGTCGGACCGACTTATGGTTGTGATCGTTGGTTTGGTATCCCCAGCTATCGTTGATCGTGACGCAGAACTCCCAGGGTCCGTCGGGCGGAACGATCGGGATTCCCTGCTCGGGAGTGGCGTAGTCTCCGTGGTCCAAAAGGCGCGAGTTGAAGATCGCATTCGGCTGCCAGGCGGTGAGTTGGTCTCTCAGCCCTTTCATGTCGAATTGCTCCGGGTCGCGTTCCCACTCGCCATCGAACCAATAGATATCAACGTCGCCAAATTGGGTGGATAGCTCCTCTAGCTGAGCCCGGTGGAATTGGATGAACCGCTTCCAAGCTTCCGGATTCTCCGTACCCGGTTCGGGATAGGCAAAACGGTTCTTGTACCGCTCGGTTCCCGGTTGCTCGATGCTGTGCTTGCTCGGATAGATCGTGGCGTAATCGGGATGCGACCAATCGAGGTGCGAGAAATAGAACCCTACTTTTAGGTTGTGCTTTCGTAGCGCCTCAACATACGGGGTAATCAGGTCTCGGCCTGCAGGCGTCTTATTGACGACGCTGAGATCGTTTGCCTTGGTGTCCCAAAGCGCGACACCGTCGTGGTGTTTCGTGGTGAGAACGGCATACTTGGCTCCGGCGCGCTCGAAGAGATCGGCCCACTCGTCCGGGTTGTACTTGGATGCGGTGAACCCATCCAGTTGCTTCATGTAGTCGTCGTAACTAATCTGACCGTTGAAAAACGACCACGACTCAGCGATTCCGTTAACGGCGTAAATGCCGTAGTGAATGAAGATGCCAAGTTTGGCGTCGGGAAACCAGGGTTGCATCATTGCGAGTTGACTCTCCGGCTTTGAGCATAGGCGATAGGCAGGGACCAATGAAGTCCCGATAAGTAAATTCTGATACCGACATTCAATCTTGCTAAGATGGATTGATGGGGCGAGCGATGAGCACCGTTGGGTGGGCGGTGATTCTTCTGTGGTTTGTGTCCCTTGGGATCGGCGTCCTTGCTCATCGGGTCCCGATTTCTTGGCCAGGGGCGATTCTTGTCCTCTCGTCGATCGGCTTTTTGACCATGCTGACCGACAAACGTCGAGCGGGGCGAAACCGCCAGAGGATTCCTGAGCGCGTCTTACTCTCGATAGGCGCCTTGGGCGGATTCCCGGGAGTTTGGCTTGGCATTGTATCGATCCGGCACAAGTCCAGCAAGCCCAGCTTTCTGCGCAGTTTCTGGGGGTTAACCGGTCTGCACATGAGTCTCACTGGATTGATTTGTTGGCTTCAGAACCACCGATAGGGCACACAATTTCAACTTTCTTGTAAGGAATGGAGCCCTGTTTAAGAACAACAATTTGAATGAAGTTCGGGGCACGATCCAGAGAATCGGAAAAGGAGCGGTTTGAATCGCTCCTAGCTTCGCATTCGGGGATCATTCACAAGGTTGCGTTCTCCTACGCTTGGTCGGCTGAAGATAGGGCCGATCTTGCTCAAGAGATTCGTGTACGACTGTGGCAAGCTTTTCCGAATTACGATGTTCAACGGCCTTTTTCCACTTGGATGTACCGAGTGGCGTTGAACGTGGCGCTTTCTTTTGTTCACCGTCGCCCACAGACTCCCTCCACCTACGAGGAAGACATGTCTGGTGTTGGATCGAGCGGGGACGATACGGACAGTCGAATCCTTCTGGAGTCCATCCTCCGGAGTTTGGATGCACTTAACCGAGCGCTTCTCATCTTGCACCTTGAAGGCCTCTCCTACGCCGAGATTGGCGAAACCTTAGGACTTTCTGAATCTAACGTGGGCGCCAAGCTTTCACGACTGCGAGAACGACTTCGAACGGACTTTCAATAACCTTACCGGTAGACACTCATATGAATCTTGATCAACTTCAAACTCAGTGGCAGCAAATCGACGAGCGAGTGACGCGACTAGAATCTGCGCACAAGCATCGACGGCGATCGATTGGCTTGTACGCGAGTCCCATCGGGGATATCTTATTCGGATTCCTAATGAACTCGTTCTCTGGGCAATATTTGGCCGGCCAAGCCGAATTT
>CAYYJX010000097.1:0-3672 GCA_964471545.1 uncultured Fimbriimonas sp. | reverse complement strand
ATCGCCTTGCTGCAATCGCTCGGGGCACACCAGATCTTGGACAAGTTTCAGCCCGGATGGGTGCTTGCCAACATTGTGGTTGGCATTGGAGCGTACGCCTGTGTGGTTTGGGCAATCAAGAGATGGATTCCAAAGGCAGCCCTTACAGAATTCCTGACCGGGGCATCTCTTAACCGGGCAATCGAAGAGGCGAAAGCCGTGAAGCGCTTTGCTACTGACTTAAGCTAATACTTGATCCACAATCCCCTCTTCTCACATTCCGCGTTCAGAGGGGATTCTTGCTCCATCTCTCTACTCGCCGGACTCGAGCCCTAGGATGCCCAGATTGTGATCGAGCGCCTTCGGCTTGCCGTACTCCAGAATCTTCGAGCGAGTATCTTGGATATCCAGATTGCGCATAGAGAGTTGACCAATTCGGTCTTCTGGTGTGAACTCTGACTTGCCACTTTCCATAGAAAGTTTCTCCGGGTGGTACGCCAGATTTGGACCCTCGGTGTTAAGGATCGAGTAGTCGTCGCCGCGTCGCAGTTCGAGCGTCACGGAACCGGTCACCAGTTGTGCGACCCATCGCTGAACGGAGTCTCGAAGCATGAGCGATTGCGGGTCGAACCATCTCCCTTCATACATGAGTCGCCCGAGCTTTCGTCCGTATGCGCGGTAGTTATCGATCGTCCCTTCGTTGTGAATGGCGTTCACGAGTCTTTCGTAGGCCGCGAACAGCAGCGCCATACCCGGCGCTTCGTAGATGCCTCTACTCTTGGCTTCAATGATCCGGTTCTCGATCTGATCGCTACAGCCAAGACCGTGTCGACCACCGATCTCGTTTGCCTTAAGAACGAGTTCGACATCGTTGGCAAAGCTCTCACCGTTGATTCGCACAGGCCAACCCTCTTGGAACTCGATGGTCACCTGCTCGGCCTTGATCTCAACCGCGGGATCCCAGTAGCGGACACACATAATAGGTTCGACGATATCGATTCCCTTGTTTAGAAATTCGAGATCCTTGGCCTCGTGAGTGGCTCCCCAAATATTGGCATCGGTGGAGTAGGCCTTCTCTTTGCTGTCGCGGTAAGGCAGATCGCGCGCGGAAAGCCACTCGCTCATCTCCTTTCGGCCGCCGAGTTCATCTACGAAGGCTCGGTCTAGCCACGGCTTGTAAATGCGCAGATCGGGGTTTGCAAGCAGTCCGTATCGGTAGAACCGCTCGATATCGTTGCCCTTATAGGTGCTGCCGTCGCCCCAGATCGAAACGCCGTCTTCCGCCATGGCTCGCACGAGCAAGGTTCCGGTTACGGCTCGACCGATGGGCGTGGTGTTGAAATAGGTTTTGCCGGCGCTACTGATGTGGAAGGCTCCGCATTGGAGGGCGCTCAGTCCCTCGTGCACCATCTCTTTGCGGCAGTCGATGAGCCTTGCTTTTTCGGCTCCATAGTCAAGCGCGCGCTGCGGTACGCCCTCGACATCGGTCTCGTCGTACTGACCAAGCAGTCCGGTGTAGCAGTAAGGGAATGCTCCTTTCTCACGCATCCACGCGACGGCGACAGAGGTGTCTAGGCCACCCGAGAATGCTATGCCGACTTTTTCGCCGACGGGGAGACTGGAAAGGATTCGCGACATGGGACAGGTTCAATTATGTCGCATGGGGCACTGCCCACCCGCCTAATCCAAATGGAAGACTTCTTTAAGTTCCTTGGAGATGGGACGGTGGTCAGATTCAGAGGGCATGAGTTCGCTCATTGATGCCCACCATCTCTGACACTCAGGCGTCCCTGCGATCGCCTCCCACTGGGTTCGGCTTTCGACCTCGGCGTATCCGAACAAGTCTCCGGTCGCTGGGTCAAGAAAGATGGAGTAATTGCGGACCCCGTGCGACTTGAGAACGGCTTCCAGCTCTGGCCAGATGGGGTTGTGACGGGCTTCGTATTCCTGCTCGCGACCTGCGTGGACGCTCATTCGAAATCCGATGCGAGGCACTTTACTCTCCAGAAGCCGCCGAAGCGGGCGCCGCTACGGGCACCTCTTGGCCGACCAAATCGATCACGCGCACAACTTCGTTCACCGTCTTTCGGAACGCGCCGGACTGCTCGATGGCAAGAGCCTCGCACCGGTTTCGGGCGTCTTCGCTTGCGACCGGATCATTGGCGAACTTCACGAAGAAGTCGGCAAGCAGTCCCGATTCTCCGACTCGGTATCCCACTCCGTGAGATTCACACAGAAGTTGGAGCGCTCGGAAGTGGCCTCTTCTACGGCCGTATGCAACTGGGACACCCCAAGCCACGGGTTCGGTAACGTTGTGCCCCATTCCGTCCCAAGCACCGCCTACGTAAGCGGCTTTGCAATGCTTATATGCAACCGCCAGTTCGCCCATGGTGTCCAGGATGAGAACGTCTTCTTCGCCGGGTTCGACGGCAGGACCGTATGGACCGGATCGAACCCTAACTTTCAGCCCCAGAGACTTTGCCAATTGAGCCAATTCGTCTCGGCGCTCCACGCGTCTGGGAGCGATCATGAGCCGCATGGGTCTGCGCTCGCGAGCCTTCATAAAGGCCTCCATCACCCACTTGTCTTCGGCAAGACTATCGGTGCTTCCGCTCGCCATCAGCGCCTTTTCGGCGTCTGGCTTCAACCAGTCTTCCAAGTCTTGTTCTCGCACCGCGCCAAGTTCAGCCTTCCGAAGTTCCAGCTTGATGTCGCCCGTGACCACCAGATTGGTGTTGGACGAGATGAACTCCTTAGCCCAATCAGCTTCTTGTTGCGTGCGAACCATCACGGTTCGAACATGCTTGAGGAGCCATCGGTCGAGTGGTGTTCGCTTGATCCGGCTGTTCAGCAAGACCACATGGGTTCCGCCAAGGGCAGCCCCAACCACAAGCACTGGGAAGCGATACCGCTCAGTGAGGATCATCACGTCCGGCTTCACTTCTGCTAGGTAGCGCATGACGGGATAGAAAAAGTCGAAAGGCCAGTAACTGAGTTCCCAGTCGGGGTGCGTTTGCCGAACGTCAGAGATGGTTTTGGCGTCTCGCAGCGTCCAGGCAAGCTGCACACGCGGTCTCAGCTCGGTGAGTGCGCCCGCAATTTGACGCATGATCACCAATTCCCCATCGCTTGCTCCGACCAGTGCCACCCGGGGACCTTCAATCTTGGGCTCGGGACTGTGCTGCACAATGCCACTGAGCCATCGCTCCGGATTGATCTCGTCAATCTTTCGATACTTAAGATATCGGCGCACCTTATGGGCGATGAAGTAGGGCGAGAGAGCCAGGCCCAGAAGGGACCATCCAAGGAGCCCTGGGGACAGGCATAGCCGTAGTGCTTTGTGACTCGTGCGCATTCGACCGCTCGGAGCCTTCCTACGCCCCAATGGTTGAAAGTTTACTGCGACGCCCGCAAGTTTTGGAGTTTTCCGACTGCTCTGGCGGGACCTTCGGTCGATAAAAATCTAGGGATCTGGGAGGCACCCGATTCCTAGAAACTCGTTCGAGGAATCGGTAAACTGATAGTTCACTCAGTGGTAGAGCCTCCCGATCAAATCGGGAGGGTCGCCAGATTCCTAGAAAGCCAGTCCAGGAATCGGTACACTTAACAAAACGGGCGGTTAGCTCAGTGGTAGAGCATCCCGATCAAATCGGGAGGGTCGCCAGATTCCTAGAAAGCCAGTCCAGGAATCGG